>JAUUDF010000018.1 GCA_030826885.1 Sulfurovum sp. | reverse complement strand
GGCAGACCGCTCGCGCTGAAGCTCAGCGTATCGCCGTCCACATCGGAGAAGTTGCCGCTGACATCGAGACTGATCGCATCGTCATCATTGTCGCTCTGATCGGCAATCGGCGTTGCAACCACTGGGTCATCATTTTGCGGAATAACAGGTGGTTCCACAGGAGGAACAACTGGTGGTTCTATAGGAGGGATGACAACAGGAGGCTCAATAGCATCGTCCGGAATGGCAAGTATATGATCCTCATGATAAGATCTATCCCCCACAAACAAAGCACTATCTCGAACCGGTGCATCAACATTGACTTCATTTCCATCTGTCTGCCGAATAAGACCAGCATTTTGGTACCATACTGGATCTCTTTTCAGATAGTTTTCTCTCAATGATGCTTCAACATTGATCTCATCATTATTGGTTTCAAACGCATCTGTAGAAGTAGTAGAGCGGGGAGTATGTTCATCAGATTCTTTGGAATGACGTTTTTCTTCTTCCTTTCCTTCTTTTTGTTTGTTGGTATCTGCCGGATTGTGAGAAGCACCGTGCAGAGGGGTATTGAGATCTGTTTCAGATGCAGTTTTGTCTGCTTCGTTCTCTTTTGTATGTCTTAATGCATCAGGTATTTTTTTCCCTGACATATCAACAACCACTTCCCCCTCATGGACCGCATCACCAGGATATAGTGGTCTCAGGTGTCCTTCTGCATCTTTTGCAAATGCTTTGGTGGTTATCTCTTTTAAATATCCAATAATTTTTTTCATTGAGGAAACTCCTATTTTTCACCTACTGCTTGGCAAATGCAACCAATAGCAGATTGATCCTTGCCTATTATAACCATGCTGCCTAATCCAGCAGCAGGATATCGACTCTTTCATTTAAGGCACGGCCCGCACCGGTTGCTTCCGTTGAGACAGGATCACGTGCCAGTCTGTTTTCTGTATAGATTTTTGAAGGATTGATTCCTTCATTACCAGTCAATACATCATATATATCTTTAATACGGCCATTTACTTCATTGGCAGCTTCTTCTTGCGTAAGTGTACGCTCTCCGCCCAGACTTTGCCAAAAACTGCTCCATCCGTCCAACGGGACATAATGCCCTGCATCAGCATAGCCTGAAGTATGTCCTATAAGGGCGACATAGGCATTTGGATGTGCTTTGAGCGCTTCTTTCATCTGTTGCAATGCCTGCTGTGATGCCTCTGTCAATGTATGACCGTCAGTATACAAGGAAGTATGAAAGCGTATTTTCTTGTTCAGAAGCATTTTTCCGGATACCGCATTGGCAATACCGGTGTCGATACAAGGATGCTCTACCCCTGACTGGGGCATGTAACTATATGTATACAAGCCGCAGGTTGAAGTGTTTTCAACGGGAGAGATATCTCCGCCTGCACTCAACATTGTTGCTCCTGCAACCAGTAGTATAAATGTTTTTTTCATGATACTATCTCTCCAACTTCACTGTTTTCAAAGACTGGTACCCTTTGGTACACCCAAATGACTTTTTAATCCCTTTTGCAGAGTTCGCACAGATATCTTTATTGCCAACAACGCCGTCATGGTCCTTATCGAATGACACAGGCAGTGTATCGTGTGTTGTCATGCCTTTGGTGCCATGTATGCCAACTTTATTGTAGTATCTCTCTACATTTCCCATGATTGAGGCCATTGTGAGTCCCATGGCATCAAGAATACGGTACTTTGAAAGCAAAAGATTAAACCGTGCATTGATCAGTTCATCATTAGCTCGCTTCAAATCGTTCTCAGCCGCAAGAAGGTCGAGCAGTGAACGCTGACCTAATTCATATTCTTTTGAGTACAGTTTTAGTGTTTCACTACTCTCTTTTTTATAGGATGCCAAATATGGAATCTGGGCTTGGGCAAGCTCATAGGCACTCCATGAAAGATCTATTCCCTCAACGACCTGACGTCGCAGGTCGTTGGTTACCTCTACTTCCTGACTCAGTTTGCTCAGTTTGTTGCGTCTGGCCGCTTCGTCAGCACCTCCATTAAAGAGGTTGTAGCTAAGCACCACCATCGCCTCAACCCTGTCATCCGTAGTCGTCAGCACATCAAAGTTGTCGTTGTAGTTCCCACTTACTTCCAGATCGACTTTCGGCATAAACTTGCTCTTGCTCTCACGGTAGAGTGCTTCTGCACCCTTGATGTTATATTTCCCCACAATCAGTGAAGGGTTGTACTCAAGGGCATATATTGTCGCTTCTTCCTGGCTTGCTGGCAGTTTCAATGAAAAATTCGGTTTGGAGAGTGCATCAAGCGAAACCATATGTCCTGTTACACGTCTGAAGTTGAACATGGCATTTTGCAGTTTGTTCTTCTGTACCATCATGTTTGAACGTGCCAGTGAAAGGGAAGACTGTATTTTACTCACTTCCGAAAGTGTTGTCAGTCCTGCTTTATAGGCTTTAGATACTTTCTGGTAAATCTTTTCATTATGGGAGACGTTCACCTGACTGTTGCGAAGAAGGGCTTGCTGGCGCAGCAGATCGAGATAGACTTTAATGGTCTGCAGTGTCACATCATTCGCCTTTTCCAGGTAGCTGAACCCTGCTGCAAGTGTACGCATCTTCTGATATTCTACCTGTTCATGTGTACTGAAACCGTTAAAAATATTCTGTCTTAAAACCAATGAACTCTGAAATACATCATAGGTCTCTTTCAGACCGTCATTATGAATACGATTGGTATATTTTTTACCTCCCGCAGCCTGTAGATCGAGCGTAGGGTAATACCCAGCATCTGCCATGGCAACCTCTTCTTTGGTTGCATTGTAGTTTTTAAGTCGCTCCTTGATCACTGGATTTGTTTCAAGTACATGACCCACAACCTCTTTGAGTGTCTCTGCACCTACTGTACTCAACACACCTACACACAATACCGGTATTACCCACCTGTTTATTTTCATTGCAGTCTCCCTGTGAAATTAAATCATGTAGCAACCCGGCTATCTTTCTTCATGCAAAGTGAAGACCCGTGGCTTTCCGCCCCTACTTCTCAATAGGTTTGGCTTTTTCTATTATGAATTTAGGATTTATTATAACTAAATGTTACCAAGATTTTATCTTAAAAATATTATATAATACAAATCAATATAATATAATATAGTATTTCCATGAAAAATCAACTAAATCTTTTGTATAATCCTCTATCTCACAAAAAGGTCATTAATGCAAATTCGAGTGTATTATGAGGACACCGATGCAGGGGGCATTGTTTATCATGCCAACTACATCAAATACTGTGAACGAGCGCGCAGCGAGCATTTTTTTTCACAGGGCATCATGCCTGGGGAAGGAGACAAAAGCGGTTTTGTGGTGCGCAAGATGAATGCCGATTTTCTGGCAACTGCTTCACTGGGTGACCTGCTTGGTGTAACGACACATATTCTCACTCTGAAAAATACGTCAGTTGTACTCAGACAGGAAGTATGGCGCAAAGAGACCAAAGTGTTTGGGATGGATATCACACTGGTCTATGTAGAAGCAGGACGCCCAAAACGCATCCCTGAACGGTTCAAAACACTCTTTGAGACCTTTTAGCGTGTCAGCCAGTAGATGAGGCTTGGAATGTTTTCGATCCCCAAATAGAGATAATTATGATCCACATCTTCTCCGTGTCGTCTGACATAGGTGACACGGAAGATATCCATCAAATCAACATAGGCATTGGCACCGTAGGCATTGTCGCACTGATAGAAACTGCCTTTCATATTGCCAAAGCCGCTGAACCCTCCACCGATCTTGACAAAGTCATCATATTCGGCAAACGCATTGACATCCATCCGTACAAAATCTCCGCCTCTCTCATGAAAGTTGTAGGATGGTTTGAATTCAAGACCGTCAAGGAAGCCAAAATCGTGATACCAGTATGCTTCATAGGCAAAACTCAATCCACCGTTCGTTGTGTCGGTAGAAATTTCGGTAGGAATGAAGCGCAATGCATTTCTATAGCTCTCCTGTCCCTTGTCTACCGGTGCGTTCATAGGCTGTATGTCCCACCCCTGTTTCTCTTTGAGAAACCCCGAAGCAAACCATGCTCCTATGCTGATACCTTTAGAAACGGAGGCATATTCAGGATAGACAAGTGCCCGTTCGTTCTCCAGTGTCGTAATACGGTTTACAATGTAGCGTAGCGGTCGTTTTCCCCAATGATCAATGTCATTTCTCGCATTTGCCAAAAAGCTTTTTTTCTTCACAGGCAGGTAACGCATATCGAGTTTGGCAAGAAACGACTTGAAAGCATCCAGCGAATAACGTCTGCTGTCACGCTCTTTCAGATCAAAGGCATAATAGATAGCAGCATACCGATTGTCTCTGTCCGGTTTCTGCTGTTTAAATTCAGTCGCTTTGAAAAATCTGTAGGCGGTTAGCACCTCTTTGTTCTTGTCTATGCCAAGCCTATGCATAATAGAATCCATCGCTTCAGTCTGGGACATTCTTTCCATTTTTCCAAGTTTCCTTAGCTTTTTGGCAAGATGGTAGATGGCATCATAGACCCCGACATGGTAATCGTAAAGACGAAAATTTCTGTCGAGGAAGGCACCAAAATGCTCCAGGAAACCCGCAGTAAGCGGATGATAGCGTGATGAGAGTATCAATCTGCGTTCGGGATGTCCTCTGAAGTAGAGGTTGATCGCCTGATGGAGCTTCATCTGCTGAAAAATCTCGACTGAACTTGAGAGCGGTCCTGCACTTGATGTCAGGAACCCTACCGGCGGTTCCTCCTCTTCCTCTTCCTCTTTCAACGGTGGTTCTTTTCGCATGTTGCTCGGGTCCATAAAAACAAACAGATTCGCTTTTTCATTCAGTTCGGTTGCCAGCTGCAGCGGAATGTTGTCGTAGGCACCACCGTCGATGAAGTAGTTTTTACGTACCTTCCCTTTATATTTATATGTCAGTTTGATCTGCTGGAATGCACCGGGAAATGCAGAAGAGGCAAAGAGTACATCGGTGATTTTAGTATAATCCTTTTCTATACCGGGAATGGAAATGTAAAAGTTGGTACTCTCGTCAGGCATTTTTTTGTTTCTAATGACTACTCTCCCATGTTCAATGTTGAAACTAAACGGTACGGAAAAATTCTGGTTTTTTATCTTTATGCCCTGAAACTCTTCAACAATAGGCGTTGCCTTTGTCACGGCAAACCCCATAGGCACTTCACATCCATCGGTGTAGACCTTTTTAGAAAGATGATCCATTATCTTCTTCGCTTTATGCTTAAGCTCCCTGCGACTAAAAAGCGTACTTTTATTTTCCGTATCCCGTCCCTTGATGACAAGATCTTCAATACCAAGATTCACCCATGTTTCATAGAAAAGGTTGTCTTCGACACTGTTTTCATAAGGGATCGTATCTTTTTGACACCAGTACATAGCGGTCAAGAGAGCATTGATGGAACCTGCAGATGCCCCTGTTATAGATCGCAGCTCAGGCTTTATAGGCCCTCCTTTTTCCTTTATTTTTCGCAACGCACGTACCATGGCCCAGTTGTATCCGGCTTCATACGCACCAAGACTCACACCGCCGCTGATGACCATGGAAAAATCGACAGGCAGCTCTTTTGTTGTATTGTGTTCCGATACTCCCTCCGCATGCAGTGACATGCATACCGCCACCACAGTCACTATGGACTTCCAAAAACTTTTTCTTTTTCCCCGCTTTGGCATTGAAGTTGTTCCTTTCCCTGAAATTGATAATAAAAATTTTATCCAATGCTTCTTAAGTCCTGTAAAATAATAAAATTTAGCTACAATGGAGGTATGAAAACACTATCAAAACTTATCCTTCTGGGATCGATCCTCTTGACACCACAGTTGGCACTTGCCCAAAACAGCCACATTGTAACACTGACCAATGCAAACTATCTCAGTACACTGCTTAAAAGTGACAAACCGGTATTGGTGAAGTTTTGGGCTCCGTGGTGCAGATATTGTGTAAAAATGACACCGGAGTTTAATAAAGCGGCACAGACGTTCAATGGCAAAGTGACCTTTGCCGAAGTGAACACCGACACCCAACAGCAGGTAGCGCAGCGTTACCAGATACGCAGTCTTCCGACGATCATTCTCTTTAAAAAGAACAAGGTTGTCGGCAGGGTTTCCGGTTTTCTTTCACAAAAGCAGATCGAAGCGTTTGTAAAAAAATCACTGCACTAACTGGTCTCGCAAGTAGCACACGGGTTCAAAGCTGTATGCCAAGCCGTTCCAGTAGACCTGCTTGGCATTGAGTACTTTTGCATGCGTATCGAGCTCATAGACCCAGGCTCCTTCATGCCCTTCCATGGTTGCACTGCCGGCACAGTAAAGCGGTATGCCCGTCTCCGGCACATCGACACGGTAGGTTCTGTGAATATGTCCAAACAAAATCGCCCCCTTTTCAATGCGCGCGCAAATATGTAAAAAATCGTCGGCGTTGTGTAGTCCGTGCAGTTTTTTGTCCGGTTTGCCGTTGGCAAGACGCGGAGCGTAGTGGGTCATGACAAATAGAAATCTGTTTTTTAGCCTTGCATCGGAGAGCATCTCTTCAAATGCCTCAAGCTGTGCGGTAGGAATATGCCCGTCCGAGCGCCACGGCCAGGGGTTGGGCTTTGCGCTGTTTAGAGCAATGATGGCAGCACTCTCACCAATAAGACGCACAAGCGGAAAATGCCCTCCGCGGCAGTACTCCGGTAGATCATTTTGCAGCACAGAGCAAAAGTGTGCGGCAAACCGATAGTGGCTGTTACCCTCATGCACATAGATGTCATGGTTTCCCGGTACGGTCAGGTAGTTTTGCGGCGGCATCATCAGTGGTGACACAAGCTCTCGTGCCAGTGAAAGTTCATGCTCAAGCCCAAGTGCCGTGTAGTCACCGGTATTGATGACAATATCGATGCCCTGCTCCTCTTTGAAGCGCACCATCGCCGCCATCTTCTCTTCGACTTCATCGAAATAGCTGGCTCTGCCGCGAAGCAGATTGATCGCACCGATCCCACGCTTGCTAAACCACTTTTTCCAGCCCATATGACGTACCAGTGCACCTACATGAGTATCGCTGAAGTGGAGTATGTGAATGATGTTGCTTTCTTTTGTTTTCATTATGTGACCGACCCGGTGAAGTGTTAGGGTATTATAGTGTGAATTTACTTTATTGGGGAATAAAAAATAGTGGGACATACCTGCCCCGACAGGGACAGGAGAATAAAGAGGAAAAGCCTTACTCGACCAATGCTTCAAGCTCCTCTTTGGAGACTTGGTCGAAGTTCAGGTATTTGTAGACGCTCTCTTTTTTGTCGTCTGTAATTTTCTTGTTGACGATTTCGAGATACTCCTCTTTTGTTGGAAGACGTCCAAGCAATGCAGCCACAGCACCGACTTCTGCAGAGCCAAGGTAGACCTGTGCACCTTTACCCATACGGTTGTCGAAGTTTCTCGTAGAGGTGGAGAAGACAACAGCATTGTCCGCTACACGTGCCTGGTTACCCATACAAAGAGAACATCCCGGAATTTCCGTTCTCGCACCTGCCGCACCAAAGATAGCGTAGTAGCCCTCTTCTATGAGCTCTTTTTCATCCATTTTAGTTGGTGGTACGATCCAGGTTCTCGCTTTGACCGGACCCTCACCCTTGACCACTTCACCAAAGGCACGGAAGAGACCGATATTTGTCATACATGAACCGATGAATACTTCATCGATTTTCTCTGTAGGACGGTTTGGATCAGCAAGGATCTCCGAGAGTGTCGCCACATCATCAGGATCGTTTGGACATGCCAGAATCGGCTCGGTGATCTCATTGAGGTCGATTTCGATAACCGCTGCATACTCAGCATCTTTGTCCGCTTCAAGCAGTTCAGGATTCTTCAGCCACTCTCTCATTTTGTCCGCTCGTCTTTGCAGTGTCGCTTTGTCTTCATAGCCCTGCTCTATCAGCTCTTCGATGAGTACGATGTTCGACTCAAGATACTCGATGATAGGCTCTTTGTCCAATTTGACAGTACACGCTGCTGCTGAACGCTCTGCAGAAGCATCGGAAAGTTCGAATGCCTGTTCACACTTCAGCTGCTCGAGTCCTTCGATCTCAAGTACGCGTCCGGCAAAGACGTTTTTCTTTCCTTTCTTCTCGACAGTCAGCAGACCGTCCTTGATTGCCTGATACGGAATGGCATTGACCAGGTCACGCAGGGTGATACCCGGCTGCATTTCTCCTTTGAAACGTACCAGTACAGATTCCGGCATTGTCAGAGGCATCATTCCTGTAACCGCTGCAAACGCTACCAGTCCGGACCCTGCTGGGAAAGAGATACCGATAGGGAAACGGGTATGGCTGTCTCCCCCTGTACCGACAGTGTCTGGCAGACACATACGGTTGAGCCAGCTGTGGATAACGCCGTCACCCGGTCTGAGAATAAACCCTTTTCTCTCTGTCCAGAACTTCGGCAGTGTGTGCTGCAGCTCGATATCTGCGGGCTTCGGATATGCCGCTGTATGACAGAAAGACTGCAGTACAAAGTCCGCACCGAAGCTCAGTGCCGCAAGCTCTTTGATTTCATCTCTTGTCATCGGTCCTGTAGTGTCCTGAGAACCGACTGTCGTACAAACAGGCTCACAGTAGACACCCGGCTTGACCCCTTCAATACCACATGCTTTACCGACCATCTTCTGTGCCAGCGTATAGCCTTTTCCGTTATCTTCAGGCTGCGCAGGTGCCATGAATACATCGGAAGGTCCCATACCAAGCGCTTCTCTCGCTTTAGCAGTCAATCCTTTACCGATGATCAGAGGAATACGTCCGCCCGCTCTCATTTCATCAGGCAGAGTATTTGGTTCGAGGGTGAACTCAGAAACCACTTTACCGTCTTTTTCAATGACACCGTCAAACGGCTTGACTGTAATGACATCACCTGTTTCAAGGTTGTCTACCGGTGCCTGAATAGGCAGACATCCACTGTCTTCGGCAGTATTGAAGAAGATGGGTGCAATAATCGAACCAATGACGACACCACCAGTTCTTTTGTTAGGTACACCAGGGATATCATGACCCATGTGCCACTGTACAGAGTTGATACCGGACTTTCTTGAAGAACCGGTACCTACAACGTCACCCACATATGCCAGAGGATGTCCTTTTTCCTTCAACTTTGCCATTGTTTCAAGCGGGTCATCCATTCTGTTGACAAGGAACGCATTTGCATGCAGAGGAATGTCGGCACGTGTAAATGCTTCCGACGCAGGAGAGAGGTCATCCGTGTTGGTCTCACCCGGTACTTTGTAGACTGTCAGTGTAATCTCTTTGGCAAGTTCCGGTCTGTTGGTAAACCACTCTGCATTCGCCCAAGATTCAATCACCTCTTTGGCATACTTGTTGCCTTCATCCATCAGCTTTTTGACATCGTTGAACGCATCATATACAAGTATGGTGTTTTTCAGCTCTTCTGCTGCCGCAGCAGCCAGTTCGTCATCGAGTTTGAGCGCTTCTACCAACGGTGTTACGTTAAATCCGCCAAGCATCTTTCCGAGAATCTCGATCGCTTTTTTTCTGTCGATCACTTCAGAAGTTGTTTTGCCCTGTACAATGTCATTGAGGAATGCCGCCTTGACATAGGCTGCATCATCCACACCTGCGGGTACATGGTTTTCCAGCAGGTCCAAAAGGTAATCCGGCTCTTTAACCGGACTCTCTTTGAGCAGTTCTACCAGCTCCGCTGTCTGTGCAGCAGTCAATGGCAGTGGCGGTACACCAAGTTGTGCACGCTCCTGTGTATGTGCTTTGTATTCTTCTACTAAGGCCATAGTGGTCTCCTGTTGTATAATTTGTAGGTAATATAGTAGCAAAATAGGGTTAAATCTTATTTGAATGATAAGCGGAGAAAAAAGCATTTGGGTGATTGTGTCGGATAGTTACATGAAACAGGGTTTTTTGAAACAGACTGTTACCATAGAACACGTAAAATCAACCCAAAATTTCCCTGTTTCCTTTGGCATTGGGAGCGGAAAGAACGCCGGTCGCCTCCAACTGTTCAATAATATTCGCCGAACGGTTATAGCCAATTTGGAGTTTTCTCTGCAGGTAGGAAATGGAGGTTTTTTTGTCAGCGAGAACCACTGCCTTCGCCTCTTCATAGAGGGGATCGAGATCGATCTCTTTCTCCCCCTCATTGACAGAAACACCGCCGCCTTCGATGAGATAGCTCTCGTCATACTCCGGTGCGCGCTGCGCCTTGATATACTCTACAATCTCCTCTATCTCTTCTTCCGTTGCCCACGGCGCATGAATACGTACCAGGCCAGTCGTTCCCGGAGGGGTAAAAAGCCCGTCTCCTCTCCCAAGAAGACTGTCTGCACCCGTTGAATCGAGAATGACCTTCGAATCGATCTTCTGTCCCACTCTGTAACTCAGACGTGAAGGCAGGTTGGCCTTGATGATCCCGGTAACCACATCGACACTCGGCCGCTGCGTTGCGACAATAAGGTGAATACCGCAGGCACGGGATTTCTGTGCCAGGCGGGCAATGGAGGTCTCCACCTCCTTGCCGCCGTTCATCATCAAATCTGCCAACTCGTCAATGATGACCACAATAAACGGCATCGGTTCTGCCGAGCCGTCTTTGCGTACCTTTTCATTGTAGTTGTCAATGTTTTTCGTCCGTTTTTCCGCCATGAGTTTATAACGGCGCTCCATCTCTGCAACCATATTCGCCAATGCCGCGATTGCCTTCTTTGGTTCGGTAATAACCGGTGTAATCAAATGCGGAATGTCATCATAAATGGAGAACTCCAGCATCTTCGGATCGATCATCATCAGTTTCAGGTGCTCCGGGTCATTCTTGTAAAGCAGTGAGAGGATCATCGCATTGATCCCCACCGATTTACCCGAACCTGTCGTACCGGCAATGAGTAGATGCGGCAGTTTCTTGATGTCGGTAATGAACGGCTTGCCGACAATATCTTTTCCCAGAGCAATGGTCAGCGGTGATTTGGAGTTTTGAAACAGCTCACTCTCCAGAATTTCTCTCAGGTAGATAATGTCACTGTGCTCGTTTGGAATTTCGATGCCTACCACATCACGGCCCGGAATCGGTGCCTGAATACGGATAGTCTCGGCACTCAACGCCATGGCAAGGTCATCCTGAAGCCCCAGTATTTTGGAGACTTTGACATTGGGTGCTGGTTTAAACTCAAAAGTCGTAACCAGCGGCCCGCTGTAGGTACGTACGACATCACCGTTGATGTTGAAAAGTTTAAGCTTTTCAAGGAGGTTGCCCGACTTGCGGTCTATCTCCGCTTCATTGATGCGTTTTTTCTGTTTGGGTGCTTTTTGCAGAAAATCGAGTTTTGGCAGTTTAAAATTCTTTGGCTTCTCCGTTTTGCCTTTATCCAGCTCCTGCATCAGCTTGGAGTTCTCCTCGAGTTCCTTGACAATCTCCACACCGGCCTTCGATGTTACTACAGGCGCCTCATCCGCTTCAGTCTCAAATGGCAGAGCATCTTCTGTTTCCGGCTCAGGTATGGCCACTTTTGAAACAGGTTTTTCTTTTGGTTCTGCCGCTGCTTGGGATATAGGTTTCGGAGTGCTCTTTTTTACTCTTTTAAGCGGTTTGATGACCTCCTCTTCAAGGGGTATCTCCATAGCAGGCATCATCTCTTCTTCAAGTTTGGGAGAAGCGAACGGATTGGTAAGGAGACGCTTAACCCCTCTTTTTACGCTCTGAAGAAATACATTTGCATCGTCGGAAGTGCCGCGTGACACCCTCTTTTGCTTCACCCCTTTTGCTTTTCTTTCGGGAATCAGGGAGCGCCACTCAAAATTCTCATCAACAATGAATACCGCTGCCAGTGTCACGACCATCATCCAGAAGAGCCAGAGCCCGGCTTTACCGATGTAAGGCTGCAAAAAAGAGACGACCTGGGCACCGATGAACCCGGCATCCCTGCTCTCTACCACCAGTGCCTCAAAAAGTGCCGCTGCAATAAAAAGCAGTATCCAGCCAAGGTAAAAATCAATATTGGTACGTACCCTTACATCAGTGTAGAGTTTGTAAAGCGGATAAAAAAGCAGCGGAATATTGACATAGGCAAAATAACCAAAAAGATAAATATTGGTATCTCCTACCAGCTTGCCTATGTTACCTGCCAATGCGGTATCTCTGAAAAAGGTGGAGAATGCACCGTAAATGAACAGTATGGCGGTTATGATCAGTGTAGTCTTCACAGAAATTCCTGAATAGAGTAGTTTCATATTAATTAATGAAGACATTATAACAGATAAACTTTAGGCAGCTATGAAAAAAGCTCAAATTGACATATTTTTTAAGTAGCTTTAAGCTCGCAACGAGTAGAATTCGACTGCGTTAATATGCACGTGCCTCGGTGGTGGAACTGGTAGACACGTCAGACTCAAAATCTGATGGGCTTTGCCCGTGCCGGTTCGATTCCGGCCCGAGGTACCATCTAGCTAGCAACAAGACTCTCCTTTATCTTCTCTCAAATCATAATCAACTTGTCATCATAATATGTCTGTGCGGTTTCTTCCACTTTTTTTCGCTGTATACATGGCATCATCAGAACGTCTGATAACCGCTTCAATACTATCATCTCTTTCAAAGTCACACTCTGAAACACCGACACTGACGGTAAATGTAACACTCCTGCCGTCTTCAACTGTAATCTCTTCAGACTCAGCATAGATACGTATGCGTTCGGCAAGTTCTTTGGCACCTTCAATACCTGTTTTCGGCAGCAATAAAATAAACTCCTCTCCTCCAAAACGGCAGGCAATATCGCTTTGGCGTTTTACGTTTCGTATAATATTCGCAAAACGACCTATTACTCTATCACCAACAAGGTGTCCGTAGGTATCGTTGATATTTTTAAAGTGGTCAATATCGAACATCACTATGCTCAGCGGTTCCCTCTGTCTCTTTGCCATGGCAAACATCTCGTTGGATATTTCCGTAAAGTATCTTCGGTTATACAGTTTGGTCAAAGGGTCTGTCACTGCAAGTACCTCAAGTTCTTTTGTTTTCTCTTTTACTTGCTGATCGAGTGTTTTAATCTGCAGTTCAAGCCGATCGACCATCATATTGAAATATTTCGCAAGTTCTTCTATTTCATCATTACTGTTTAGCTGTGCACGTTTTGTGTAATCTCCCTGTGCGATCTCGCCGGCAACACGGGTCAGTGTCTCCATGGGTTTCAGCAAATAGCGCAACATAAGTGCTCCGAATAGCAACGAGAGTACCAATACAAGCAAACCTATCAGCAGCAGTTGGTTGCGTATGGTACGTGCCGTACACACAATATCGTCAACGTAAACCGATGAAACAGCATAGATATCCATAGAGGGAATGTACTTTACCCATGCTATTTTGTCATACACAAAATGTCCCTTGTCATTGGGTTTGTCCCATTTGTAGTAGAGACGACCGGTTGTATGTGCCGCTGTTTTGAGATCATCAATAATGTATGTCCCTTTGCCGGGATTGAGAAGCTTTTTAAAATTTTCACTGTTAACATTGTTGTTTGGATGCATGATCATGTTGTCATCAAATATAAACGTATAACCGTTTTCGCCGATGCGCGTATGCCGTACAATCTCACGCAGTTGGCTATAGAGTTGCTGTTTCCTTCGTTTCACCTCCTGACTGATATCATCCAAATAGACACCTGTTGCAATCACCATCTTCCATGGCTTGAAGTCATAACTGTAGGAAAGTTTTTCCCTTGGTGTCGTATCTTTTCCGTTACGCTGCCACCAATAACGGGTAAACCCTGCACCTTTTTTTCGTGCGACATCTATGAGTGTCGGTGCAATGGGTTTTCCAAAAATGTCTTTCACATGCCTCATATCGCTGCCTTTGGCAATGAAAGGGTGTGCCAACATCGACGCATTGTAGTCAAATGCAAAAAAGTAGTTCTCTCCATCATAGCGTATCTGCTCTATTAGTTTCAAAAACTGTTCTTTATAGCATCCACTTGCATTGTTCTCAAGAGTGAAAACCTCATCTGTATGCCTAAGCATGGTCACAACCACAGACATAAGTTCTTTCAATTCCTGTTTGTGCTGCTGCAATGCGAGTTTTCGATAGCTTTGAAGATTTTTTCCTGTATTTTCAGTCAGTACAACGATCTTCTCAAGAACAAGATTGGCATTTTTTTCTTCAAGGGAACGTATGCTCTCTTCAATCTTTGGCATGGCAATAAAAACAGTTACCGCGGTATAGACCGTTACCAGCCCCAACACCAGAAACAGTAACTTCCTCATAATTTTCGATTGGAACATATTGACCCTTTATAGTTTATTAGATAACCATATATTAAATATATTATAACATTTTCTTTGATTTATCGATGTTTTCATATTTTCATAAAAGAATAAAGCCTGTCTATTCAGCTTGTTCCGCTATAATGTCATCTGATTATTTCACAGCCTCTGTTCAGAACCCCTGTCTGAACGAAACTCCATGCGGGAGTAGCTCAGTTGGCTAGAGCGTCAGCCTTCCAAGCTGAGGGTCGCGGGTTCGAGTCCCGTCTCCCGCTCCACCCAAAACTTCAAATCTTTTTAAGTCCAAAATTAAAAATCAATACTGATAATGTGGATTTAAAAAATTCAAAATGGGAAAGTGATGCTATCCATACATTCGCATGAATAGCAGTGTAGAGGCTATTTTTTGTCCGTATACATTTCCATGCTTTCAAGATTGACATTCTCGTCGGGCTGACTTGTTTGCTTGGGTGAAGAGGATTGTACTGCAGTTTGCGGCCTTACTTCAGTCTGGGGCTTTACTACAGTACCTTGTGAAACTGTCTGACGGTATACAGGTTCTGACTGCTGTCGTTGATAGTGTGGTTGTACAGGCTGTACTGCCGGATAGGAACGCATAGCCTCTCTTGGTACAGTAGTTCGGACTGGCTGTCCAAGCGCTTTTAGCGATGCAAGTGTATCTTCAATATTTTTATCATTCATCTCTTTTGCAGTACTAATAAGCTGATACTCCTCTTCAAAGTCCAAACGATTACCCAAAGAGAGTCCCTGAGCTTCCTTATATTCCGCAATCGATCTTCGTGTACCGCTACCTATTGCACCATCAATTGCAGAATGGTAGAACCCATGTATTTTCAGTGCTGTTTGGATTTTCTTTCCTTTTGTACGGCTGTCAGTCCCTCTTGCAATCAAATACCGGTCAAACTGAAAAAGTGTTCCAAGATAAATAAGGGAATCTTTCACTTCAGGTTTGAGTGATGCGCTGTTACTGATGCCATAATCCTGATTGAGTTTTTTAATCGCACTGCGGGTCTCGAAAGAATTTACCTCTCCATCGATCGGACCTCGGTAATACCCCAAACTTCTCAATGCCCTTTGTATTCGCATTTCATCCGTCATTCGATGTCTTGCCGGTGCCGTATGTTTTTTGTGCTTTTTGTGGTGAGATCTGTGATGTGCTTTGGGGGGTGGTGCACTTCGAGAGCTTCCATAATAGATTTCGTCTCCTATTCTTGCACCTGCAGCATTGGTTGCCTGTCCTGCAACATTGTAAATAAGCTGATCCAACATCGAAGCAGATGCAGCACTGCCGACAATACACAAACTTGCCGGTATTACCAATAATCGTTTCATATTCTTTTCCTTTTTTATGCTTAATCTAAACACTTGAATTGCTATCGATAATAGTAGTCACCGTTATAAGGCCGATGGTAATATCCACCATCATAATAACCATCTTTATAGCTGTGTGGTGCCGGTTTCCCAACATGTTCATTAGGTGGTATACAACCAGTCAAAAGCATTGAAAGTACAAAAGCAGAAAGCATAAAAAGTGCGTATCTTCGCATTTTTCGTAACATATTTTTCCTCCATTTTTCTTTTATATATACTTGAAAATGATATCAGAATAATCCATAAATTCTATACCTTCATAAGATAAAGTAGTATAATTTTTTGAAAAACAACAAAACTTGATCCACATCACTTGACCGTTAATCCATTTTATGCTATAAATAATACAAAATAACTCCGAATTAGGAAAACCCATGGCACAAGAAGAGATCAACAAAGCCGTTTCGGGTGAGTACAACCTCGGTTTCGAGATAGATATCGAAACTGATGTAGTACCGCCCGGACTCAATGAAGACACGATACGATTCATCTCCAAGAAGAAAGAGGAACCCGAGTGGATGCTCGAACTGCGTCTGAAGGCACTGAAGAAGTGGCAGCAGATGACAGAGCCAACATGGGGACATGTAGAGTATGAGCCCATCGACTACCAGTCCATCTCCTACTTCGCTGCCCCTAAAAAAGGCCCGGAGAGTCTGGACGAGGTCGATCCGAAGATTCTGGAAGCATACAAGAAACTGGGCATTCCGCTCGAAGAGCAGAAGCAGCTTGCCGGTGTGGCGGTCGATGCGGTCGTCGACTCTGTATCGGTCAAGACCACCTATACCGAAGAGCTTAACAAACACGGCGTTATTTTCTGCTCCATCTCCGAGGCGATCAGAGACTATCCGGAGCTGATCAAAAAGTATATGTTCAGTGTCGTTCCCATGACTGACAACTTTTTTGCCGCGCTCAACTCTGCGGTCTTTACCGACGGTACTTTTGTCTACATCCCCAAAGGGGTGCGATGCCCGATGGAGCTGAGTACCTACTTCCGTATCAATGCGCTCAATACCGGCCAGTTCGAAAGAACACTCATCGTTGCCGATGAAGGCAGCTACGTCAGTTACAACGAAGGGTGTTCCGCCCCGACGCGTGATGAGAACCAGCTACATGCCGCTGTTGTCGAACTTGTTGCCATGAAAGATGCCGAAATCAAATACTCCACCATTCAAAACTGGTACCCCGGAGACGAAAACGGCAAAGGGGGTATTTACAACTTCGTTACCAAGCGTGGTATATGTGCCGGAGACAATGCAAAGATCAGCTGGACGCAGGTGGAAACCGGTTCCTCCATTACATGGAAGTATCCAAGCTGTATTCTTAAAGGTGACAACTCCGTAGGCGAGTTCTACTCGGTCGCCGTGACCACCCTCGCACAGCAGGCAGATACCGGAACGAAGATGATTCACCTCGGGAAAAACACCAGCTCGACCATCATTTCCAAAGGTATTTCGGCAATGAAAGGGCAGAACACTTACCGCGGACTGGTCAAGATCGGTGCCAATGCCGATGGCGCGCGAAACTACTCCGAGTGTGACTCTCTGCTCATAGGAGACAGATGCGGGGCACACACTTTTCCCTACCTTGAGAGCAAGGACACCAAGGGACAGGTCGAGCATGAAGCGACCACCAGCAAGATCAGCGATGAACAGCTCTTCTACCTCAGGCAGAGAGGTATCAACGAAGAGGATGCGGTAAGCATGATCGTACACGGCTTCTGTAAAGAGGTCTTCTCACAACTGCCGATGGAATATGCCGTTGAGGCAAAAGCACTACTTGAATTAACACTGGAAGGAAGCGTAGGATGAAAACACTCGAAATTGAAAACGTACATGCAAATATTGGAGAAAAGGAGATCCTCAGAGGACTCAACCTGGCACTCGAACCTGGAAAGGTGCACGCCATTATGGGACCCAACGGTGCGGGGAAATCGACCCTCTCCAAGACCATTGTCGGCCATTATGATGTAGAGGTAACTGAAGGTGACATTCGATACAAAGGCAAAAGTATTCTCGATATGGAGCCTGAAGAGCGTGCTCTCGAGGGCATTTTCCTGAGTTTTCAGCATCCTGTTGAGATCCCTGGGGTCAACAACGCCTACTTCCTGCGTATGGCGGTCAATGCCAAACGCAAACACGAAGGCAAAGAGGAACTCAATGCCGCAGAGTTCCTCAGAGAGATGAAAAAATATCTTGAAATGCTTGGCATGAAGGCAGACATGATAAGCCGTTCACTCAATGAAGGCTTCTCGGGCGGTGAGAAAAAGCGTAATGAAATATTGCAGATGCTGATGCTCCAGCCTGACGTGATCATTCTCGACGAGATAGACTCGGGACTCGACATCGACGCACTCAGAGCGGTTTCTGAAGGGATAAACATGATGAAAGACGGCAAGCGCAGTTTCCTTGTCATTACCCACTACAGCCGCATTCTCGACTACATCAAACCTGACTATATTCATGTCCTCAAAGAGGGACGCATCATCAAAACAGCCGGCTCTGAGCTTGTGGCACAGCTTGAAGAGGAAGGGTACGAGAGCATCGAGGAAGAGGCATGAAACCCATCGAACTTGCCAACAAATCGCTAACGGATGCGGCGACGTTGCTCGGTGTAGACAGCACATCACCGGCACTCGAACGTCTGCTTGCCATTGGACTGCCTTCCAAAAAGAGCGAAGAGTACCGCTATTTTCAGGTAGAGAAACTGCTGGAGGAAACATACAACACGCTTGAGTATGTTCCCCACTCCATTGAAGAGGGTGAGAAAATCGTTATCGTCGACGGTATCGTCACACATGCACCCAAAAATATGCGTGTCTATTACGACCAGTGCCAAGCGATGGACATGACACATTTCGACCCGATGTACTACCTGGGTCATCTACTCAGCCCGCATGTCATCAAGATAGACCTCGACGGAGATACCGATGTAGAAGTAGAACACCACTATACGAAAAGCAATGCACTCATCAATTACCGCATCGTTCTGTCCAACCAGGCAAACCGCCATGCGACCCTTTTTGAGAGTTTCCATGCCGACAACATCAGAGATACGCTCGTACTCTACGGCTATGATGTCTTTGTCTCGCCAGACAGTACCCTTCGCATGCTCAAAAACCAGAAGATGGATGAAAACGGCTATGCCATGATAGCCTCACACAGACTCAAGCTCAATCAGCATGCCAATGCAGTTTTAAAAAGCTTTGATGTCGGTTCAGGTATGGGATTGCAGCTTTTCAAAGCAGAGCTTGACACCTATGCATATATCGATGCAGGACACCTGCTCTACCTCAACAAAGAGGCGCAGCGAGGTACAGTCTCGAAAATCATTCACAGAGGTGAACACTCTACTTCACAGCAGGAAGCGAAGAATATCCTTGACGGACACACACGGGGTATTTTCGATGCACTCATCAAAGTAGAGCACTCGGCAAAATACACCAAGGCACACCAGAACTCCAAAGCGATTTTGCTTAATGAAGAAGCTTATATGGCATCCAAACCGCAACTGGAGATCTATATTGACGAGCTTGAAGCGAGCCATGGTTCAACCACCGGACAACTTGACCCCAAACAGCTCTTTTACCTCCGCTCACGCGGCATCAGAGAAACGGAAGCGAGAAAAATGCTCGTCATCGCTTTTGCCAATACACTGATCGAGCAGGTTAAAGACCATCGACAGCAAGAGGTGATCAAGGCGTTGTTCGATGAGGCATACTATGGAAACGAACAGTAAGCAGAGACTGTTTCTGTTTTCACTATAATTTTTAATTCAGACATCCTAAGGATACACCATGGAAGAAACCATCGCGAAATACAAAGAGGACTTTGACCTCTTTCCCGACGCAGACAGCAAACTCGAGTACATCTTTGACCTTGGCAAGAAACACAAGACACTCTTACCCGAGGAGAAGAACGATGATACCTATGTACACGGTTGCTCCTCCGATGCATGGCTGGTAGGCGAATGCAAAGATGGCAAGCTTATTCTGCGAGGAGAAGGCACATCGGAGATGGCAAAGGGAATGCTTACCCTCCTGCTTGACATCTTCTCCAACCGTACAACGGATGAAATACTCAATTTCAACCCGGAAAAACTCCATGACCTTGGGATCATTGAACTGCTTTCTCCGGTAAGGCAGCAAAGCCTGCAGGCATTTTTGAAGAAGGTGTACGAGTATGCGCAGGAGTGTAAAGAAAAAGCGTAGAGAAACGATTTTACAGACACTTCTAAAAAAGTGTTTTTCTCCCAAAAAGCATAACAACAACAAATGCTAATTTAATGCAAAGGAATTTCCATGAAAGACCCAAACGATATTCAGTTCGATGACATCCCAAGCAATGCAGAAGAGATGGCTGCGTGGGAGAGAAAGTTCGGAAACGGTGCAGGAGGTGACAACACACCAGTCGGCGGTGTAGACAACCGCTTTGAGCAGACGGAAGAGCAGTGTTTCAAACCCGAAGGGGCAGAGATGGACGAGGCAATGAAAGAGAAGGTCATCGAGCAGCTGAAAACCATTTACGATCCTGAACTGCCCGTCGATATTTATAATTTGGGTCTTGTCTACGACATCGACTGCTGGAAAAATCCTGCCAGCGGTCTTGACGGGTGCAAGGTCGTCATGACACTTACCTCCGCCACATGCTCCATGAGTGAAGTGATCGTCGATCTGGTACGCTCCATTCCCAAACGGATGGAGGGGTTGCAGTGTCTGGATGTGGAACTGGTCTTTGACCCGCCATGGAGTCAGGAAAAGATGAGCGATGAAGCCAAGCTGGCGATGGGGATGCTCTAACGCATCACACAGCCGTATTGCCGCAGTAACCGCATTTTTTCGCTCCTACAGGAATTTCCATGGCACACTCACCGCAGACTTTGGTCGTAGGTGCCGCCTCTTCTTCTGGTTCTTTAAGCTTATTGTAGGCTTTAATGAACATAAACACGACAAATCCGAGAATGATGAATGAAATCACATCGTTGATAAAAATACCGTATTTTATTGCCGGTGCACCTGCTTTTTCAAGTGCACTCAAAGAGGGGTACTCTTTGCCGTCAAGTGCAATGTAGAGATCGGAAAAATCCACATTCCCCATCAGTTTTCCTACCGGCGGCATCACCACATTATTGACCATTGATTTGACAACAGTCGCAAACGCACCGCCAAAAATGAACCCCACAGCCATATCTACCATATTCCCTTTAATCAGGAATTTTTTGAACTCTTCCAACATATTGTTTCTCCTACTATGTATAAATTGTCAAGAAAAGTATATTCGGATTTTATCGATTAAAAATTATAAAATAGTAAATTCACTAAAAAATATACTGATTATCCCAGCATTAAAAGAGACGTCGGTCTTTTAATTGCATCCTGCTATAATGCAGACAACATACACAAAAGAGTCAGACTATGAAACTTGTTGTAGCTATTACCGGTGCCAGCGGGGTAGCATTGGGAAAACAATTTGTCGACAACCTTCCTGATCACGTTGAGGCACATGTCGTTGTTTCCGAAAATGCATTCAGTGTTGAACATTTTGAAAATAAAGATGTGACGCTTCATGCAAGCAGCAATATTGCCGCCTCTATCTCCAGCGGATCCTTCAAGGTCGATGCAACTGCCATCATCCCCTGCTCCATGAATACCCTTGCCAAAATTGCCTGCGGTATCAGCGACAATCTGCCTACCCGTGTTGCTGCAGTTGCACTCAAGGAACAAAAAAAGCTTCTGCTTGCCCCAAGAGAGATGCCCTTTTCCGCCATTGCACTCGAAAACATGCTCAAGCTCTCACGTCTGGGGGTCATTATCGCACCCCCTGTCATGGGCTACTACTCCGACTCGGACTCTCTTGAAGAGATGGAACGCTTTCTCATCGGAAAATGGTATGATGCTCTGGGAATTGAAAACACGCTCTATACACGCTGGGAATAGCAAAATAGTGAAGAATTAATAGTGAAAAATGAAGAGTTATGGTATGCTTTTCTTTCGAAAAGCTTTTAGTTAGATGGAAGACAAGATGAGTATATCATTCAATAAAAAGATTGCAGAACAACATAAACCCAATCTATGCACTAACATTGCCAAAGGGAACTGTTCATGAGAACGGCCATCTACCCCGGTACTTTCGATCCCATCACCAACGGGCATCTTGACATCATCAAGCGTGCCTGCAAGATGTTTGACCGTATTATTGTCGCTGTAGCTGCCTCAGAAGCGAAAAATCCCATGTTCACCCATGAACAACGCATTCAGATGGTACAGGCCGCTACACAGACATTACCTAAAATAGAAGTTGTGGGTTTTGACAAACTCTTGGTGAACCTTGCCGAGGACCTTGAAGCGAATATCATTGTGCGTGGTTTGCGTGCAGTCAGTGACTTTGAGTATGAACTGCAGATGGGCTATGCCAATGCATCGCTTAAATCGGATATTGAAACCATCTACCTGATGCCAAGCCTTCAGCATGCTTTTGTCAGCTCTTCGGTGGTGCGTGCCATTCTTGCCTATGACGGGAAGGTCGATCATCTGCTGCACCCTGAAGTGCGCCGCATTATACGAGAGATACGACACTGATGTATGTTCTGTTTGAAGGTATCGATACGTGCGGTAAAAGCACCCAGATTGCACTGCTAAAAGTTAAACAACCCGATATCGTCACTACGCATGAGCCCGGTGGTACCGATTTTGGCAAAAAGGCGAGAGAAATACTCCTGAGTGACAGTCTGCATTCCAAACGCGCGGAACTGCTGCTCTTTCTTGCCGACCGTGCAGAACACTATGAAGAGGTGGTTGAGCCTAACAAAGAGCATCTTGTCATCTCTGACAGGGGCTTCATCTCCGGCATAGGGTATGCACTTGCCAATGATGATTTTGATTTCAATGAACTCGTTTCTCTCAACCGTTTTGCACTAAAAGACCATTTTCCTGACCGTGTCATCCTATTTTTGACGGACCTTGAAACACTCAAAGAACGCACTTCACAAAAATCACTTGACGGTATAGAACTGAGGGGACTTGAATATCTGCTACGTGTACAGGAACATATGAAAGAGACTGTTCTCAGGCTTGGTATACCTCACCTTTTTATAGATGCCACACGACCCATCGAAGAGATACACCAGATAATACTCAACTACCTCAAGCACTAAAACATGCTATAATTGGGAAAAAAAGGAGAGTTATGATGAAAGAATCACTTGAACGTTACCTCTCTGACAAAAAAATTTATCAGTTTAAAGGAAAGCCCTACTACAAGGTTAAAAACTATAAACACAGTTACTATGTGGACAAACATGTCATCGAGCGACTTGCCGAAGGGACACAGGAGGTCGACCTGGAGAAGAATGCCCAATACAACACCCATACAAAAGGGTTGATAAAATGGGATCCTATACGTAAGCAGATCCTTCTGTCTGAAAGCAAAATGCGTGTTTACTATGAACCCTTTGAGTTGGACAAAGCATAGCAGCATGGTTGCATAGTTTTCCTTCTTAGGAACCTCTATAAATCATCGTCCAAAGATACAACATCAGGTTTCTCATAGTGAAGAGAGAAGTAGGTATGCTCTTTCATGGCATCAAGCAGTGTATCAACTTTTTCGCGGGCCTCTTCCTCGATTGCGGGTTCACTCTTGCCCTCTTCGAATGCACTTTTCAACGCCGCTTTGCTTTTTTTCCCAAAGTGTCCGTCAATCTTCCCGGTGTAATACCCAAGCACTTTTAATGCAGCCTGCTTTTTTTTGTAGACTTTATAGCGCTCCTTGCCCTCATATTGAAGATAGCGTTTCAAGGAAAGCTGTGTGTAGATATCTGTCAAATACGGTTTATAACAGTTATCCAGCAAACCCGTTGCCACTTCTTGATGGTCACGTTCAAAACGTTCAATGGCGTGATAGGATACAGGAGTCAGGAGGTCACCGTCTATTTTCCCGTTGTAGTACCCTAAAAACCGCAATGCTTGCTGCCACTGCTTCTCTTTTGAAACAATGTGCCTGGAATGGTATCGATGATGTCTGTGTGTAGCATGCCTGTTATGATGAAAAAAGTGTGATTCATACGCTTCTACTTTTTCCGCCACGTCATCCAGGATTGCTGCATGAAGAGAAAACGTACACAACAGCACTGCCAAAAGGCTCTTTTGCTTTATTAACATCCATAGACTCCTTGTCTTCTATAACTGTATATTCTACTGCAAAAACATTACTCAGATATTAACTTTGGCCTCTTAAACTCCACAGGGTATAATTACACCACTATATGACCAAGGATATCCACCATGATCAAGCCTTTACGTGGGATGAAAGACCTGACTTTTGAAGAAGCGGCACGTTTCAACTACATCATCGATATAGCAGCCGCCATAGCCAAACGATATGGCTACGGATACATTGAGACCCCCATCCTTGAAGAGACAGCACTCTTTAAACGCTCGGTGGGAGACAGCTCAGACATTGTCAGCAAAGAGATGTACCAGTTTGAAGACAAAGGAGGAAACGATGTCTGTATGCGTCCGGAAGGTACTGCCGGGGTTGTCCGTGCATTCATTTCTGCCAAACTCGACCGTCAGCCTGTAAAACAGAAGTTCTACTACTATGGTCCGATGTTCCGTTATGAAAGACCGCAGAAGGGAAGACTCAGAGAGTTCCATCAGTTTGGCTGTGAGAGTTTTGGGGAAGCTTCTGTCTATGAGGATTTTACCATCATCACCATGATTGCCCAGATATTTGAGGCATTGGGAATCGGGTTCAATCTGAAAATCAATTCACTCGGCTGTCCCGAATGTATGCCGCCCTACCGCAACAACCTGGTACACTTCCTGAAAGAAATAAAAGAAGAACTCTGTGAAGACTGCAACAGACGCATTGGCACCAACCCCATCCGTGTGCTTGACTGTAAAAATGAAACGTGCCAGTCACTCCTGAAACATTCTCCCAAGCTCATAGACAACCTCTGCGACACCTGCGATACGGACTTCAGGAAACTCACCTCACTGCTCGATGATGCCAATATTGCCTATGAGGTCGATACCAACCTTGTACGGGGGCTGGACTACTACAACAAAACCGCATTTGAATTTGTCAGCAACGAGATCGGTGCGCAGTCAGCCATCGCCGGCGGCGGACGCTATGACAAGCTGGTTGAATACCTCGACGGAAAACCCACACCTGCGGTTGGGTTTGCCATAGGCATTGAGCGTATCATGGAACTGGTCAACATGCCTGAAAATACCAAAGAAGGCTACTACATGGGTGCCATGGTGCCCGAAGCGGTTGAAAAGGTCATAGCTATTGCCAATGCAAAACGCAAAAGCAACAAAGTGACGGTCGAATATGCATCCAAAGGGTTTAAGAGCCATATGAAAGGTGTAGATAAATCCAATGCGCGCTATGCTCTGCTGATTGGAGAAGACGAACTTGCCAATGGTACAGTCTGGATTAAAGATATGGAGAGCAAAGAAGAAATGACCGTCACAATCGACGATCTTTAACGTTGGCAACCGCAACTTTGGCGGTTGTTAAAAGTTGTACATGACACCTGCAAAAACAGTATCGCCTTTTGATCCGTCTATGGTTGAGTGTTCATACTCGGCAATGAACTTATAGCTTTCACTCATCTCTACCTCAACACCGGCACCGAATACCATACCGTAGTCATAGGCATGCGCGTCAGTGTCATCATTGTTCTCCCACTCGTACTCATATCCGGCCTTACCGAAAATACCGACACTCTCAGCGACTTCATAGGTATAGACCAGATCAAATGCGAGAGACTGGTAGTTCATATCGAACTCTTCTGCTTCCATACCCGCTCTGCTCTCTGTTACGGTATTGTTTGCATAGGAGTAGTCACACTCGAGCGCAAACCCTTCACCAATGCGGTACCCCAGGTCAATACCAAATCCGTATCCTCTGTCACCGTCAAGCAGTACGTCCTCTTCTGTCACTTTGTCTCCAAAGATCATCATCCCTTTTGCAACGATGTAAAGATTCGATTCCTCTTCAATAGCCTCTACCTCTGTTACAGCCGGCTCTACCTCTTTAAAGTCCCCGCCTGCATGCAGCTGTGTCAACAGTTGTGCTGCCAGAGCAGCAGAAAGTAAATGTTTTTTCATTCCTTGTCCTTTGTAAAAAATATCACATGTAATTATATTGTGTAAAATTGAATATCACTTGAGCCACATGACAAGATCATGTGCCAAATGGTGCATAGCCGTATTGGTTGCCTTCACATAGCCGGCAGCATCTACTGTCGGTGTATCGACCCTGTAGCTGAAACGTTTCGTTTTGACAAGTCTGCCCGTCGTAGTATCTATCAGGCTAAAGGCAATGGAGACCACGGCATAGGAGTCATCGCCTCTTACATGATGTGAAAAGTCATAAATGAGGCTTTCGAGCCGAAAATCCGCCTGGGCTGTCGAACCATAAGAGAGTACTGCCTTGAACATACCGCTTTGCTGCAGAATATCAATCACACTACCCTGCACCAGTTTCTCCACGGCATTGGACCATTGTGAATTTTGGTATACCCCTCTGTCACTGCTGCTGTAAGAGAAACACATCCGGTCGGTCATCTTCTCCTTGAGTGTTTGCGGATAGGAGACCTTCAGGACTTTCTCTTTATACCTCTGCGTGTTTACCTTCGATACTTCTCCCGCATCTATCGTATAGGTTTGTATGGGAGCTGCCTCTTTCAGTGCGCACCCATCCGTAAGCAGTACCCCTATGATGACAAGAAGTGTCTTTGTCAATCGCTTCATCTTCATTCTCCCGGTCCTTTTCTTCGCTGTCGTGACTTAAAGAGTATGTCGCTTGGACTCTCATCGAGCTCTTTTGCCAATGCACTGATCTGGTTTGAGAGTATCTCAATATCGACCAGAATCGGTTCAAAGGTTTTTTTGATGCTGTAGTCACCTCTGTCAAGACTTCTTTCCACTTTGAGTGCAACACGGTTGAAATTCTTCGATGTCTCTTTGATCTTCCTGATCGCGGGTATGCTTTCATCGCTTATTTTCTCGAATGATCTGGTAAGCCGTTCAAGATCATGATTGACCTTCTTCGCCGCTTCACGATAGGTTTCGAGTGTAGCATTCATCTCATCGGCAAGCGCAACACTTTTATGGGTCAGCTGGTCTGTATTGGCGAGTATGTTGCTGAAATGGTCTACATTCTCGTCACTCAGAACTTTCTGCATTTTTTCCGTAAACAGAGACAGTCTCTGGGCAAGTGTTCCTATCTCTTTTTTGGTCTCATCAAACCATGATGCTGACGATGCAATGACAGGAATGTGCTCTTTGGAGGGTCTAAGCATCTTTGAACCATTGGTACCCCCCTCTATTTCAATGGAGAGCAGTCCGGTCACACCAAGCATGGAAGTATGGGCGACCATATCTTCCTTGATGGGTGTACCGTGTTTAATGTTCAACAGTATCTCAACACGTTCAACATTGTTCGGATCGATGCGTATCTCTTTGACACGTCCTACATCGACACCTCTCAATCGTACGACAGAATCTTTCGAGAGACCTGCAACAGACTCTTTCATATACGTTTTGTAGAGGTCATACTCCTGATGCAGTCCATACTTTGCCAGCCAAAAGGAAAAAGCCACCATTCCAAGACCAAAAAGCAGCACAAAAATGCCCACAATAGTATAGTTGATCTTAGAGTACATCTATTTCTCCTTCTTTCAGCCTATGGGCGAACTTCTCTCTGCTGTATTCATTCTTGAAAAACTCTTCAACGAACGGATGTGTCGAATGCAGCACATCCTCAAGCGTTCCCTCTGCCACCACATGTCTGTCCGCCAAAATCGCCATACGGTCGACGATGTTGGAAATACTGTCAAGATCATGGGTGATCATTACGACTGTAATACCCAGCATATGCCGTAATTCTACTATAAGTTTATCAAAGTTACGTGCCCCTACCGGGTCGAGTCCCGAAGTTGGCTCATCAAGAAAGAGGAGTTTGGGCTCCATTGCCAATGCACGTGCAAGTGCCGCACGCTTGATCATCCCACCACTGAGTTCACTCGGATAGAGTGCCCCCACATGTGCATCAAGCCCTACCATCGCGATCTTGGAACGTACCAGTTCATCACGCATACGCTTGCTCAGTTTTGTATACTCCTTCAGTTGCACCTCAATGTTCTCGGCAATAGTCAAAGAGGAATAGAGTGCACCAAACTGAAAAAGCACTCCCCATTCACTGCGAAGCCATTGTGCTTCCTTAAAACTTATATTGTCGAGATTCTGCCCCAGTACCGTGATCTTCCCTGCCTGCGGACGAAGCAGCAGGATCATCTCTTTCATCAGTACCGACTTCCCTGATCCGCTCTCACCAAGAATGGCATAGATCTCCCGTTCATTGACATGCAGCGATACACCGTCATGAATGGTACGTTCACCAAACCGTGTTACGACCCCTTCGGCTTCGATAACCCGTTTCATACGCCAAACTCCGTATAGATGACCGAAAAGAGCGCATCAAAGGCAATGACCAGAAAAATGGCATTGACCACTGATGCGGTCGTCTGAAGGCCGATGCTCTCTGTCGTATCTGACACCTGAAAGCCTCTGAAACATCCTACCGACGCAATAATAAACGCAAACACAGGCCCTTTGATCATCCCCAGGATGTAATGCTTGACCTCCAACACTTCGCTGAGACGGTTGACAAACTGGTCGAACGATATTCCCAACTGCATCTCGGAAGCGACCATCCCTCCGAAAATGCCGACAATGTCTGCAAAGAAGATCAGCAGCGGCAGTGCAATTACAAGTGCAAAAATACGCGGCAGCACCAAAAAATTGTACGGGTCAAACCCCATGGTACGCATGGCAGCGATCTCTTCGGTGATCTTCATCGCACCGATTTCCGCCGTATAGGCAGATCCGCTACGTCCTGCAATAACGATTGCCGTGATCATGGGGCCAAGCTCTCTGACAATAGAAATACCCACCGTATCGACAATGAAAATATCTGCCCCGAACTTTGCCAGCTGAACCGCTCCCTGATAGGCGATGACCATCCCTACAAGAAAAGCAGTCATGCCCACAATCACCAATGCATTGAAGCCTGACTGATAAATGTGATAAACCGTCTCTTTGGGTCTAAATGCCGAAGGATGAAAAAGTGTGTAAAAGAAGGAGAGGGTAACATGCCCTAAAAAAGTAATGAAATCGCGAATGTCCGAAACAGCCTGCACGCTCGCCATGCCAAGCTCGTAAAAAAAACCCTGTTTTCTGTGGGGGATGGCATCGACAATATGATCTCTGAGCAGATCATACATCTCTTTCTGGCTCTGCGTATAGCCTATTACCTCCACGGTGGCTCCGGCATCCTTTTTCAAATGCTCGCACATTTCAATAAACAGCAGTACCCCGGCACTGTCAAACTCACTCACACCGGAAACATCCCAAAGTACTTTCGAGGCAGCCGGCATTTTCTGCATCACTGCTTCTATCTGTGGTACCGTACGCAGTGTCCACTCACCACTCGCTATTATCTTAATCTGATGGTGGTCTTCTTCCCATGCGACAAATTGCTGCTTCATATGATTAATTATAGGTAAGTTTGGATTAAGTTTTGGTATAATCATCCCACTTTAGAAGCAGGAGTGCATACAATCATGAAAAATTTCGGATTGCATATCTGGGGAGACGATAACTTTGTCATTGAAGACGACACCGTCAACATTAATCATGCCTCCAACCCCTCTCTACTGCAGTTAACGCAGGAGATCAGAGAGAAAGGCTACAAAGGCCCTCTACTCCTTCGCTTCCCGCATCTGATACAAAAACAGATAGACACGCTCTTCTCGACCTTTGCCAAAGCAAAAAAGGAGTTTGGCTACCGTGGCAACTTCCATGCTGTCTTTCCTCTCAAAGTAAACCAGTTTCCCAATTTCGTCCACTCGCTCATCGAGGTCTCACAAACATACCGTTACGGACTTGAAGCCGGCAGCAAGGCGGAGCTGATCATCGCCATAACGAAAACACCCCTCGGTGCACCCATCACTGTCAACGGTTTCAAAGACAAGGAGATGATCGGTCTCTGTTTCATCGGTGCGAAGATGGGACACAACATCACCGTTACCATCGAAGGTATCGGAGAGCTTAAAAGCATTCTTGAGGTGTATGAGGAGTTCAACCGTAACAGCGATACTCCCATCTCACCAAAAATAGGCATACGTATCAGACTCCACAGTACGGGCATAGGCATGTGGGCAAAAAGCGGCGGCTACAGTTCCAAATTCGGACTGACCTCGACCGAACTGCTGGAAGTCTACGAGATACTCAAAGAGCATACCCTTTTGGAAAATCTCTGGATGGTTCACTTTCATATCGGCTCACAGATGGGAGACATTGCACCGCTTAAAAAAGCGCTCAGGGAAGCAGGCAATATTTATGCTGACCTCAAACGCAGGGGAGCCCATGCCCTGAGTGCCATCAACATCGGCGGCGGTCTTGCCGTCGAGTATGCCCAACATCAGCATACCAGGGAACGTAACTATGCTCTCAGCGAATTTGCCAATGACGTCATCTATCTGATGCAGGAGATCGCCAAAAGCAAGGGGGTTGACGAACCTGATATTTTTACAGAATCGGGACGCTACATTGCTGCCTCACACTCTGTTCTGGTCGCACCGGTTCTTGAACTCTTTTCACAGGAGTACCACGAGAAGAGTCTGCGGCCCAAAGAGAAGAATCCACCGCTCATACAGGAACTCTTCGACCTTTACAACACCATCAAACGTACCAATGCCAGAGAGTATCTGCACGATGCACTCGACCACATGGAGAGCCTGCTGACACTTTTTGACCTCGGATACATCGATCTTGAAGACCGATCCAATACGGAAATTCTGGTAAACCTCATCATCAAAAGAGCTATTTCCCTGCTGAAAAACGAAGCGACCGATGAGCTCAGAAGACTTCAGGACCGCATTCAGGAGCGCTACCTTGTCAACTTCTCCGCTTTTCAGTCACTGCCGGACTTCTGGGGATTGTCACAGCATTTTCCGGTCATGCCGCTCAACCATCTCTCTTCAGCCCCAACCAATCCGGCAAGTCTCTGGGACATTACCTGTGACAGTGACGGTGAAATAGGATTCGACCATGAACATCCGCTCTACCTTCACGATGTCGACCTCAACAAAGAGGAGTATTTTGTAGGGTTCTTTCTTACCGGTGCCTATCAGGAGATACTCGGCATGAAGCATAACCTCTTTACACATCCTACAGAAGCGGTCATTCGTTTTGACGAGGCGGGCAACTACCATATTGAAGCGCTTATTGAAGCACAAAACCTGATGGATGTGCTCGACGATCTTGACTATGATACCGGTATCATAGACAAAGCACTCAAACAGAGAATTGAAGAATCTGAGGCCATATCACCCGAAGAGAAACAGGAACTACTGGGTAAAATTTATCTCTATTTAAGTGAAAACAGCTATCTTAAGACCAGTCAGGCACTGGGCGAAACAGAACAAGGAGTTAACGCGTGAATCTTTTCAAGCTCATTAAGGAAGATTTTACCAATGTAAAACGTAATGACCCGGCACTCCACTCAACCTTCGAACTCTTTTTCAACTATCCGGGTCTGTGGGCGCTGCTCTTTCACCGTATTGCCCACTGGTTCTATCAGAAAGGGCTGCGCTTCATTCCAAGACTTATTTCGGCACTGGGAATGTTTCTGACCATGATCGACATCCACCCTGCCGCCAAGTTCGGTCGCCGTGTATTCATTGACCACGGTGTCGGTGTGGTCATCGGTGAAACGGCAGTCATAGGTGATGATGTACTCATCTACCAGCAGGTCACGCTTGGAGGTGTAAGCACCGACAAAGGCAAACGGCACCCGACCATCGGCAATAATGTTGTCATTGGTGCGGGTTCAAAAATACTGGGGAACATCACCATCGGTGATAATTCAAAAGTAGGCGCAAACTCCGTTGTGGTCAAAGACGTACCCCCCGACTCTACTGCCATCGGTATTCCTGCACGGGTTCTCAGACGCGGCTATGACAAGACCCCGCTCAGTCATAACAAGATTCCCGATGTCAACAAGGAACTCTTCGAATACCTGTTGCGGCGTATTGAAGTACTCGAAGAAGCACTGCCTGCAACAAAAAAAGAGAGGATCAAAGAGAAAGATCATACACTCGACGAGCTCTACGACAGCTTCCTTCACTCCATGGACTAATCTGCAACTACATACACATAAAGCCTTGAAAGAGGGCTTTTTTACCCACTTGTCAAGCACATTAAGTTATAATTTGCATCATTTTTTACACTTAAGGGATTTTTATGCAGCTTTCAGACCGCATACAGACACTCTCACCATCACTGACCATTGCCATCTCTTCACTGGCACGAGAGCTCAAGGCCGAAGGGAAAGACATTCTTTCATTCTCCGCCGGTGAACCCGATTTCGGTACACCGCAACGCATTAAAGATGCAGCGATAAAAGCGATCAACGAGGGGTTTACACAATATACTGCCGTACCCGGTATCCCCGAACTGCTTGAGGCGGTAGCGACAAAACTCAAACGCGACAACAACCTCGACTATGCCCCTTCAGACATCATTGTCAGTAACGGTGCCAAGCAGTCGCTTTTCAACCTTTTTCAGGCAACCATCAACCCCGGTGACGAAGTAATCATCCCCGCACCCTACTGGGTAACCTACCCTGAACTGGTCAAATATGCAGGCGGCAAGCCGGTCATCATAGATACCGATGACAAAAGCAGTTTCAAAATCACTGCCGAACAGCTCAAAGCAGCCATTACACCAAAAACAAAAATGCTCATCCTTACCTCTCCCTCCAACCCTACCGGTTCGGTCTACTTAAAAGAGGAACTTGAGTCCATAGCCAGGGTACTTGAAGGAACCGACATCCTTGTCGCAAGTGACGAGATGTACGAAAAGCTGGTTTACGGTGTTCCCTTTACCGCTGCAGCAAGCATCAGTGAAGATATGTACAAACGCACCGTGACCATCAACGGACTGAGCAAATCCGTAGCAATGACCGGGTGGCGTTTTGGCTACCTTGCCAGCCCCGACAAAGAACTTGTTGCCGCCATGAACAAGCTTCAGAGCCAGAGTACCTCCAACATCAACTCCATTACCCAAAAAGCAGCTATTCCTGCACTCCTTGGAGAGGTTGATGATGAGATTGAGAGCATGAGAGAAGCCTTTGAAGCCAGAGCAAAAGAGGCGGTCAGCCTCTTCAATGAAATAGAGGGTCTCTCCGTTGTAGAACCCAAAGGAGCCTTCTACCTCTTCGTCAACACCAAGGCAGTCTCCAATGACTCCATTGCCTTCTGTAAAGAACTGCTTCAGGAGACCGGTGTTGCCGTTGTTCCGGGCATTGGTTTTGGAAGCGAAGGCTATTTCCGCTTTTCCTTCGCTACAGACATTACTACCATCCGCGAGGGGATTCGACGTATCGAGAAGTTTGTAAAAAGCAAACAATAGTCATTTTCTTCACATCGGTGTTATCTATCATAACACCGATACAGACAAAACCTATTTCCTTCTTGTCATTCTCACCATCAAAAACCACAAACCGCCCAGTATGACCACTGCAAACATAGGAGCAAGCCACGGTCTTTGTTTGATCATCTCAAAAAAAGCAATAATCGGTTCACTGGCATAGTAGGCACTCAGCCCAATGACACAGACAAACAGAATGGACGCAAAGAAATTAAAGAAAACAAACTTTTTAAAGTCATACTTAGAGAGTGCCATGGAGATGGGCACCAGTGTTTTCACCCCATAAATAAACTTCTGAATGAAGATCGCCAGCACACCGTACTTTCGCATAATCAGTGTCGCAAGGGCGAGTTTTCTTTTGTGTTTTTTAAAATAGGGCATCACCTCTTTTTTCTGATACTTTCCGAGGTAAAAAAGAAAATTGTCTCCCATAAAATTTGCTACTGCCGCTACTGCGAGTGCAACACCCAGATCCATATGGCCCATGTAGGAGAATACACCTGCCGCAGCCACAATGAAAAAAGAGCCGCCAAAGGAAAAAAAGGCAACTGCCAAATAGCCCCACGTCTCCAGTGATGAAAAGTCCATAAGCCGTCCTGCATTTAAAGTAAGAAATCATACCAAAGTTTCATTAATCATAATATTCATTATATATTTCTCTTTTGCTCTATTAAGTTTCATAATATATAATGCTATGTATGAAAAAGTTACTAATCATCACACTACTGGTTTTGGTAGGGATACAGTTCATTCCGATGAATGTTCCCGCAGAGGTGCCTACAAAGGCCGAAGATGAGCTTCAGGCTCCGGAAGATGTCATGGCAGTACTCAAACGCAGCTGCTTCGACTGTCATTCAAACCATACGAAATTCCCATGGTACAGCAACATTGCACCGGCATCCTGGTTTACCAAAATGCATGTCAAGGAAGGGCGTGAACACATGAACTTCTCAACATGGGCAAGCTATGATGACGAGAAGAAACTGAAGTACCTTGAAAAGATCCCCAAGGCGATCAAAAGCAAAATGCCGCTGCCAAGCTACCTGCTCATCCATCAAGATGCAAAACTCTCTGATGCCGACAAAGAGCTTCTCACAAAATGGGCATCAGAGGCTGCTTTCGACCTCGAATAGTTCTCTCCTAATATGCCTTTGGAACTTCCTTTCCAAAGGCTGACGCTATAGATTCTAGGCTATAATGCTTTCCATGAAAGCGACACTCCTCTCTATTCTTTTTGTCTATGTGTTTATTGCACTTGGCTATCTGGCCAAACGCATATTCAAAGAGCGTATCGACCCCAAAACACTGACACTTATGTCGGTCTATTTCATGCAGCCTTTTGTCAGTGTATGGGGCTTTAGTACGGCGACACTGCATCTGGAGCACCTCTATGTGGTAGGAATCTATTTTGGGATCATCCTCATTCTGCTCATTCCCTCCGTCTTTATCGCCAAAATGCTTTTTGATGACCCCAAAGAGCGCTCCATCTTTGCCATCGCAGGCTTTGTAGGGAACACCGGCAATATCGGCATCCCACTGGGCATCGCTCTGTTTGGAGAGCAGAGTGTCATCTACACCACACTGATCAATCTTGCTAATGTATTCGTGGTCTATATCATCGGCACCTACATCTACTCGCGTGGTTCGTTCGATATCAAAACCTCACTGCTGAACATCATCAAAATCCCCATCATCCCCGCTTCGCTTGTTGCCATGATGATTAACCTCTCAGGAATGATTTTGCCACCACAGATACTGGAGTTTTTCAAGATGGGCGCCTACAGCGGTATCGTCCTGCAGCTCTTTTTGCTCGGTACCTTCCTCTACGGTATTAAAATCCGTGAAGTCCACCCCAAACTCTTCGTCGGTACCCTCTCACAAAAGTTTCTCTTCGTCCCGCTGCTGTCGGCATTTATCCTCTCTCTAAGCACGCTGCCCCCAACCGTACAGGCGATCATCCTCATGGAGATGATCACCCCGCTTGCTGTAGCCAACATCAACCTTGCCTCCCTCTACGACTGCCGCCCACAGGATGTCACCGCACTGATCCTCATCAGTACACTGCTTTTTGTTCCGGTGCTCTTTGTATTTGTCTGGATTATCGACCATTTCTATCTCATCTAGCAACAAATTATGCTAAAATAACCCCACTATTTTCAAGGAGTTTTCATGCCAAACAAAACCCTCATCATCGGTGCCGGCGGGGTCGGCAATGTCGTGGCGTTCAAGTGTGCGATGAATGCCGATACATTCGGAAAGATCACGCTTGCCAGCCGTACCAAGAGCAAATGTGATGCCATCGCTGAGAATGTCAAAGCCAAAACCGGTGTTGCCATCCATACGGCACAGGTCGATGCGGACAGCGTCGAGGAACTTGTCTCGCTCATCAGGAAGGTCGATGCCGATATCGTCATCAATGTCGCCCTGCCCTATCAGGATCTGACCATCATGGATGCATGTGCCGCGACACAGACAGACTACCTCGATACTGCCAACTACGAGCATCCCGATGAGGCGAAGTTTGAGTACAAGGAGCAGTGGGCGCGTGACCAGCTCTTTAGAGAGCAGCACATCATGGGACTGCTTGGCAGCGGGTTTGATCCGGGTGTGACCAACGTCTTTGTCGCCTATGCACAGAAGCACTACTTTGACGAGATCCATACTATCGATATCCTCGACTGCAACGCCGGTGATCACGGCTACCCCTTTGCAACCAACTTCAACCCCGAAATCAACCTGCGTGAAGTCAGTGCCAAAGGGCGCTACTGGGAAGAGGGGCAATGGATAGAGACAGAGCCCATGCAGATCAAACAGGTATGGGACTACCCCGAAATCGGCCCCAAAGACAGCTACCTGCTCTACCACGAAGAGATGGAGTCACTGGTCAAAAATATCCCCCATCTCAAACGTATCCGCTTCTTTATGACCTTTGGCGAGAGTTACCTTACCCATATGAAGGTACTGGAAAATGTCGGCATGCTGGGTATCGAACCCGTAGAACATCAGGGGCAGCAGATCGTTCCCATCGAATTTCTCAAAACCCTCCTGCCAGACCCCGCCAGCCTCGGACCGCGTACCAAAGGCAAAACCAATATCGGTGTCTTTGTCAAAGGCATCAAAGACGGCAAAGCCAAAACCGTCTACATCTATCAGGTCAGCGATCATGAGAAGTGCTACGAAGAGGTCATGAGCCAGGCAGTCAGCTACACTACCGGGGTGCCGGCAATGATCGGTGCCAAGCTGATGCTTGAGAAAAAGTGGTACGAAGAGGGTGTCCACAATATGGAAGAGTTCGACCCCGATCCGTTCATGGAGGAGCTCAACACTCAGGGACTTCCGTGGCAGGTGATGGAGCTTGAAGCGGATGCCACACTGGAAGTAGAAAGCACTCTGGCATAGAGGAACTACAATGGCATTTCACGGTTTTCCAAAGGAAGGACTGGCATTCTTGGAGCAGATCATTCTCAACAACTCCAAAGAGTGGCTCGATGCCAATAAAGAGTCGTATGAGCGCTACATCGTCGCACCCAACAAAGCCTATGTCGAGGAGATGGGTGAGCATCTGCAGATCCTTGTGCCTACCATCCATGCCGAGCCCAAGATCAACCGTTCACTCTTTCGTATCTACCGTGACGCACGGTTTCATCTCGCTGATCCCATCAAAGAGCGCATCGGCATTATCTTCTGGCAGGGCAGTGGTCACCGGATGCAAAGCAGCAGCTTCTATATGCACTACGATCCTTACGAGGTTTTTGTAGCTACCGGTATACGTAACTTCAAACCTACACTGCTCAAAGCCTATCGTGCCTACATCCAAAACGACCAGAAGCGTACCGAGCTACATACCATTCTCGAAACACTCAAAGCCAAAGGCTATCAGATCCCCGAGCCCAAATACAAACGCATGCCAAGAGAGTGTGATGCAAATTATACCCACAGCTATCTCTACCGTATGGGGAGCATCTATGCCTACACAACCTTCCCGCCGGACGAGACTTTCCATTCCGAAGCGATTATAGAACGAAACTTTAACATTTATAGAGATATGTATGATCTGCAACAGTGGGTCTATGAAATGACACTCACTTGTGATACTGAAACGGATCTGTTTCGGTAAGCCGTAGGGTGACTCATCTCACACCTATCATACTCAAAAACCGTCCACTGCATCCGTTCTCTTTACGGTAGGAGAAGTAGTCTGTATTCTCGCAGGCTGTACAGATGCCACTGAGCGATATATGCTCCTTCTGCAAACCTGCTTCCATTAGCTGAAACTTGTTTATCTGCGGCAGATCAAGCATGAACTTTTCCGCATTTGGCATGACCGCACTTTTTCCATATGTCAAAAAATGCGAGGCAACCTCTTCTCCTACCTCATAGCAGCATCCACCTATCGCCGGCCCAATGCCTGCGATAATGTTTGAAGGCAAGGATCCGTACTCTTCCTGCATCCTCTTGACTGTTTTGGCAACAATCCTTTTTTGTGTGCCTCTCCAGCCGGCATGTACCGCTGCCACTACCTTTTCCACCGGATCAAACAGCAACACCGGCACACAATCGGCCGTCAATACCCCTATCATCACACCGGGAATGTTACAAACAAGTGCATCGGTATCTGCAACGGCATCCTCCATCTTCTCCCATCCTCTCGTCAACACCTCAGTAATACACGTGACATGATCGCTGTGTGTCTGCTCGGCCAATACAAACTGCGTGGCACCCTCATGATTAAAATATGTTTCGAGTCTTGTACGGTTTTTGACTATAACTTCGGCGGGTTCACCTGTATGCAGTGCCTGTGAAAAACCACAGTGACTTTCTTCTAATTTGCGTGAAATACCATGCATACAGGAGTCAAAAGCATCAAACTGTGCAAAACGGTAAAGTGGGACCATACGGCTCCTTTCTTAAATCTTTACGATATAATATCCAAAATTTATCAGATGGCGGAGTAGATACTTTATGGACGGCTGGTTCAATTTTGACAAACAGGTTTTTAAACGGTTCTCCTACTCACTCATCATCCAACTGCTGCCCATTTTCGCCATCTCCTCTTTTCTTATCCATGAGATCAGTCTGAAACTCTTTAATAAACAGATGGTCTACTATTTTCTGGCATTCATCGCTTTTGTCATTGTGGCATTCATTCCGTGGCGGCGCATAATGTGGTGGTTCGCACCGCTTTTCTACCTTGCCAATCTCGGACTGCTCATTGCGGTAGAGTTTGTGGGTAAAAGTATCCTCGGTGCCAAACGGTGGATAGAGATTCCGGGCATCCACCTCACCATTCAACCCTCGGAGTTCATCAAGGTCAACGTCATCATGCTGCTTGCCTACCTCATCAGCAAACGACCACCACCGGAAAAGGGCTACGGACTCTTTCAGTTTATTAAACTTTCACTCGTCATTGTCATTCCCTTTCTCATCATTGCCAAAGAACCGGACCTGGGAACCGCACTGGTACTGCTTATCACCGGCTACGGGATTCTCTTTCTGATCGGGGTCGACTGGAAAATCTGGCTGACACTGCTCATACTTGCCGGTGCCGGTGCCCCGGTTATTTACGAATACGGTCTGAAACCCTACCAGAAAAAGCGTATCCACGACATGCTCAACAAACCGAGCTATCAGGTACGACAGGCACTCATTGCCATTGGCAGCGGCGGTATGGAGGGCAAACAGAAGGAAGAGGCTACCCAGACCCAGCTAAAGTTCCTTCCGGTCTCCTCGACAGACTTCATTTTTGCCTATCTGGGTGAACGACTGGGCTTTAAAGGAATGCTCACGGTCATTGGACTCTACATTCTGCTCATTTTCAACCTGCTCTATATTTCATGGAAACACAAGGAAGATTATTACATCAAAACCTTTGCCGGAGGACTGGCATTTCTTTTTTTCGTCTATATGGGTGTCAACATCTTCATGATCATCGGTCTAGCACCCGTAGTTGGTCTTCCGCTACCCATGTTCAGCCATGGGGGCACCTCGTTCATTATTTTCGCCGTCCTCTTTGGGATTTTGGAAAATTTAATTGCTTTCAAAGACTATAGTCGATATACTTCCGACGCAAAAATTGTCATGCAGACAAAAGATTTTCACTAATCTTCTTTCATACAACCAAAGGGTCTTTAGCTCAGTTGGTTAGAGCTCCCGGCTCATAACCGGGCGGTCCCGAGTTCGAGTCTCGGAGGACCCACCACCCATAATGACTTACAATTTCTCTAAACTGCGTTATTTCAAAGCTTTAATAGTCTTTTGCTTTTTTACTTTTGCACCCTATTGATAACCAACCCATTTAAAAATTCTTCACATTCCACCATTAGGATATTGCCTTATATCTTCGTTCGTATGCGCTTTGCCATATGTCTGCTCAATTTCTCAAGCAGTCTGCTTTGTGTTGCTACAATACCATCGATGGTCGGTGTACCCTGTTGCTGCATGTGTATCTTTTCCGAAACAAGAGACTTTCGCTCTTCAACCTCTACCAGACTCCAGCGTCCATCCACTGTTACCGTACCGTTACTGTCTCCGTCAAATCGGTCTATACGCACATATATTCGGTATTTATCTTCAACAGGCTCACTCCATGGACGGATCAGGAAAGTGTAATACGGCAGCATCACTGAAAGGTCATATGCAAGAACACTTTGGACATTTTTGTCAAAACCTTCCGCCCAGCGCTCCGTCTCATGCAGCTGCAGCCTCTCGGCTGAAAGGCGTGTCATGATCTGTGGCTTGTCAAGATACTCCGCTACATCTACCTCTTCTATACCAATAACCGTTTTTTTCAAAGCAGTAACACTGCCGTGCTCTTTCACCTCTTTTGGATGCATCTGGTAAAAGTTCGATTTGCTGCTGCACCCTGCAAGTAACAGTGCCGCTGCAATACACCATACTGTCTGTTTCATCTATTTTCCTTTCAAAAGTGACTCTGGATGACGTTCGAGATAGTCCGTGAGGTTTTTGACCGATCGGGTCGTGCGTGTCATCTCGTCGAGCAGTTTAAGCATTTTCTTGTTGATATCTGCATTGGAATCTACATAGTTTTTTCGTATACCGGCCATCAATGCATTCGTTTCGGCTATCAGTGTTTCAAACTTCTCAAACGACTGGTTGATCGTTGGAAGCGTCTGGGTATCAAACTGTGCCATGGAATTGTTCAGGTGCGTTCCGATCTCCTCGAACGGAATGGCAGAAACGCGTTTGACAACCGTCTGGAAGTCCGTTTTAAGTGATGCCATGGTTGTCGGTACGGACGGTATGACATAAATGTTGTATTCATGTCTTATTTCTGCCGGCGGTGCATCCGGATAGATATTGAGGTCTATGAACTGTTCACCCGTCAGCAGATTCCCTGTCTGAAGCTGTGCACGCAATCCTTTTTGTACCAGTTTCTCAAACATAGGAATTCTTCCGTTGTCTGTAACGTCTTTTCTTCCAATCACTTCAAAACGTTCCGGTTCAATCTTGATTAGAATCGGAATACGGAACTCTGCCGTATTGGCATCACCTACCAGAGAGTAGTGCAACACTTCCCCTATTTTAACTCCTTTGAACTCTACAGGTGCACCTTCTGAAAGCCCCCGGACAGAGTCGTCGGTATAGACCCAGAAGAAGAGTACCCGGTTATACTGCTGCTCTTTTGCCATTTTTCGGTTTTTAAAGAGTTTGAACTGGTGGTTTTGATGCACCGGCCTGCCTCTGCCGTGGGCAATGAAGTTCTCAAACGCCAATCCCCCCATAAGTACCGATACCAGAGACTCCGTCTCAAGATCGACCCCGTTTGCATTCATACTCAACGAAATACCGCTGACATTAAAGAAACGGGTTTTGTCGTTGACAAGACGGTCGAAAGGCGATTTGACAAACGCCTCTATGGTTACCTGCTTGCCGTCGTCATCCAGCCTATAGGAGGCGATACTTCCAGCCTTAAGATGCTTGTAGTAAATAGGCGATCCGACACTCAGAGAGCCGATGTTGTCCGCTTTGAGAATGAATGTGCGCCCCTTCTCTCCCGAAGAGACCACCGGTATCTGATCAAGCCCCTGAAACTCCTTTTGGAATGTCTTGCCTTTCTGCGGATCCATTACGATGTAGACACCCGAAAGCAGTGTATCAAGCCCCTGCACTTTCCCTACACCAAGTTTTGCCTGCACGACCCAGAAGCGTGTCTTTTCACTCAAAAAGGGTTTCATGTTCCGCTGTATCTCAGCTTTTACCCTGACACTTTTGAGATCTTTGTTAAAGGTAACCTCCGTCACTTTTCCCACCACGACATCTTTGTACTTGATGACCGTCTTTTCCGCCTGTATTCCGGCAGCCGACTTAAAGTCAATAACAATCTCAGGGCCTTTCTGACTCCATGACTGGTAAAAAAGCCACGCACCGATAACCAGTGCGACAATGGGAACGATCCATACAGTGGATATGCCCTGTTTTTTCTCCTGCCATACAGCCTCTTTAACGGTCTCTTCGTTAGGCGTTTCGTGCATACGTTGTTTCCTTTTTTGGTGTAGTTTCTGCTGCATCCCAGATGAGTTTGGGGTCAAACTGCATTGCCGCGATCATCGTAACGATTACAACCAGTAAAAAGTAGGTCGCGCCGGCTCCCGCTTCAATCTGTGTCAGTCCGCCAAAATGGACCAGTGCAATCATAATGGCGACGACATAGACATCGACCATCGACCACTTTCCGATAATCTCGGTAAGCACATAGAGCTTTTTGCGTTGTATCGGGTTTTTGTGACTGTGCTTCTGAACAGAAAGAAGCAGATAGATCAAAATAATCAGTTTCGTAATGGGCACAACAATACTGGCAATAAAAATCACTGACGCGATCAGGTACGATCCGGTCTCGAGAAAATAGAGCACCCCGCTTAGAATCGTGTCTGCCTGTGTACCGGCAAAGGTATGTACCTCCATCATCGGCAGCAGGTTCGCAGGAATATAGAAGATGATACTGGCAATCACCAGCGCCCATGTGTACTGGATGCTGAATGGCTTGCGTACATGTACTGCTTCACCACAGCGCGGGCAGTGCAGTACGCCGCCTTTTCGTCCCTCAGGCAGCTTGATGATCTGGTGGCACAGGTGACAGCTTGTCAGCCCCGCGTCTATGGCCCTCATACCAGCCCCCTTTGCTTTCGTTTCGTATCGACCATATCCCAGACGGCGTGGGCATTGAAGGTCACCTGCATATAGGCCATGACAAAGACCATGACCATGAATGCCCAGAGTGACGTACCGGGAATAATGGTACCCATCTTCACCAGTTTGACCATGGAGACAAAGACCCCAACCAGAAAAACATCGAGCATCGCCCACGGCAGTGAGTGGGTCAGCACTTTCAGCGCGACTGTAGCATAGTGCGGCAGATAACCGAAATAGAGCGGGCCGAAGAGTCCGAGCATCAGGACAATACGTATGAACGGTATCACCACTGTAGTCATCAGCACCGCTACCCCAAGCAGCCACTCATGTTTCTGAAACAAATAGACAATGCTGGTAACAAAATTCGCTTCTGCCGTACTGCCGGCTACCTGAAAAGAGAGAAAAGGAAAGTAGTTTGTCAGCATAAAGAGTATAGCCGCTGCAAGAGAAAGCGCAAACATTTTTTCAACCATCCCTTTTCTGTGACGAAAAAGCAGCGAGCCGCAGTTGGGACATTTAAAACGACCTTCACGATGCGGGTTTGAGACCTTGACGAGTTCATCACATTCATGACAGCATACAATCATCGCTTCGGCCACATTACTGTCCTCTTTTTGGAAATACAGATTATGAAAGATATTATATCCCATATCCCTCTCCAATGTGCTTACTTGTTACAGTATTTTTCGTTATAATTATTGATCAACATTACATTTTAGAAGGAATATTCATATGCCTACAGCACAGGAAAAAGAAGAAAAAGTCTCCATTGCCATCGAAATCGCCGTCAAACTGGGACTGCTCTTTCTGGTCATCTACATCTCCTATCTCATTGCAAAACCTTTCCTTGGTATCATCATCTGGGCAATTATTATCGCTGTGGCGTTACAACCTGTCGTGAAAATGCTCGAAAGCCGTTTTGGCAACAGAAAGAGAGTCATCATTGCACTCACCGTTACCGTTGTTGCCGCACTCGCCATACCTACCTACATGCTCTCCGACACTGTCATCGAGACAGGGCAGAAAGCGGCCACCATGCTGCATGAGGGAAACCTGAACATACCTGCACCGACCGAAAAGGTCAAAGAGTGGCCGTTGATCGGCGAAAAGAGTTATGCACTCTGGAAATCTGCTTCTGAAAACCTTGGACAGACACTCGCTCCCTTCAAATCGGAGATCAAAGCGGCAGCCAAATCCGTATTTTCTCTCATTGGCAGCGGATTGAGTACCATACTCTTTTTTATTGCCGCGATGATTATTGCCGCATTCTTTTTGCTTGGTGCGAAAAGTGGAGAGCGTTTCTACAAAACCATCATGAAACGCCTGCTTGGTGAGAAAGGAGACGAGTGGGCGAACCTTTCGGTACTGACTATCCGCTCTGTCGTTACCGGCGTACTTGGCGTTGCTGTCATTCAGGCTTTTTTCGCCTTCATAGGTCTCGCACTCATGCATGTGCCATTTGCCATTGTCTGGGCATTTGCCATTATGTTCCTAACCATCATCCAGCTTCCCGCACTTATCATCATTGGACCGATCATTGCATGGGTCTTCGCACAGGGAAGCGGTACTCCCGAAATCATTTTCACTGTCTACATGCTCATTGTCGGTGCCAGTGACGGCGTACTCAAACCCATGCTCATGGGACGTGGTGTAGACATCCCCATGCTTGTCATTCTCATCGGTGCCATCGGCGGTATGATGCTGATGGGAATGATAGGCCTCTTCATCGGTGCGGTCATCTTTGCACTGGCATACAAGCTCTTTGAACTCTGGATTGCAGAGGTCAAAGAAGGGGAGCCTGAAAAGAGTTTATGAACAGACTGAACACGCAGAACAATTTCTTTTATCTTTTCAGCGCACTTTTGCTATTGCTCTTTGCGGCTGCCATCGTTGCCGAAATGGCTACCGAACTGAGCAAAGAGCTCTTTTTGTGCATCATTGTGATGATACCTCTGACAAGTATCTATACGCTTCAGAAAGAAAAAAAGAGTAAACAGTTATTGTGGGGTATCACGGGGCTGGTTCTTCTTTTTTCTCTTCTTGATCACTTCTTCAGCAGCAAAACCAATGCCTTTTTCATCCTTACAACCCTGCTTGTTTTCTTTCTGGCAACTTTTATTACAGCGGTACGTCGGGTACTGTTTGAAGGACGCGTAGATGCGAACAAAATCGTTGGTTCCATTACACTTTTTATGCTTCTTGGACTCATCTGGACCGTCATCTATCTTCAAATTGCACTCATTGATCCTGAGGCATTCAGTGGACTTGACGTGACCAACTGGAAAGAAGGGTTTTCACGTATGGCCTATTACAGTTATGTGACACTTACAACCCTGGGCTACGGTGACATACTTCCCAAAAACCATATTGCCGAATTTTTTGTCTATCTTGAATCGATTGCCGGTGTTTTCTATATGGCCATTATTGTTTCAAGCCTTATCAGTTTGAGACTCAACACTATTGAAAAAGAAAAGTCAGGCCAATAAGCAATGGCATCGACCGTAACGGACAATACTATGACACAGAACGTAAAATCCGTTACTGCCGCTTTTGTTTTACCACACCTCTCCGATAAGCTGAAATTCGCCGTCAAGGCATCACTCAGCCTCGTACTGGTCTACATGATTGCCTTCTGGCAGGGGTGGAGCAATATAACGCCTGCACTGGTTACCATTATGCTTATTGCTTCGGTTGGCTCTGTTGGTGATTCGGTCTTTAAAGGGATGCTGCGTGTTACAGGCACGGTCATCGGTGGTGTTTTGGGAATGACGCTTATTGCGCTCTTTCCGCAGGAGAGAATGGCCTACCTTCTTGCGCTTTCTGTGCTTGTTACACTGGTGCTCTACCTTGCCAGAGCCTTCAAGGGAGACACCACCGTTTTCATGCTTACAGCCATGACGATGATGATGACATTCAGCAACGGAGAGGTCGATGATGTTTTTCTTACGGGTATCGACAAGGTATTCATGACCGTATTCGCCATTGCCGTCTATACCCTTGTCGGGATGCTCCTCTGGCCTGTGCACATTAAAGATGAACGCATCTCATATGCGGGGGATATCACCAAAACACTGCATTCACTCTTCACATTGCGATTTGGTGACACTTCGGAATATGAAGAACTCACCGAGAAACTGCATACACTCAAGAATGCATTTTCCAAGAGTCTTGACGACAATGCCAGTGATATGGAGAACACCTTCAGCCGTCACCAGTGGTCAAGTATTCTTCATATCTTCAATCAACTGGAATCTACACTTACCCTGCTTAACATGCAAGAAGAAATATCATACCTTTCTCATCCACCCGAAACATACATCAAAGGATACGATACGCTTACTTCACAGATAGAGGTTCTCTTTAAAGCCATCGAGCAGTCATGGAGCACAAATGACACTATAGAGATTCCCAAAACACCCAAAGTGTTCCTGAATGAATCGACCGCTGCAACACTGAACTATCTGCAGCGTGCCACACTCTATACAGTTATAGCAGAACTCTCCCGTCTGCATATGCTCTTATGCACGCTGGCACACAAACTCAACAGCCTTAACTCTTCCGCAATAACACATTTTCACTATGATACCCCTCCAAACACTTCCCGGTTTCTCTGGTTCAACCCGGAACACCTCAAAGGCGCACTCGTTACCTTTCTTATCTTTTGGACTGCCGTGTATCTTTGGATCACATACAATCCTCCAGGCGGTTTTCTTGTTGCAACACTGGCAACCGGACTAAGCATTATCACTGCCTTTACGCCAGTCAAACCGCTGGGACTGACGCTTGTTTTTACATTTTCATTTGTATGTACAGCACTGATGTATATCGCAGTACTTCCCCACCTCGTCTATGGTTGGGAACTGGGAGTGTTTATTTTCTTTTATGCATTTGTAGGGTTTTATTTCATTCCGGAAAAACTCTCCATCTTTTTTCTGCTTGGCCTTGTTATTATGAATATTGCCAACCCCATGCACTATCACTTCGGCATATTTTTATTGACACTGCTTGTGTTTTATCTCTTTCTCTCCCTCCTGATTGTGTTTTACTATATTCCTTTTTCAACGAAAGCGGAACATCTTTTTTGGCTGCTGCAACAACGCTTTTTCAATTTTGCCTCACATATTGTTGATTACAACAATAAAGTGCTTCAAAACAGAGCCACTTTATGGGAAAGATTCAACGTCAACTATGCCATGATGCACCTTGAGGAAACTGTTGCAGCCATGCGACTCTGGGCAGACAAGATCAACTTCACCTACTTTGACAAAACCGATAAAACTGCACTGAGAGAGTTTACAAAAGAGTGCAACCGTCTCTCATGGTTACTTCAAATGATGCATACACATATGGCTCTTCAGCAGCATAACCCCCTTGTTCAAGCATTTTTTTCAAGGAAGATAGAGACCTATCTGCCCCGTGCACTTATGTCGTTCACATCCAAAATACCTCAAGACAAAGAAAATGCACCATGGCTCGACAGATCTGCCGTATCCAGACATTACGAAGAAGATCTGGCACGTTTTTATGCCTCCCATCCCCAGTTCTTGGACGAAAAAGAACACCTGATAGGTTTCAATGAAACTATCGCACTTTACAAGTCCCTCTGGCGCTCCTACTACCGCTGTGCGGAAACAGCACAAAAGAGCAACTTCAATTACCTTAAAGAGAGCAGATTTTAATGAAACCATACAACAAGTTCATCATACAGACTCTATTGATACTCATGCATTCTCTTATGTTCAGCGGATGTACAACACTTGGACCGGACTTTGTCACTCCCAAGGCACCGGCGCTTCCGGACAGATCGAAGTTCACTACAGCCAAGAGCAGCCCGGTCGTACGCTGGTGGCATACATTCAACGACCCCGTACTCAATACCCTTGTCGAAAAATCCTATGCCCAGAACCTCGATGTCAAAACCGCAGGTCTTCGCATTCTTCAGGCACGTACCCTGCTTGGCATCAGCCAGGGACTAACCTTCCCCCAGGTACAGCAACTGCAAGGAAAAGCGACTTCAAACCACACGGGCATGGCTGACTTTTCTACCGCTTCGGTCAGTTTCAATATGGGATGGGAACTTGATCTGTGGGGGAAATATGCCAGAGGCATCGAATCATCGCAGGCCAAACTCTATGCTTCCATTGCTGGATACGATACGATCGTCGTCTCCGTCATTTCGGAAGTGGCACGAAACTACATCAACTACCGTACCGCGCAGGAGCGGCTGACCTATGCGAAACGCAATGTCATCATTCAGGAACGTGTCGTCAAAATGACCGAAATACAGTACAATTCCGGGAACGTCAGCGAACTCGATGTACAGCAGGCACGTACACAGCTTTACAACACCCGTACCAAAATACCAGGCATCGAACTTGGCAGACTCAAAGCACGCAATGCACTTGCCCTGCTGCTTAATACCGACACTTCTACAATCGACCGTATGCTTGAGAGAGGCAATACAAAAGCCTATGAAAAAGCGAATCACTTTATCGCAAATACCAAAAGCGGTGTCATACAGGTTAAATCCGACAAGGCACTGACCGATGTGAACATGGTACCAAAGGCACATATCAATCCGTACAACCGTATCGATGCCAACCTTGTGACACAGCGCCCCGATGTCAAGGCTGCAGAGTACCTCGTACATGCCAATTCAGCGAAAACAGGTGCTGCTATGGCTGAACTCTACCCCAGTTTCTCCCTTTTTGGAAGCATCGGCTACAATAACAGCAACCAGTCGGGTTCATGGCTCGACGGCAGCGATCCGCTGGGTATTACGATCGGCCCTTCATTTTCATGGAAAATTCTCAACTACGGACGCATCAAAAATCAGATCAGACTGCAGGATGCCGTTTTTGAAGAGAGCCTTCTTTCGTACAATAAAACTGTTATCTCCGCTGCAACCGAAGTTGCAAATGCACTTGAAGGGTATCTACAGACACTCAAACAGCACCGTGAAAGCAAAGAGGCGCTCAATGCCACCATTCGTGCATTCAATATCTCTGTAGTACAATACAATGACGGACTGGTCAACTATCAGCGTCTGCTCACGACAGTAGAAAAACTCACCAATACGCAGGACCGCTACGCCAGTATCAAAGGCAATATCGCGCTTAATGCCGTAGCACTCTACAAGTCACTTGGCGGGGGGTGGCAGATAAGCAGAGGCCATACCTATCTCTCCAATGAGAGTATAGAGAGAATGAAATCACGCGTCAACTGGGGCAGACTACTTGAGAAAAACGGTACAATACTGCCGAAAGGATTAACCCATGAGCAATAGTTTTCCCCATGAACTTTCCGTAGGAGATGTCTATTTTTCTCCTTTCCTGCCGGCAATTTTCATAGCATTCATTGCTACACTCGTTACAACGGTGATTCTTAACAAATTGAAACTCTCACGCTTTTTCTTTGCACCCGAATATGTCTTTGTCTCCCTCATGGTACTCTATCTGGTACTCATTGACACCTACTGGATTACATTTTAAGGAACCATCATGCTACGCAAACTTGTAAAACTTATACTGACACTTGCAGTTATCGGCACTGCTGCCTATTTTGGCTACAACAAGTACCGATCATACACTGCCAACCCGTGGACACGTGACGGACAGGTTCGCACACAGGTCATTCAGATTGCACCACGTGTTACGGGTATGGTAACAAAAATCCATGTTACCGACAATCAGAAGGTCAAAAAGGGTGACCTGCTCTTTGAGATAGACCCCTCCATGTATGAATTTAAACTCAAACAGGCACAGGCAAGGCTCCAGCGTACACTTGAAGCGGCAAAAGGTACCAAAATAGAGTATGAACGCATTAAAAAAATATACAACAAAGACAAAGGTGCCGTTTCACAAAAAGACTATGTCAGACGGGAGACCAACTATTTCAAATCGCTCTCGGAAATTGAATCGTCAAAAGAGTCGGTCAACATTGCCAAACTCAACCTTGCCTATACCAAGGTCTATGCACCGGTTGACGGCTATGTCTCCAATATCAACTTCCAGACAGGTACACAGGCATCAGCCAACAAACCGCTGCTTGCCCTGGTCGATACCTCATCGTTCTGGGTTTTCGGTTTTTTCAGAGAAGACGCCATTCCCGAAGTACGCGTAGGAGACGATGCCGTTGTCACCCTGCTCGCCTACCCTGACACGCCGCTTAAAGGAAAAGTAGAGTCCATTGCCTGGGGAATCTCTCCCAGCGACGGGAATCCCGGTCAAAATCTACTGCCCAGTGTCAAACCGGTCTTTCAGTGGATACGCCTTGCACAGCGCATTCCCGTACGCATCAAACTCGATCCGTTGCCTGAAAATGTAAAACTGAGGGTAGGGATGACCGCTTCGGTGCAGGTATTAAAAAGAGAAAAAAAGCAAAAGCAAAAAGCATTGCAGTAACTTCAGCATACCTGCCTCCTTACGGACAGGTTTGAATCCAGCTTGGCGGTATGTCCAGATCTTTCCCTCCGCTATAGACATGACCTGTAATCGTCACAGGACCTCCTGTACGTTTTACATGCCCTTTGACATAGAACACTTCACCCACATGCGCCTTCTCGTCTGTGACCGCAACGCCGTTGTCTGTAGTGACTGAGGGGTCGGTATCTTGTCTTAAACAGTCATAGGCCATGATGTAATAGACATATCTGTCTTCACACTGGATTACCAGTTTTCCCTGACTGTTCCCGTTAAATTTAGGTACTTCAAGTTTGTTTCCCGATCGTCATGTCTTTTTGGTTGATGCACGCAGCTCACCCTTGTAGTAGACGTTTCCTGTAATGGTAACCGGATCACTACCGTCAATATGACCCTTCAAATAGGAAAATACCGTTTCTGCATTGGCATCGGCAGCATCGGTCACATTCTCATCGATAACAAGTTTCCCGCTGTCTGCAGTAACCGTTGCATTGTCATAGTACATATAGGACATGATGAAATAGGCAATATCATCTTCACACTGTACAACCAGTTCCTTGTATTGGTTTTCGTAGGCAGGGATAGGGACTTTTAACTTGTTCGTTATGTCATTGTAGGATGCAAATAATACCATATCATCCGCCACAATAGGTACAAATTTCTGCTCTGCCATGCTCATACTCGAGAGAACAAGCATTGATCCAATTATCCATTTAAATATCTTTTTCATTTTTTCCTCTTTTTAATCACCTAAGGCTAAAATATATTATAAATACAACAAATTATCCCATAAGCAACCTGCACTTTTTCTTAATCATATATATTGGGGGATTACGAATATGATTTTTGGGGAATCCCTCATCGTATCTGCAATATCCATTCCTTTTAGCTCCTCTTTGGTACTATATGGCATCATATAACAAGACCGTAGAGGAACAGTCCCCATGAAAAACGCCAAAGCTCCTTCATTTACCCAGGCACTTGAAAGCGCACTTGCACACTGCAGCAGTGTTCTGCAGGGTGAGTTTGTCATGCTCAATGCTCTTTTAGACAGGGTACTTGCGGAAGATATCATCGTTACAAAAAACCTCCCCTCTTTCAACAACTCGGCAATGGACGGGTTTGCCTTCAGATTCGATGAACGCGGACGCACACTGAAAATTCGCAAAAGTATCTATGCCGGTGAAAAACCCGATGCAGTACTCAACACAAATGAATGTTACAAAATTATGACTGGAGCACAAGTCCCTGAAGATGCCGATACTATTGTTCCCATCGAACAGTGCAGTGATGTTACAGAAACCGAAGTAAACATTCCTGCCGACATTAAAAAGGTCAATGCGTTCAGGGTCAAAGGAGAGGAGCAAAAAGCAGGGAATGTGCTTTTTCAAAAAGGTGAACGCATCACACCGGCACACATTGCGCTGCTGAGTGCGCAGGGGATCGTCAGTGCCAAAGTCTACAGACCGCTGCGTATTGCCATACTCTCTACCGGTGACGAGATCAAAGAGCCGTGGGAGAGTGCTACGGAAGATGAAATATACAACGCCAATGCCTCTGCCCTAACCGCCCTTATGGCGCATTATGGTTTCCAGGCCGTCTATGCAGGTGCCATTCCTGACAGTCCCGACAAAACGGTAGCATTTATTAAAAGCCTCAAAGCCTGTTATGATGTCATCGTCACTACCGGCGGCATCTCTATGGGAGATCATGACTTTACAGGCAAAGCATTTGTAGACAACGGTCTCGAGGTGCTCTTCCATGGTATCAACGTCAAACCTGGACATCCCACCATGATGGGCATTATGGATAACACCTTCGTCATGGCAATGCCGGGCAACCCGCTTGCTGCCATGGTCAATTTTATGCTGCTCTCACTACCCGTACTCTTTAAACTTCAAGGTAGCAGTCGCATCCACCACGACTTCATCTACACCCAAAACGCTCAGACTTTCGGTATGCGTCCGGGCAGAACCAACATTGTGCTGGGCAATGTAACAGAGGGCATTTTTCATGTAACCCGAAACAACAAGTACGGTTCTGGTATGATGACCCCTATTGTCGAGAGTAATGCGGTTGCTCTCTTTAGAGAAGATGTCAGTGCTGTTGAAAGCGGAGATATGATCAAAGTGATTCTCTTCAATAACATTCCGCAAGCAGAAAATGCAGGTTGGATGAACAGCTAAACAGGTATAGTTGCAGGAAATAGTGCGTTAATGGATTGATGCTATAATAGGTCATCACCTCAAAGGAGTCAATTATGAAACGAGTATCTATGCTAACCTTGGCAACGGCAGCCATGTTGTTCATAGGCGGATGTGCCGAAACCAGTGCGGAGAAAGGTGCACTTATCGGTGCCGGCGGCGGAGCGCTGGTCGGTCAGGCTGTCGGACATGACACCAAGTCGACCGTCATAGGAGCGGCGCTTGGCGGTATTGCCGGCGCGGCTATCGGTGATGCGCAAGATACCAGACATAAATATTACCGGGATCAGTACGGACGCACCTACTACATCGGTGATGACGGACGCGCCTACTACGTCAACTAAGCTTCGCTGCATGGTAGGAGCTGCGCACAAGAGCTCCTGACGCAACGGCATCGAAGCCTATGGCAAGCGCCTTCTGTCGGATACGTTCAAACCACTCCGGCACATAATAACGCAGCACCGGTGCATGTCTTTGGGTAGGCTGAAGGTACTGTCCGAGGGTCAGCTCCCGCACCCCGGCCTCGTAAAGATCCTGTATCGTCTCTATCAGCTCCTCTTCGCGTTCTCCCAGACCGACCATGAGTGACGACTTGACCTTCCCCTCAAAATACTTCGCGTAGTAACGCAGCACCTTTAAAGAGCGTTCATAGTCGCTTTGCGGGCGTATGTGAGGACTAAGGCGGCGTACGGTCTCTTCGTTATGTGCCAGCTTGTCCGCACCACAGGAAACGACCGTTTCAAGGCTCCGTGTATCGGCTCTAAAATCCGGTGTCAGCAGCTCGACTTTGACGTGGGGCAGTCTCTCTTTGAGCGTACGTACCACCTGCACAAAATGCCCCGCACCATAATCGGGCAGATCATCCCTGTCTACCGAAGTAATGACGACATAGGTAAGCCCCAGTGCCTCTGCCGCATTGGCGATGCGTTCTGCTTCCGTTACATCCGGCGGCATCCCCCTTCCGGTTTTGACATTGCAGAAACGGCAGGCGCGGGTACAGGTGTCACCTAGTATCATAAACGTAGCGGTGTCAGCACTGTAACACTCGGTACGGTTGGGACAGGCACTCTCTTCACACACGGTGGTAATGCCGTATTTGCGAAGTATCTGCGTACAGTGCAATATCAGCGCCGGATCTGGCGCCTTGACCTTAGGTTTCCACGTCTTCATCAAATGCCTCCGCTATACATGTCAGCAGACAATCTTCCGCTTCCGATACAGACATCGTCACCCCTTCCGCTTCAAGTGACGTTGCCACAATGCCCTCCAGTCCACAGGGGATGATCTGCCGATGCAGTGAAAGGTCGACCGAAACATTGAGCGCTACGCCGTGCAGGCTGACCCCCTTGGCATAGCGAAACCCCAGTGAGGCGATCTTTCTGTTCTCTATGTAAAACCCCGGTGCCTCTTTGCGGTAGGTCACCGAGGGGAGTACGTCGGCAAAAAACGCTTCGTAGGCAGTAAGTACATTGCGGTAAAAGCGCGCCGGCTGCGGTACCTGAAAGCAGAAATAGCCTACCGCCTGTCCCGGAGAGTGGCAGGTTATAGAACCGCCCCTGTCACTGGAGACGACATTGACATCCCACTTCTTTTGATCATCCGTACCCACGGTAAAGACCGGCGGATGAGAACAGAAGATCAGATGGTTCTTTCCATCATGACACGCCTCGGCATGGACCAGGCGCATCTGATCCATCGCTTCGGTGTAGAAAATTTCCTGCCATCGGTGGAGTTTCATAGCCGGTAAAAGGTACGTTCCAGCGCTTCACTGAAGGTCGGGTGTGCCAGAATGGTACGCTTCGCCTGTGCCACATCCATCTCACCCGCCAGTGCCATCGCCACAGCGGAAATAAGCTCTTCTGCATTGGGCGCAAGGATCTCCGCACCGAGAATAAAGCCTTGTGCATCCACATAGCTGATCATCACCCCTTTTGTCGCATGGTTGTAGACCGAATAGGTAAACTGGTTGAGCGGTACCGCTTTTTCACTATAGTGCATCCCCTCTGCATCGAGCTCCGAGCGTCGCTTGCCAACATAGGCGTAACTCATCGGCAGGGTGTGGATGAATTTGACCACATGTGAGAGGTTGAGCATACGCAGAGCGTTTCCAAGCAGACGCTCGGTTACATTGAGTGCCTGCGCACGTGCCGCATGGGCAAGCTGCAGTTTTCCGTTACAGTCCCCTACGGCATAGTGTCCTTTAAGCGTCGTTTCAAACCATCCGTCAGTCATAATACCCCGTTCAACGGCAATCTCTTCACAGCCTGCCACACCGGTGTTGGGTCTTCTGCCAGTTGCAACAAGCAACATTGGTACATAGTGCTCATGTTGGTTGTCCATTACTATATGCACCCCTCGTTTGTCGGTGCTTTTCGCGCTGACGATCGAACCGGCTACATGGGTGACACCCAGCTTCTCAAACTGGGTTTTCATCGCCTGCTGCACACTCGCATGTGCTCCTTTTGGAAAGGTATCATCCCTTCCGATAAGCATCACATCCACACCCGAAGCGGCAAAAAAGCTTGCCATCTCCAGCCCGATGGCACCGGTACCGTAGATGGCGATCTTTTCAGGAAGGGCAATTAGTTCGAGCACCTCGTCACTGGTAATGATCTGCTTGCCGTCATAGTCAATCCCTTCGGGGATGAACGCAGAAGAGCCCGTACCCATCACCACGGCAGCAGCCTCCAGTACCTCGCTGCCTGCCTCTACCTTGCCAGGGGCAACCACCCTCCCTTTGGCTTCAACCAGAGTCACCCCGGCACTTTCACACTGTTTCCGGACAATCTTGCCAACATTCTCAAGCAATGCCCATTTCTTTTCAGTCAGCTTCGCTACATCCAGAGAAAGGGTTCCTTTCAATACCTCGTTTTGGCTCTCAAAGACCGTATTGGCGTGGTGGAGGAACATTTTGGAGGGAATGCACCCTTTGTGCAGACAGACCCCGCCAAGCTGTGATAGATCCTGTTCGATCAGTGCCACCTTTTTCCCCTGCTTGGCCGCCACGATGGCACCAGCATAGTTCAGCCCTCCGCCAATATAGATAATGTCATACATCATTACTCCTTGAATGTTTCCGGATCTGTTACAGATTCTTTGAGAAATGCAACAAACTGTGCCGCCTCATACCCGTTGACCAGCCGATGGTCGATCGTCAGGGTGACGGAGAGTTTACCCTGCTCTGCTGCACCTATAGCCGCAATGGCACTGTCATTCTTGTTTATCATGGCATCGAAACGCGTCACACCGAACATGCCGAGATTGGAGATGCCAAACGTCGAACCTTCAAAGTCTGCCGCCGTAAAACTGCGCTTTATGCGCTTTTCTTTAAATGATGCGAGTACATCGGATATCTGCAAAAGGCTCAGTCGCTGTGCCTGTCTGATGACAGGCATATAGAGTACCTCTTCATCCGCTACGGCCACAGCGATATTCGCATCGGGGGAGACAAGCATCACATCGTCATGCAGCCGTGCACGAAAATGCGCAAAGCGCATCATGGCCACGGCAAACACTCTTACCAGTACTGCGGTCATGCTGTAGTGTGCTTCGTAACGCTGCAGCAGTGAAGCATCGAGCGATTCATACACATGATAGACCGGCTTCTTCGCAGAGGCATTGACATTGGCAATGATCGCCTGTTGCATAGGACTTAGCGGTGTAGGCAACGCCAGCGCATGTGCTGCAATGTACGCCTCCACCTCTTCGCTGTCAATTTTATGATCGAGTGTGAAGAGACCCGGGTCAATACGGTAGCGGGAAAGAAGCGCCTGTGCCTTGGGTGTAAAGTAGTGCTCTACTCTGTACGTCTCCACATCCTCTACATGGATCGTCTCTTTGCCCGTATGCTGCCTGATTGTCTCAGCATCGAGTCCGTATGCCGCTGCTTTGGCACGGGCTTTAGGGGAGAATAAGCGGGTAGCGGGTAGAGAGTAGAGAGTAGACGAATCTGTTTTTGTTTCTTTTTCCTGTACCGATTTTGTAGGTGCCGACGTTTGGGTTGTTTTCTGAACCTTTGTATCGGCAGGTTCTGCTTTACTGACTACATTGTCTTTTTTCTTTGCTCCCTGCTCTCTTCTCTTTGCTATTTTACTGTTGCTTTCTTCGCCTGGGTCTATCTTGGCAATGACCGTCCCTACCGGCGCAGTGCTGCCCGCTTCTACCTTCAGGGATGCGACCGTACCCGCCTTGAAGGTTTGCACCTCCATGACAGCTTTGTCGCTCTCTACGTTGGCGATGACATCACCTGCCTTGACCTTCTGTCCGGGCTGGACTTTCCATTCAATAAGCTTTCCCTCCTCCATCGAGTCGGAGAGCTGAGGCATGACGATCTCATACATCATGTTTCCTTCCCCACGCAATAACCGCTTCGGCAATGGAATCGGGGGTTGGAATGCTCTGCAGTTCAAGTCTACGGTTGTAGGGAACAGGCACATCCTCACCGGCAATACGCAACGGCGGTGCATCGAGCGCATAGAACATTTCCTCCGCTATTGTGCTGACAATCTGTGCCCCGTAACCGCCCGTTTTATGGTCCTCCTCGACCATCACAAGCCGTGAGGTCTTCTCAATGGATTTGCGCAGTGTATCGTAGTCTACGGGGTTGAGCGAACAGAGGTCTATCACCTCACAGCTGCATCCGAGTGTTTCTTCTATCTGCGGCAGGGCAGCCATCACATCATCGACCATTTTAAGATAACTGACGATCGTTACTGCCTCTCCCTCCTTGACAATCCTTGCTTTAAACGGGTCAAGCGGTCTATCTACATCGACATCACCTTTTTTGTTATACAGCAGTTCATGCTCGATGAAAAGGTAGGGGTCATCGCTCAGTACGGCATGTTTGAGGGCATGGTAGGCATAATTGACATCCGAGGCGGCAAGCACTCTCAGTCCTGGTACGGCAGCAAGCATCTGCTCGTAGCTTTCCGAATGCTGCGCGGCAAGCTGGCGGCTTACTCCCTGCGGAAAACGCACCACCATAGGCAGCGTGATCTTCCCGGCACTCATATAGCGGTATTTCGCCATATGGTTGATGATCTGATCGAACGCCAGCAGGGCGAAATTGGCGGTCATGATCTCCGCAACAGGGCGCAGCCCGCCTATGGCCATCCCTACGGCATTGCCGACAATGGAGAGTTCGGCAATGGGGGTATCGATGGCTCTGCGCTCACCATACTTGACGGCAAGCCCCTCCGTCACACGGTAACTGCCGCCGTACAGCCCGACATCCTCACCAAGTACGACCACATTCTCATCTTTTGCCATCACTTCATCGAGTGCCTTGTTGAGTGCTTCACGATAGAGCATGATTGCCTCCTTCCACAAACATATGCGCATACAGTGCTTCAGGTGCCGGTTCCGGTGCTTCAGATGCAAATGCGACCGCCGCATCGACCTCCTGCTGCGCTTGCGATTCTATCTGCGCGATCACAGTCTCATCCATCTCATAGACCGTCTCAAGATAGTGCTTCATTTTTTCGATGGGGTCGCGCGCCTTGCACTGTGCCATCTCCTGCGCACTGCGGTAGGCGTTGGCATCACTCATGGAGTGCCCCTCATAGCGGCAGGTCATCGCTTCGATGAAAATGGGTCCATGCCCCTTCTCAAGGTAGGCTTTGGCATCGGTGATGACCTTGTGTACGGCCACTGCATCCATCCCGTCTACTTCGAGTGTCGGCATGTAGGGCTCCGCCTTTTTCGACTGTTTCTTAAACGGGGAGACACGGGTGATATTCGTACCGATGGCATATTCGTTGTTTTCACATAAAAACAGCAGCGGCAGTTTCTGTGCAGAAGCGATATTCAGCGACTCGAAAAACGCACCGCCGTTGGTCGCTCCGTCACCAAAAACAACCATCACCCCGCTCTCTTCACCCTGATACTTCCTTGCGTAGGCACACCCGACCGCATTGGGAATGTGGCCGCCGACAATGGCATCACCGCCGTAGAAGTAATGCGAAGGGTCAAACAGGTGCATCGACCCGCCCTTGCCTTCACTGACACCTTCGGCTTTACCAAAAAGCTCCGCCATCACGGCATTGGGACTGATACCGCGTACCATCGCCATAATATGTTCACGGTAGGTCGAAAAGACATCTCCCTTTCCAAACGCCTTCATGGCAGCTACACTCAGTGCCTCCTGACCGATATCAAGGTGTAGAAAACCGGAAATCTCTCCCTTCATATAGTGCTCTTTGGCAGCATACTCAAATGCCCTGCCACGTACCATTTCAAAATATATCTCTTCCGCAAGCTGTTTGTCCATGAGAGTATCCTTTACGCTGGTGATGGTATAGAGTCATTATACTCCCTGAGCATATACCGAAAGTTAATCCATATCAAAAAAAGAGAATAAAAAAGAGAGAGAAAGGAGCAGAGACGATAAAGTCTACTCCTCGAAGATAATGATATCATAGGCACTCTTTGCAACCAGTGCCTTGGAGCTGTGTACCGAACCGTTGCGGTTTACCTTACTGAGCTCTTCACGAAGCATGTCTATCTCTTCTTGCATCTTGTCTATCTGCTCTTTAAGCTGCAGCACAATGTCTACACCGGCAAGGTTGACCCCCATCTGACGGGTCAGTCGTAAAATAAGTTTCATACGGTCGATATCACGCTGAGAATAAAGACGCATCCGCCCCTGTGTACGGGAGGGTTCAACCAGCCCTTCGCGTTCATACTGCCTGAGCGTCTGCGGATGTATATCAAGCATCGACGCCACTACCGAGATCAGGTAAACCGGTTCATCATAACTGTGCATCTGCTACTCCTTTCTTTCGTTACAGTTTCTCTTCACACATTTTTCTCAATTCCGGATCAAGCGAATCGACATCGGGAAGGACAATGTTTGCAACAAGGTAAAGATCCCCTCTCAGTGCCGTTTTTCTGTCCGGTACCCCTTTGCCTTTCAGACGGAACTTCTGTCCGTTCTTGGTATTTTTGGGTACCTTCAGCGATACCTCTTTCTCAGGTGTCTGCACCTGTACTTTTCCGCCAAAGAGTGCCTCTTTAAGCGGTACGTCAAAGGTTTTATAGAGATCATTTCCTTTTCTCTCATATTCTGGAGAGTCGGCAACTTCTACCTTAATCAGCAGGTCGCCAGACTGCCCCTGCATCTTCTTTCCCTTGCCTCTAACACGCAGGGTCTCACCGCTCTTGATGCCTGCAGGGATCTTGATGTCAAAGCTTTCACCGTTGAGAGAAATATGGTGCTTACCGCCGTTAACGGCAACCAGAAACGGTATGGTAATGCGCGCATGCACGTCCAGATCGGGTGCCTGGTAGCCTCCAAAGCCACCGCCGCCGAATCCGCCTCTGGCACTTCCGCCGCCAAATCCGCCAAATCCGCCAGCTCCACCGCCGCCGCCAAACATTTGACGCAATATCTCCTCAAGGTCGACATTCGCTCCCTGACCTCTTGCAAAATCCTGGAAGTTCTGACCACCAAACATCTGATCGCCGAACTGATCATACTGCGCTTTCTTCTCCGGATCGCTCAAAACCTCATACGCAGCATTGATCTCTTTAAATTTCTCCTGCGCTTCAGGTTCCTTGTTGATATCCGGATGGTATTTTCTTGCGAGTTTTCGATACGCTTTTTTGATTTCGTCAGCACTCGCATTTTCACTGACACCTAATGTTTCATATAGACTTTTTGACATGGCTCTTTCCTACTCTTCAAGAACTTTGCGTATGGTGGTGCGATGCGACAAACCTTGCACCCAACCCGTAGGGCGGCTTTGCCGTTTGCAAGGTGCCAGAGTATCATGACACCATACGCGTAAAACTTCTTAATCTAACTTTAATTTTAGACGTATTATATCAGAAAAGTTTAGTCAATGTCAATCAACTTTATACTTTTTTTCTGCTTTTTTTGATTTGACATTTTCGATACAATACATCCATGAAATTAATCTATGTAGACAACCTCGAACTTCCACAACTTCAGATATATCAACGCTTTAGAGAAAACGCATTCAACAAAGACGGCTCTTTCGTTGCCGACAGCCCCAAAGTGGTCAGACTGCTCATAGAGGCAGGGGTTGGCATTAAAAGCCTTTTTGCCACCCAGGCATTTTACGATGAAAACCGCGAATGGCTACAGCACTATGACATTCCCGCAGCCTATGTCGCCGAGAAGTCCGTTCTCGAACAGATCGTCGGACACCGTCTGCACCACAACGTCATGATGCATGCCATCCGCCCCGACGAAACTCCTCTTGAAGCAATGTCAGAGCGGATCATCATGCTCGACGAGATAAGCAACAGTGACAATGTCGGTGCCATCGCCCGCTCGGCGGCAGCACTCGGTGTTAACAGCTATCTGCTTCCGACCCACGGTCCACACCCCTACAGCCGCCGTGCCGTACGCATCTCCATGGGGCACATCGGCAAACTGGACTACCACCGTTACCATGACATCAAAGAAACACTTAAAAAACTCAAAGCGTTGGGCTACCGTATCTTCGCCGCTGAAGTAACAAAAGACTCCACACCGCTTTCAAAGGTAAAAGTACCCCAAAATTGGGTACTGCTGATGGGACATGAACAGCTGGGCATTTCTCAGGAGATACTTGATTTGTGTGACGAAGTCGTCACCATTGAGATGGAACCGGAAATTAAAAGTTTCAATGTCGCCATCGCGGCTTCAATTATGATGTATCAGTTTAAACGGGTAGCGAATTTGACACAGATATGAATTTTTGTCAAGCTTATATGTAAGAGGAAGAGGAGAAGTTAATAAAATTCTGAATGCTACGCACTAAACGCTGAACGCTAAAATGGGCAGAGCCCATTTTTTAATGCAGGAAGTGTCTTACCGTCGTAAAGTAAAGCGCAATGCCGTGCTCATTGGCTGCTTCAATGACTTCATCGTCACGGATGGAGCCGCCCGGTTCAATAATGGCACTGACACCGGCTTCGGCTGCAGCATCAACCGAGTCTCTAAACGGGAAGAAGGCTTCGCTTGCCATTGCGGCACCGGTAACGTCCAGCCCCATCTCTTTTGCTTTTTTGAGTGCACACTGTGCTGCATCGACACGGCTTGTCATCCCCATCCCTACAGCAACCATCGCCGAGTTTTTGACATAAACGACACAGTTTGATTTGGTCAGCCCTGCGACTTTCCATGCGATCTCAAGGTCTTTCATCTCCTGCTCCGTCGCTCTCTTTTCAGATTTCAGATGTGCGTTATGCACCTCGTTGTCACAGATGCAGTCGCTGTTTTGGAAAACAAAACCGCCATCGACATGTTTGAAATCATACTTGTCATTTGCCATCACCAGTTTATCGCCCCCCTGTTCAAAGAGTTTGATACGTTTTTTCTTTTCAAAGACAGCAACGGCATCTTCCTCGAAACGTGCCGCAATGATCACTTCAAGGAAGATCTCGTTCATCTTTTCGGCCAGCTCTTTGGTGACCACACCATTGACCGCGACCACCCCTCCAAAAGCAGAGACAGGGTCACATTTGAGCGCTTCTGTATAACTCTCTACCAGAGACTCTTTAATGGCAAATCCGCAAGGGTTCCCGTGCTTGACGATACACACGGCATTCTCATCCCCAAAGCTCGAAGCGATCTTGAGTGCACCGTTGACATCCGTGAGGTTGTTGAAGCTCGCCTCACCTTTGATCTGTTTGAAGTGATCGCTGAAGAAGCTGTCAAACTCATAGAGTGCGCCGTCTTGGTGCGGGTTCTCTCCGTAACGTGTCTGGAAGACTTTTTTACCGGTAATGAAACGGTGCGCACCGAAGCCTTCATTAAACCGCTCGTTCATGTAGTTGGCGATCATTCCATCATAGGCTGCGGTGTGTTCAAACGCCTTAATCATCAAGTCACGTCTGAACTCAAGCGTATTTTCATTGTTTTCAAGTGCATTGAGTACCGCACTGTAGTCGTTTACGTCCGTAACAATCAGCACATCGTTAAAGTTCTTTGCCGCGGAACGTACCATGGTCGGTCCGCCAATATCGATGTTCTCGATAATCTCATCAAAGTCATCGGTACGCTCGATGGTCTCCTTGAACGGATAGAGGTTGACACATACCAGATCGATCCCCTCGACACCCAGTTCCTTGGCCTGTGCCACATGCGCTTCATCACCGCGCTTGTGCAAAATACCCCCATGCACATAGGGGTTAAGCGTTTTCACACGCCCCTCGAAACACTCCGGAAATTTCGTCACTTCGTCAATCTCAATAACCTTGACACCGGCATCGCTTAGTTTCTTGTATGTCCCGCCTGTTGAGATGATCTCCCAGCCAAGCTTCTCCAATCCTTTGGCAAACTCTACAATACCTGTCTTGTCACTTACACTCAATAATGCTCTCATATTTCTCTCTTTCATCATATTTTAAATGGTGCGTGATTACGCACCCTACATATTTTTTATTGGTTATGCCCCTAAACGCATGGAATATTGAAGTAGACTTTTAAAGTAACTTCTTGTCTACAGTATTCTAAAACAGTAGGAAGAACCTGTATTTTACAGATCCTGCTCAATCGTTCTGGCAAAGGTATTGAAATAGATATCCTTCACCTTCTCCAGCGGCATGACGATCTCGTCTATCTTCACCTCATCACCGCCTACTGTACCGATAACCTCCGCTTTGATGCCGATTTTGCGTGCCAGCGCCATCAGTTCGTCGAGTTTCTCGACAGTCTCCACTTCAAGCAGCGCACGGCTCTGAGATTCATCGAAGATATCACGGCTCGCTTTGAGTTCATCCTCCATATCGACACGCACACCGATGTTGCCCACCGCTGCCATCTTGCTCAGTGCGATGGCGATACCGCCGAGGTTGACATCTTTCGCGGAGGCGATCAACCCCGCCTTGTTCGCTTCGATGACCAGTTCCCAAAGTTTCAGCTCCTCTTCGTAGTCGAAGCTCGGCAGTTTTCCGACCGTCTCTCCGTAGAGCTCTTTGATATAGAGTGAACCGCCAAACTCCCCTTTGGTCTTGCCGACAAGAATAACGTGTGATCCCGCCTTCTGGAATGCCGAAGGCAGTACCTTGTTCTCATCGTCATTAAGCCCGACCATCGCGATGGCAGGGGTAGGGAAGACGGAGACACCGTTGGTCTCGTTATACAGGGAGACGTTACCGGAGACAACCGGTGTATTGAGCGCCTGACACGCCTCTTTGATCCCTTCACAGCCCTGCGCGAACTGCCACATGACTTCTGGGTTTTCCGGGTTACCGTAGTTGAGGCAGTCGGTAATGGAGAGTGGACGTGCACCTGTCATCGCAACGTTACGTCCCGACTCTACCACTGCCAGTGCCGCACCGCCCTTGGGGTCTATGTAACAGTAGCGCGGGTTACAGTCACTGCTCATCGCCAGTGCTTTGCCATTCTCTTTGACGCGGATCGCCGAGGCATCGAGACTTCCCGGATGCTTGGTGGTATTGGTCTGAACCATGGAGTCATACTGGTTGTAGACCCACGCCTTGTCCACTACCTCAAGTGAAGAGAGCAGTTTTTCATAGGCTTCCTGGTCACTGACCGGTTCAAAATCGTGTACACTTTTTGCATTGACTTCGTCGAGATATACAGGGCGCTTGGTCGGACGGTCAAGGATCGGCGCCTCTTCACTGACAGGAGCGATAGGCATATCACATACTTTCTCACCGTGCCAGAAAAGCTCCATACGCGCGGTATCGGTCACCTCACCGATGACTGCAACATCGAGTTCCCACTTCTCAAAGATGTCAATGATCTCCTGCTCTCTGCCCTTCTTCGCACAGATAAGCATACGCTCCTGAGACTCGGAGAGCATAAAATCATAAGGTGTCATACCCTCTTCACGGGCAGGCACTTTGTCCAGATCCATACGCAGTCCCGCACCGGTTTTCCCTGCCATTTCAAAGCTCGAAGAGGTCAGTCCTGCCGCACCCATATCCTGAATACCCACAATCGCATCGGTCTTGAAAAGCTCCAGACACGCTTCAAGCAGCAGTTTTTCGGTAAACGGGTCACCTACCTGCACCGTCGGTCTGAGCGACTTCGACTCTTCGGTAAAGCTGTCTGAACTCATCACAGCTCCGCCCAGTCCGTCACGTCCTGTTTTGGAACCGACATACATCACAGGGTTGCCTACCCCTGAAGCCACCCCAAGGAAGATCTCGTCACTCTTCACCAGCCCCAGAGAAAATGCATTGACAAGGATATTGCCGTTGTAGCTCTCGTCGAAGCTCACTTCACCACCGATAGTCGGTACCCCCATACAGTTACCGTAACTTCCGATACCGTCAACCACACCGCGTACCAGGTGTCTCTGGTACTTCGCTGTCTCGTCATTGCCTCTGACCTTTCCGAAACGCAGTGCATTGAGATTGGCTACCGGTCGTGCACCCATGGTAAAAATGTCACGCAAAATGCCGCCTACACCGGTTGCAGCTCCCTGAAAAGGTTCGATGTAGGAAGGGTGGTTGTGGCTTTCCATTTTGAATACCGCTGCCATACCGTCACCGATGTCGATGACCCCGGCATTCTCACCCGGTCCCTGAATGACCCACGGCGCTTTGGTAGGAAAACCGTTGAGATATTTCTTGCTCGATTTGTACGAACAGTGTTCCGACCACATCGCGGAGAAAATGCCTATCTCGACGATGTTGGGATGTCTGCCGTCAAGAATGCGCAGAATGTCTTCATACTCCTCTTTGGAGAGCTTGTGATTCTTGAGTACTTCATCTAAATTGTCTATTGGTTGTGACATAAAATGTGTCCTTTGCAAGGGGTAGAATAAGGGGTATATTTTACTCAAAATGTGCTAAATATGCGCTGTGTGGGTCTGCTGCTGCAAGCTCACCTGTAATTAATATTTCTGTATAATCACATACAAACAGACTCAAGGCAACACAATGAACAAAATACTCCAAATGCTCAAACTTCAGCAGCAGCTCAACGACGCAACAAACGGCGAGGGGTGGGAAAAAGGCATTACCAAAAACAACAAGCGTATCGACTGGAAACGGTGTACCTATCTCGAGTGTGCGGAACTGATTGAAAGCTATCCGTGGAAACACTGGAAAAATATCGATGCAGAGCCCGATTACGAAAACATCAAAATAGAAACGGTGGACATCTGGCACTTTATCATGTCGCAGGCACTCGCCGACTACAAGAACAAAGCGCTCGGAAGTATGGATGTACTGGCAGACAACATAGCTGCACTTGCCAACTTTGAAGCCTTTTGCAAAGAGGCGACACCGTCAGACAAAGACTACTATGCTCAAATAGAGGTAGTCGAATCACTCATGCGCATCCTCTTTTGTGAGGCATCGACAGAGAGGCTCATAGAGGCATTTTTCGATGTTGCTATGCAGTCGGGACTCAACCTTGAGAGTCTCTACAAACTCTATATCGGTAAGAATATTCTCAATCAGTTCAGACAGGATCACGGCTACAAAGAGGGAAGCTACATTAAACTGTGGAACGGGGAAGAGGACAATGTCACCATGCAGCGCATTCTCGATAGTTACTGCGACATTACCCCCAAAGAGCTCTACGAAAAACTCGAAGAGGCATATCCGGGTTCATGATACGACAGGTGTATCGTATCAGTACATCTGCCCGGAAAGGTCTTTCTGCACAATCTGATTACCTTTGACTGTTACAAGTGTTGCGATCCTGCGCTGTGTCGGTCTGTCATAGCCGCACTCCGTACCGCAGGTGACCGTACCGATCAGATAATAGCTCCCTGAGGGTACCCCGTAAAAGGCAAAGTTCCCGTTCTGGTCAGAGGAGGTAAAGCGCAGGTAGTTAAAGAGCCTGTTGTCCGCCTTTTGCATTTTGTGCCCGCCGATATAGCTCTCTTCGTACCACTGGTCGGAATAGCTTGTTTTGGGGTTAAGGTAAAGTCTTGTCCCTCTGCCGAAAACTTTTCTGTCATAGCCATCCATCAGATAGATCTGTCCTTTGATGGTTCCTTTTCCCATTTTGGGAAGACGTGCATACTCTTCAACCGGGAAAGGAATACGTGCGACTTTTGCATTCTCTTCCGTAATGACCGTTTCACTTTCAGTCAGGTTTTTGTCCAGATCGGAGATATCGATATTCTCTTTCTCTTCCGCACTGCTCCATCCATGAGAATATCCGCTATCACCAGGCAGCGCAGGCAAACCTCTCTCTACACACCCTGTCAACCAAAAAACCAGTAATGTCCCTGCCATTGCCATTAGTACTCTTCTCATCAGCATATCCTTAAGATCATTTTTTTGCATATTATAGCATGAGAACATCTATGCATTATTACCTTCATTCATTCATTCAACACTTCTTTTTCTTCTTTTCAAGAAATGTTTCAAGAAAACCTTTCGCCTCTTCGTCTCCCGCCAATGCCGCTTTCTGATACCAGTATGCCGCACGTTCACAGCTTTTGGGAAGCATGTCACCTTTTCTGTAGCGCTGTGCCAGATGCTGCTGCGCTTCCAGATCACCCTCTCTGGCAAAGCGGTGCATCTGTTTGAGCTTGCGTTTTTCTCCAAAATAGTACTTGACGGTACTGCGTATGAACCAGAGTGTAAAGAGCAAAAGCACAATGAAAAGGTAAACTTCCATCTCACCGTCAGTTATGGCTTTTTTCAACAGTGCCATCCAGTGCTGCAGACTATTTTCCAAGACAGAACTCCCCAAACATTTTGTCTAGTATTTCTTCACTGTCATAAGGCTTTGAGATAGACGAAATTGCCTTGACAGCTTCTTGCAGATGGTAGGAGAAAAATTCCAGTTCGCCTGAGAGCAGCGGTATTTTCGCCTCTTTAATCGAATGCTGCGCCTGTGTTACGGCATCGATCTGCCTTGCTGAGACAAGCATCAGCTCCTCTCCCTCTCCTACCGAATCGAGCAGCTTTTCAAGCGCTTCGGTCAGGCTGGAAAACCCTTTCTTCGCACTCACTTCAATAGGGTTCAGATAGGCGATTTTCGCTTTCTCAAAGCGGGATGGAAGATCCGATTTGTTGATCGCTGCGATCACATGGGTATCTTTCAAGTTTTCGACAATTTCAACAATCTTGGCATCCTCTTCGTCAAATGCCCTGCTGCCGTCAAAAAGGGCAATGATGACATCCGCATCTTCAACCGAATGCATTGAACGTTCAATACCGATCTTCTCGATCGTATCTTCAGAGTCACGAATCCCTGCCGTATCGACCAGGCGGATAATATGTGATCCGATGCGTACCTGCTCCTCGATTGTATCACGTGTCGTACCGGCAATGTCACTGACGATGGCACGTTCATACGAAAGCAGTGCATTGAGTAGAGAACTTTTACCGACATTGGGTTTGCCGACAATGGCAACCCTGAAGCCTTCAATGAGCCCTCTTCTGCGGTGACTTGCATCGACAATACACTCCATCTGCTTTGTCAGTGCATCGAGCTGACCAAGAATCGTATGCATAATATCTTCGGGAATATCCTCCTCGGCATAGTCTATCATCACCTCCGAATAGGCAAGTGAACGCAGCAGCGCTTCACGACTCTCCTCAACGAATTCTCTCAGCTGCCCCTTCATCTGCTTGGCAAGGATCTTCGCGGCATCCACACTCTTCGCCTCGATCAGCTTGGAAATCGCCTCGGCTTCACTAAGGTCGATTTTTCCGTTAAGGAAGGCTCTTTTGGAAAATTCACCCGGCTGCGCAAGGCGTGCTCCGTATGCCAGTACTGTATCGAGTATCTCCTGTGCTACGATCATGCCGCCGTGGCACTGAAACTCTACAATATCCTCCCCCGTAAAGCTGTTGGGCGCAGCAAAATAGATCATGATCGCCTGGTCTATCAATGTACCTTCATGGGTATAGAGAGAACTCAAATGGGCATGCCGGGGAAGTATTTTTTCTTTTTTCGAGACCTGTTTTGCAATAGTAAGTGATGCGCTTCCGCTGATGCGGATAATGGAAATGGAGGAGACACCATGTGCGGTTGCAATGGCGGCAATAGTGCTATGCATGGGGCTTTGTATGGAATTCGTTGATAACGACGAACTTCTTGCCGGACTTGGCCGTTTTGACAGCCACATATTTGTCCGGGAAGGCCTCTCTGAGCTGCTCCAGCGCAATCTGAACCAGTATGCCGTCAAGAAAACGGGTTTTTCCTTTGCCATACTTCTCGACATTTTCAATGACCGGCTTGATGTAATTGCGGATCATCTCCTGTTGAGAGGTTAAAAACTCGGCAATTTCGAGTTTGATATAGAGCTGGTATTTCGCATGCAGCCAGTTAAAGAGCATGTAGGAGAGTGCATTGTAACGGTAGCCCTCTTTGCCTATGAGCAGTGCCGCATCCTCACCGTCAATGAAGATCAGTGCCGTATTGTCGATTACATCCACCTCAACCACATCGATGTCGAAACAGGAGACTTCAAAGAGTCTTTTCAGACTCTCTTCTATGGACTGGGAGAGTTCACGGTCTACAAAGGGCTCCTCTTCTGCCGTTTCAACGTCAAAGAACTCTTCTACGATGGCATCGCTACTGTCCTTCGTTTCAGCATGTACTTCCGTTTCCTCTGCGACGGGGGTTGCTTCTTCTTTGAGTGAAGTCACAATTTCCGAAGCAACTTCCTCTTCAAGCGTCTGCTGTGTTTGAGGCTTGGATGGCGGCTTTGGTTGGCTTTTAACAGTTGCAACGATGATCGCTTTTTTTCCAAAAAGTCCCAAAATACCTTTTGAAGGATACTGCACAACCTCATATTGAAGTTCTGTGACCGAACAGCAAAGTTGTGCAGCAGCGAGCTCATACGCCTCTTCAAGTGTTGCTGCTTCTACTTTGGTCATTTCGTTTCCTTGCCCTTCGCCTCTGCTGCTACAGCTTTCTGTTTTTGGTAGGCAGCATTAATAATATACTGCTGACCGATGGTAAAGATGTTGTTTACCACCCAGTAGAGTACCAGACCTGACGGGAAAGGCATAATGATGAACATACCCGCCATCAGCACAGGGAACCATTTAAATATCTTCTCCTGCATCGGATCGGTAAAGTTGTTTGGCGTAATCTTCTGCTGGAACCACATTGTCACACCCATCAGTACAGGCAGAATATAATACGGATCCGCTGCAGCAAGGTTCTCTATCCAACCCGGAATCCATACGGCACCCTGCAGTTCATCTGCATTGAGCAGCACACGGTAGAGCGCAAAGAAGACAGGAATTTGAAGCAACATCGGTAGACATCCACCCATTGGGTTTGCCCCGTGTTTTTTATACATCTCCATCATCTTCATATTCAGTTTTGCTGGATCATCCTTATACTTCTGTCTCAGATCCTTCATCTTCGGTGCAAGGTCCTTGAGCTTCTGCATAGACATCATTCCCTTGTAAGAGAGAGGGAAGAGCACCAGCTTCACCAGCAGGGTAAAGAGAATGATCGCCCAACCCCAGTTGCCGATGGCATGGTGGATCCAGAGCAGTACCTTAAAGAACGGTTTGGAGAGGAACGTAAACCATCCAAACTCGATGGCATCGGTCAGTTCAGGGTTGATCGCTTTAAGTGTCGTGTATTCCTTGGGACCTATGTAACCGCCTATGCTCAGTTCTGGTTTGCCTTCCACGAAGATCAGCGGATCCCCATTGGCTTCTTTAAGAATGGAGACATCCATTCCCTCTTTGAAGTCATAGAACATACTCGCTACATAACGGTCAAACGCCGAAGCGATTCTTGCATGCTTGAATACCTCATCACCTTTTGCATCGCCGTCCTCGATGGTTGTAATGACACCATCGGCACCTTTGATGAGAGCACCGCGAACGAGTATATAGTTTGACGAGTCTGCCATAGGTCTGTGACCCGGTGTAATGAAGTATGGTACTTTCTTCGATGTTGTCACTGTGACACTGTACGCACCGTTAGGCTGTACGGTCAGTGTTTTTGTCACGGTCATACCCGAGAGTTCCTGTGTCAGCGTAAGGTTAACGGGCTGCTTGTCTATTTCTACCGTGCCGGCAGCAGAAGTACGGTAAGGTGTGTTGAACGCTTCTTCGTTCAAAATGGCATCACCAAAACGCATCTCCAGCGGCTTGGCGACATTGGCACCGAGAATCTGAAGGTTGTGACCTTCTGCATTTTGATATTTCTTCTCCAGAAGTTCAAACTGCGCAATACGGCCCAGTTCGTCAATAGTCATCTTGAACGTAGGAGAGACAATAGTCGTGAGTGCTTTTTCCACCGATTTGGGTGCTTTGGCAGCGTGCGAAGCAGAGGCGGCCGGTGTGGCAGATGACGAGACTGCCAGTGACGGTACCGCCTTATCGGCTGCGGCAGATTGTTTTATGGTTGTGTTCTGCTCTGCCGGAGGCACAGGTGCAGGCTGAAAAAGATAACTGTAGCCGACAAATACCAAAAATGAGAGTGCGAGTGCGAGAAGTAGCCGTTTGTTCAGATCTTGTTGTTCCAAAATAATACCTTTATATCTTCAGAGAATGACAGTATAGTCTCAACTATGTTAAATTTTGTTGTGGTTGTGGTACAAATGCAGTACACTTTTTCAGTGCATAAAGGTAAGCCTTGCGAGTCTTTGTGTAGCTTTCATCCAAAAGTGCCGGTTTGGCGACCAAAACGTAAAATCCGCTTTCAAGTCTGTCAATATTTTCAATGAAATGTGCCCGCAGAAGACGTTTCGCCATATTCCTGTGCACTGCATTGCCGATTTTTTTACTGGCAACGAACCCTACTTTAAATACATCTGATTGCTGATAGAAAAGTACGAAATAGGGAGTGTGCCAGGTTTTGGTAGGGCGGTTGTACACCCTGTTGAACTCTTTACCGGTTTTTATCCGGGTAAAATGTTTGATCTTAGAGATGGTTATACCGCCAGTCTCTTTCTGCCTTTCGCTCTTCTTGCCGCGATGACCTTTCTTCCGTTCTTGGTCTTCATTCTTGTTCTGAATCCGTGTGTTCTTTTTCTCGGTGTGTTATGGGGTTGATATGTTCTTTTCATCTTTCATGATCCTTCATTTTCCACATGAGTGTGGGTATATTTGGACGCGATTTTATCTGAAAACGGCTTAAAGGATTCTAAGTGTGCCTGTTAACTGTTTTAAAAAGATCCTTCTGCTTCGTTTCTCTTCTTTCATTCAAACATCTCTTCGATCACACTGAAAAGACTATACAAGTTCCTTGCATTTGATCTTTTTTTTCTTTTCACTGTACAAAACTTTCAACTGTTGTCACATTTTTTTGCATTCTGCTGATATAATGCGACATGCATGAAAAAAATCCAAATAGACTTCCCTCTCCCTGCTGGGTTCTTGAAGAGAACAGACTTCTTGAAAATCTTCATACTCTCGCCTATGTGAAAGAACAAAGCGGTGCGAAGATACTGCTTGCCCTCAAAGGCTATGCCCTCTGGAAAAGCTTCGACACGCTTCGCAGTGTACTTGACGGCTGCTGTGCTAGCGGACTGCATGAGGCCCTGCTCGCTTCAGAAGAGTTCGGCAAAGAGGTACACACCTACTCTCCCGCATACAAAGAAGAAGAGGTAGAACAAATTGCCTCACTCTCACACCATATGGTCTTCAACTCTCCCGCACAGCTTACACGGTTCGGGGCAGCTGCCAAAGCAGTCAATCCTGCTCTTTCACTCGGTCTTCGCATCAATCCCGAATACTCCGAAGCACCTGCAGAGCTTTACAACCCCTGTGCGCCCTATTCCAGACTCGGTACCACGCTTGCAAACTTCGATGCTTCCCTGCTGCCAATGATTGACGGGCTACATTTTCATGCACTCTGCGAACAGAGTGCCGATGCACTCGAAACGGTACTGACACACTTCGAGGCAAAATTCGCTCCCTATATCGACAAAATGAAATGGGTAAACTTTGGCGGAGGACACCATATTACCCGCAAAGGGTATGACACCGAGAAGCTCATTTCACTCATTAAACGCTTCAAGGCCAAGTATGGTGTCGAAGTCTACCTTGAACCGGGAGAAGCGATTGGCTGGGAAACAGGCTACCTGCAGGCAACGGTACTCGACATTGTCCATAACGGCATTGATATTGCCATTCTCGATACTTCGGCAGAAGCACATATGCCCGATACCATCATCATGCCCTACCGTGCAGAGGTACGCGGTGCCGGCAGAGCAGGGGAGAAGCCCTATACGTATAGACTCGGCGGCAATACCTGTTTGGCAGGAGATATTATGGGTGATTACAGTTTTGATGCCCCCTTACAGATAGGAGATTGCATTATTTTTGAAGATCAGATGCACTATACCATGGTCAAAGCGAACTCCTTCAACGGCATCAAACTGCCATCGATTGCTATTGAACGTACCGATGGCACAATAGAGGTAGTCAGGGAGTTCGGATATGCAGATTTCAAGAACAGACTCTCATAAGCCCTCACTTCAGTGAACGCAAAACAACTTCTCCGCCCCTTTTCGACTCAACCGCTTCGGTGAAAAGGTCGAGCATTTCAAAAATGATCTCTTTTGAAGCATGATTACCTGACCTTACATCCATTGCCGTACAGTAAATGTCTTCGGCAAACCCTGTTTTCAGGTAGCGCAGCAGACGTTCGGTAAAACTAAAACCGCCTTCAACATTGGTATTTTGGCATATCAGTGCGTAGTGGTCATGAATATCATCAATTTTTACGAGAATGTCGGATGTCCGCTTCTGTTCTTTCAGTAAGGTTTCCAACTCGGTAGTGTGTGCAGTAAGCAGTATCATCAAAAAAGGATTAGAGTTCTCTTTTCTCATTTTATGCAGCATCGTCTCAACAAGACCGTTGAGTGCATCAAACACCGTTGCATAACAAATAATATTTTCAGCTGCCGTCATCGTCTCCGCTTCTCTGTAACGTTTAGTGTGATCATGAATAATCATTAAATACTCTCCTGTTTATACCGTTTTATTCTATCATAACGTAATGCGCCTAAGATGAAGAGACTTTTAAACTATTTTCGCAGCATAATATCACCGTCTTTCGTATGAAAATCATTTTTATAGACCACATCTACCGACTCCGAACGTTCACTCGCTCCGACCACCACGTCAATATACGGGCTATACTCATACTTCACTTCCATTTTTGGCATATCGCCGTTGATGTAGATCACCGTTGTTTTATCAGTTAGTTTCTTGCCTACTTCAACACTTCCCTCACCGATAACAAGATGGTCTATTTTTACACCAAGATCATTCAGTGCCGACTTTGCCATGGCACCACCCATCATTTTCATCATACTGTTGGCGTCATTCGTGCCGGCAACCTCCTCCGAGTCAAACAGAATCAGTGAAAGAATCTGCCCCTTCTCAAGGCTCGGGACAGAAGAAAGCATAATATTCGGCACAGCCGGCGTTCCGGTAATGGTCACTGTCACCACATATTTGATCCCTTTATACTTTGCTTTCAAATCAAGCATCGGTTTGAGGGGGTCGCCTGTGAGGTAGATGTGACTCTTCTCAAGCACGAATCTTTTTCCCTGAAACAGATAACTGCTGCCATCTACAATATCGATCGTTCCAAGTACCATGGGAGCTGAATCGGGCGCCTTATGTACGACCAGTTCGGCTGCAGCCCTGACATCGACTGGCCCTTCCCTGTAGACAAGCGGCTTTTTGGTAGTGACATTCACTAGCATACTCAAAGTATCTGCAGATGAGGTGTTTGAATCGGCTCCGTGTTTTTTGACAATGACAATGTCACTGTCGCTCGGAAAGGTTTTGGTAGCAAGATCATAATGAATGTTGCCATCAAGCAGGATTACATTACCACGAATATCCGTACTGTTGCCGTCAAAGAGTGTCTTGAGATCGACCTTGACATCGGCATCTGCAAGTTCATGGGCAATATGCAGTTTCTCTGCCTTGGCATCGATTTCGCCTTTCATGCTGCCCAAGTCAAGATCTCCGTAAAGTTTAAGCTGGTCGTTCACCCACGCCTGCACGACAGAAAGAGACTGTTGTTTCAAAGAGATGATCGACGGCTTCGATGCGTAAATTTCCATACCGTTATAGCGGCAGTAGTAAGAGTTCACCATAATCTCAGAACCTTTCTTGCTCACCATCAAAGAGAGGTCATCAAGTTCATGTGATGTTGTCCTCCCGGCATGGTAGGCGATATGGTTCGATCTAAGCTGTATACTGGTATTGCCGTCATGCATGAGGATCATATCGAAAGCAAAGGAGCCTTCTATATTAGGCAGCTCCTTCAGGGTGTAAAATGTACCGATGGCAGAAGAGACTGTTTTCAACGATTCCACCTCACTGTGAATCAATACAAAATCTTTCCGGTTCCCCTGCAGTGTCGCCTCTATGCCGGGGAGAACGATACGACCCGTTATATTGCCGCTATTTTTCTGCATGGCAAACGCTGCCTTTAGCTGCTTGGAACGCATCGTCAGCGTATCGTTTGCACCAAGCGCCCCCTGCAGTGTCAAAGGAGAGAGCGCTCCCCACTTGATGTTCGGGTCGAGTTCTCTTAAAAGCGAATTGGCAGGAACGGCAGCATGTGCAGTCACTGTCACACTCTCTTTGTAAGTCAGGTTTGCATCTGCATTGACAAGGTTTGAACGTACCTGTGCATGCACATGCAACGGTACAGGCGTAACGAAATCGATGGGTGCTTCAAGTACCATGCCCGCCTGTGCTTCCGAGAGTGACTGAGGTAAAGAAAAAAGGGTCGCAAGTGCAATCGGCGCTTTCGTACGCAGACGCAAAGCCCCCTGTTTAAAATCCGAAGAGTGCAGACTGCCTTCAACACTTTCTGCATCGAGCCATGCATCTATCTGCTTTATCGTTCCCCTGTAGGTGAGTGAAAGATGGCGTAGCGGTTTGGTCAGGTTTGCATCTATACCCTTGAGTCCTTCTGTTTTCACTCTCCCCTCATAGGTAAAATTATTTTCCATGAAGGAAAGGTGGTTTTCAAGCTGCAGCTGTTTCGTATAGGGGGTACTCACTTCCAGAGCAGTGTCGGCACGAAGATGCATGTGGGGTATGTCAACCACGACATGACTGAAGAGCTTATCGACATCGATCCTTATCTCTGTAGCGTTGCCGTCCGGGTTTGGGGGCAGTTGCAGAATGTTTTGTGCATGGGAGTAGACATCGGCACTGATACGCTCTTTTGTCACATTGAAATCAATGTTGACACTCCCGATCGCTTTTTTGCGAAGCGGAAGTTTGTAAAGCGTATAAAGTTTGTTGTGCGGTGTCAGGACAATATCACCCAGGAATGTATTGTTACGGATACGCCCGTGCTCTTTGGCACTGGTCAGGTTGGTCGTTACATTCAAGTCAACAAACCCGTCGGCAACAAGCAGCCTCTTTGGGTCAAACATGATGTTTCTACCTTCAACCATAAAGCTATGCAGATGTACAGGGGGAAAACGTGCAGGTAGTGTGTCAATATGTACTTTTTCAAGTACGATCTTTTGAGGTAGCAGTGTGCTTGTCTGCTCTGTCTGTTGCGGTTGAGCCTTAGGTGGTTCGCTGCTCTTTTTCTCCACACTCTCCAAAAGTCTCTGTATTGCTTTAATGTCGATTTCTTGAATGAAAAGTGTATGAAGTCTCAACATACGCTTCTGCAAAGAGGCATGCAGTGACATATCCGTCACATTGCTCTCTATCTGGATTGCCGCTTTTTTGGCTTCAAGGCTTTTTGCTGCATAAACGAGCCCGGATGTATCAAGTTTCACCGACTCGAAAGCAACCCCCTGCTCTACAAACGGTTTGAGTGAAACATGCGCACTGCCAACCTTTACAGAAAACGGCAACGGGGTATCCAAGTCTTCTTTCGTACTCTCTGGTTCGGCACTGTTGGCATCGAATGAAGCAGCAAGTGCTTTGAGCGTATCGACATCAACTTCCTGTAACGTGACCTTTCCTACAGAAAGTTCTCTCGAGAGCAGTTTGACAGGGTTCCACCTAAAGCCTATCTCATCCGCAATCTCTCTGTTGGCATACCGCAGTCCCTTCATCCGTACACCAGTCAGCAGATTGCCCGATATGCTTTGGCAGGTAAGATTGTACTCTGGCGCAAACCGCTCAAACGCTTTTTGCAGAACATAGGAGGAGTTCGCAGCAATGACCAGCGCCCCCACCATAAAGACAATCAGTGAAACAGCTATAATCAGTACTTTTTTCATTAGAATGACTGCCCTATCTGAAATGATATACCATAGATGGATGGGTCGTGGGTATTGAACCCGACATCAAGCTTGAAAGGGCCTACCGGTGTCATGTAGCGTACTCCCACCCCTGCCGAGCTGATGATCTTCCCGCTGTAGTCATAGCTTTTGTCCGTTAGCATCGTATTGTCGCTAAATACTGCGCCGTAGAGTTTCCCCCATAACGGATAGTCCGCTTCCACCGAGAGGTTTGCCATACTGAGTGCGCCGTTGACAAGGTCTTTTGTAGGGGAGACAATCACCCCCAGTTCACGAAAACCGTAGGCACGGTTGGAGTAGGAGCCTCCGGCAAAGAATTTTTTCGATTCAGGAATACCGTGCAGTGAGTCGGTTTGAATATCGATCGAGCCTATCTTTCCGACTACTGCCATGGTCAGCTCCGAAACCGTATAGATCGCCCTTGCTTCCAGTGCACTTTTAAGGTAGAGACTCGCTTCACTCTCCATAGGCAGACCCATCTCGAAATAACCTGAAAGGTAGTAGCCGTATTTGGGGTTAAGTTTGGAGTCTCTCTTGTCATAGGTAATATCCAAATAGGGGTAGGCGAGGACAAAGGTATCGTACGCATAATCAGGCAGCAGTTTTTCACCGTCGGAGAGTTCGGAAATATCAATGTTCTCCAATGCAAAACCGCCAATGAGACGCAATGCGTCATCCTCGTACTTCAGATACCCTTTTGCGAATCCCTTCGTCTCTCTAAAGCCGTCAAACTCCAAATTTGAATAGCCGCCACTTGCACCAAAGTCCATATCGACACCAAACAGCGACAAAACCACCGGCTTGTAAAAATCGACAATGGCAAGCTGCTCGAGTGACGACCATGCCCCTCTGAGTGTCAGCTGCTGCGCATTCCCCATAAAGTTGTGTTTGGTAAACGTCGCATGTACCCTTGGCCCCACATACGTATCATACCCGGCACCCGCCTCTACATGGTACGGGTCCTGCATCTCTTTGACATGCACTTCGACAGGAACGACGTTAAAAAACTTTTTGTCCACATCTATAAGAACGGAATCGAACGCTTTCAAGTCATAAATTGCGGCAGAGGTATTCTGTACCACCTCTGTACTAAAACGCATCCCCTCTTTTGCACGCACTCGCGATTTGACAATGCGTTCATCAATCGTTTCAAGCCCTTTGATCGTGACTTTTCCAAAGGTACACACACCACCTTTTTTCAACTTGTACACAAGGTCGACACGGTGCGTTTCAAGGTCGACATATGCTCTGGTGTCCAAATCGTAACTGCAGTATCCGTTGCGCAGCAGCGCATCGATTATCCGGCTTTTCGCTTCAATAAAATCCTTTGCCCTGAAAACATCTCTTTTTTGCATTCGCACGAGATAGGCGATATCAAAGTCAGCGCTGATATTAATGTCTGCTACCCGAACAGGCTTTCCCTCTTCTACCTGAATATACACAGTATCGTTTCTGTCTTTGACTGTAAAGTTGGCATCGTAGTAGCCTTCCGAGTCAAAGTAGGCACGCAGCGAAGGTTCGATCGAGGGAATGAGTTTCTCTTTGATGGTGATCTCTTTGCTTTTGCCAAAAGAGAAAAAACCGGGAGTGTCGGCACTGACTGCTTCATAGATGTCATCCTCATCAAATGCATGAAGGCCGGAAACGACAATCTTCTTTACAGGCAGCAATGCTGTCGCATTGGAGTCCGCCGCCATACTGTTTTCAAGCAAAAAGAGGGAACAAAAACCTAACAGAAGTATTATGTTGCTCCATCTTTTTCGCATCATCATTTCCTATTGTCTGTCTGCATTATAGCACACATTATACCAGAAGGTCAGCGACACTTTGACGCGGATCCTTTCTCTCTTCTATCATCGCATAGACCTCTTCGGCAATGGGCAGATAGAGATTTTTTTCCTGTGCAATCATATGCAAGGCTCTGGCAGTCGGTACCCCCTCCGCCACTTCACCAAGTTCAGCGAGGATCGTTTCCATGTCCTTACCTTGTGCAAGTCCCAGTCCTACCCTGTAGTTTCGTGACAGGGTGGAGCTGGCCGTCAGAAAAAGATCTCCCGCGCCTCCGAGTGAAAGAAAGGTCTCTGCTTTGGCACCAAAGGCTTCGCCAAAACGTGCCATCTCCACCAGTCCTCTTGAAATAAGCGCTGCACGGGCGTTGTTTCCAAGCTTTAAACCGTCACTCACACCGCCCGCAATTGCAATGACGTTTTTATAGGCACCGGAAACCTCCGCCCCGACAACATCGTCACCGACGTATCCCTTGATAAAATCCGGCAGTGCCCTGGCAAAGACCTCTGCCAAAGCAAGATTGCTTGAGCTGATCATCAGTGCCGTAGGAAGCGACTGTTCCACCTCTGCGGCAAAAGAGGGACCGGAGATATATGCCAGACGGTCCTGGGGAACAAACGCTCCGTAAATATCGTTCAAAAACGCACCGGTACTGATTTCAATACCCTTGGCGGCGACAAGTATCTTCTGTCCGTGATCCATAAAGTGTTCCTCAAGCCATCCTCTGACAGACTGTGCCGGGATCGCCATGACAAGATACTCTCTTTGCAATGCTTCATCCAAAGAGACGAAGTGTTCAATATCACGTGGGGTTCTTGAGTGAATGACCACATCGTTCTTTTGCGAATAGGCATGGTAGAGCGCCTGTCCCCACTTTCCTGCACCAATGACAGCCATCTCCATTTAAAGCTCCTTCTTCGAGATTAGTTTCTTAAAAATTCTCAGGTTCTCCACCTCGCCCATACAGACAATAATGTCTCCTGCATCCAAACAGTGCTGATGCCCTGCCGTCACAAACTCAAAGCCCTGATGACGCTCAAAATCAACCAGCCCAACAAGGAGTACGTCATAGTGTGCAAAGTTGATCTCATCACTCATTTTGCCATGCAGAAACGACCCTTCTGGGATCTCCATCTCCATAAAGCTGATTCCCTCTTTGCTGGCAACAAACTCCTTGAGCAGTTCCGTAGCGACCGGTCTGTGCAGGATATTGTAAATCCGGTTTGCACTCACCTCATACATGTCTATGACACGTTTGGCCCCCGCGAGCCTGAGCTTCTCTGTCACATGGATTGAGTCGGAAATTGCGACAATGTACAGATCGGGGAAAAGCGCTGTCAGTGAGAGGGTTAGAAAAACATTGTAGTGCTCATCATCCATCACACATACAACCTGATCATACTCTTGCAGGTCAAGTTCGCGCAGTGAATCGTCATCACTTATATCTATATGCACTGCATAAAAACCGTCTTTGAGCGCATGTTCATACCCTTCAAAGTTTTCCTCGACCACCCTGACCCTGTAACCATCCTCTTTGAGCCCCTTTGCAATGGGTCTGCCGTGTTTACCATAGCCAAAAAGAAGAATCTTTTTTGTACCCATCAGCCTATCTCCCTGTGCATCTTCTGAAAATATTCCACACTGATCTTTCTGCCAATAACCAGCATAATGTCATGTGGTTCAAGAATAGTATCTTTGGGAGGATTAAAGAGAAATGTACCATTTCGGTGAATGCCGATAAAAAGCAGCTTATAGTCTATGAAATCCAGCGCATCGATGCTCATGCCAATCAGCGTATGATGCATCCCCACATGAATTTCGTAGATCTGCGCCACATCCTTTCCGGTCAATACGGCATGGAGTGCTTTGTACATGGTCGGTTGTGTAATGGCAATGTGGATCATATTGTTCACAACCTCGGTAGGCATCAAAATGTGATCGGCACCGGCATGTTTGAGTTTTTTTACCATGCTGCTGTCATTGGCACGGGTGATCACTTTGATCTTGTGTGAGATCGATTTTGCCGTCAGGGTAATGTAGATGTTTTCAATGTCGTCCGCAATCAGACAGAGAACGGTCACTTTGGCATGGGTGGTATTGAAACGCTTGAGCACCTCCGTACGGCTGGCATCTTCCTGAATGATCGTATAGCCTTCCCTTCTTCCGGCTTCGACTTTCTCAATATCTTTTTCAAGAATAATATATTCATCGTCACGCAAATTCTCTTTGCGAAGAAACATCTTCGCCATCTGACCGTATCCGCAGATAATAAGAAACGCATCGTTCTTGTTGATCTTCTCGATAACGCGCTGTTCCTTGACCTCACCAAGCTTTTCGGAAAATGCCGAAACAATCACCGACGTCGCGAAAGAGATCATCGCGATCCCGCTGACAATGATCATCATCGAGATGCTGCGTCCCTCTACTGTTACGGGGGAAATGTCTCCAAAACCAACCGTTGAAATGGTCACCAGTGCCCAGTAGAAAGCATCAAAAACTGAGTTGATGTTGGGGTTGACCTTCTCCTCAAGTACGTAGATAGCGATACCCGAAGTAAAGACAATAAAGACCAAAAGCAGCAGTAGAGTCAGAAGTTCGAAACGTTTGTTGGAGAGGACATCCACAAACTGGTTGATGCTTTTGGCATACCGAAGCAGTTTGAGCACCCGAAAGAGCCTGAGCGGTCTATAGGTCGGGAAGATCGCCAGCAGGTCGATGATCGCCGACGGGGTTACCATAAACTGCAGTTTTTGGAGAAGCCCTTTTTTCAAAGGCGCTACAGCACTGAACGGTTTGCCCAGAAACTGGGCATCATGGTAACTCTCTATGACCATCTCACTCAGGTCATTGTGTACCCACAGGCGCAAAAGGTACTCCAGCCCGAAAATAACGGAGACGATGTAAATATCGTAAAAATCCATCCAGTAGGGTACCGGATATTTCACTTCATAGACCAAAATGAAAATGGAGGTGAAAATCAGAAAAATGATCGTCAGATCGAAATATTTTTTGTACACGTTCTTTTCATTCGTAAAGATATCATGTACAAAGTGTTTGATTTTATGGTAAGTAGAAGAGGTATGCAGCTTGCGGGCAACAGACAAAACAATTTCGTTGATGCCCATACTCTCTCCTTTTTCTTACGAAAGTCTCTGTTTAAGCAACTCGTTGACCTTTGCAGGGTTGGCGGAACCTTTGCTTGCTTTCATCGTCTGCCCCACAAAGAAACCGAAAAGTTTCTCTTTGCCGGACTTGTACTCCTCGACCTTCTGGGCATTGTTCGCCAATATCTCGTCGATAATCGCCAGAATCGCACCGTCGTCACTCACCTGTACCAGTCCCAACTCCTCGATGATGGCATCAACGTCACGATTTTCATTTTCCATCATGTAGTCAAGCACCTCTTTGGCGCCTTTACCCGAAACCGTACCGTCGGTGATCTTACACACCAGTGTACCGAGTGTTTTGGCATCGACAGGAGAGCTTTCAATGTCAAGTCCCGCTTTATTAAGTCTGCCAAGCAGCTCCGAGGTCAGCCAGGTAACGGCCTGTTTTGCCGAAGCACCGTGCGCAAGCATCTCTTCAAAATAGACAGCCATCTCTTTGGTTGCGGAGATCACCAGTGCGTCGTAACGCTTGATACCCAGTTCCTCTACATACCGTTTTACTTTCTCATCCGGCAGTTCAGGGATGTGACGTGCCGCCTCTTTCATCTCCTCCGTTACCACAAGCGGACGGATGTCCGGCTCGGGGAAATAGCGATAATCTGCCGCTTCCTCTTTACCTCTCATCGAACGGGTCTCTCCTTTGTCAACATCGAACAGTCGCGTCTCCTGTACGATCTCCTCTTCATACACCCCGTCCTCGTACGCTTCAATCTGGCGTGTCACTTCATAGGCTATCGCCTGTGCAATGAACTTAAAGGAGTTCATGTTTTTAATCTCTACACGTGTACCAAACGCCTCCTGCCCTTTTGGACGGACAGAGACATTCACGTCACACCGGAAGGACCCCTCCTGCATATTGGCATCGGAAATATCGAGGTAACGCACCATTGCATGCAGTTTTTTCAGGTAAGCGATGGTCTCGTCCGCACTGCGTAAATCCGGGGCAGAGACAATCTCAAGCAGTGGCGTACCCGCACGGTTAAGGTCGACTTTGGAGTGGTTGCCTTCATGCATATTCTTCCCGGCATCCGCCTCAAGGTGCGCTTCTGTAATGCGAATCTCTTTTTGCGACCCGTCCTCAAGGTCAATGACGATCGTTCCGTTTCTCAAAATCGGCTCATAAAACTGTGTAATCTGATAGGCGCTTGGCGAGTCGGGGTAGAAGTAGGACTTTCTGTCAAAACGGCTTGCTTCGTTGATGTCGGCACGGACTGCATTGGCAAAACGCATCGCCTTTATCGCCGCCTCTTTGTTGACTACAGGCAAAGCACCCGGAAGTGCCAGACAGGTCGGACAGGTATTGCTGTTCTGATGTGCGGCAAAAGAGGTGGGACAGGCACAGAATAGCTTGGTTTTTGTATTGAGCTGAACATGTACTTCAAGACCGATGACGGTTTCAAACATAATATGTTTCCTTCGATAGATAAATATATGGTTTCTAAAGTGTAGATATTATAGCGTTTTGGTCATTTAAGGGAGTTTACCGCTATTGAGAGAATGCTGTTTCGAGATTTTAGGTTTAGCCCGTATTTTGAACCCGACTACTTGTTCTTCGCTATTCTCTCAAGCAGCCGTGTCTGTTTTTTCAGTTCGGCGAGTTTCTCTTTGTTGGTGAGAATATGCTCCAGAAACAATACACCGACAAGTCCGGGAACGGCACCTACTATGGCATAAAGCAGTGCAGCAACTATACTGTCATGGTAAAGGGAAAAAAAGAAACTCAGGGCACCGAGGAAAACCATTGCCCACGATGCACCAAGAAGAAAGTTGATGACAAAGCCAAGCGGCCTGTTGCCAAGACGCATAAAGCTTATACTGCTCCCATAGTGTCGATGACCGGCTCAGGCGCTTTTTCGTGCTCTTCATCAACAGCGACCGCACCGGCAAGATAGACGTAGATCAGAATCATAAAGACAAATGTCTGCAGCAGTGCAGAAAATGTCAGCAAAAGGTATGCAGGCAGCGGCGCGACAAAAGGAACGAGCATCAGCAGTACCCACAAAAAGAGATCGTCACCCTTGATGTTACCGAACAAACGGAAAGAGAGGGAGATGATACGTGAAATGTGAGAGACGATCTCAATCGGGAACATCAATGGCGCAAGCAGTTTTACCGGGCCTGCGAAGTGTGCGAAGTAGTGTACCACACCGTTCTTTTTGATCCCTTCGAAGTTATAATATACAAATACCATAATTGCCAAAGGCAGTGTCACATTAATGTTGGAGGTTGGAGACTCGAATCCCGGGATAATACCGATCACGTTCGATACAAAAATAAAGATACCCACCGCAGCCACAAGCGGCAGATATTTGCGTGCGAGCTCTTCACCAATGACATCTTTACCCATTGCAATGACACCGCCGAGGTAAGCCTCCATCACATTCTGTGTACCGGTTGGCACAGCTCTGAGACTTTTGGTTGCCGCTTTTGCGACCAAAACAGAAATAACCGCTACAAGCAGCAGGTGAGCAATTAGTACGGCACTGTGGTTGTGCTCTCCCAAAATACCGCCAAGGTAAGTAAATACACCTTCCATGAAACATCCTCTTGAAATAATTTGCTGTATTTTACATAAAAAGGACTAAAGTGTCGGTTAATCACAGCGAATACGTCGTGTTTTTCTACACATCTAAATGCATGTGGTATAATACGGTCTATTTTTACACAACAAGGCAGTCTATCGTGAAAAACGAAGCAGCGACACAAAAATTCATTCTCAAACTTTTTCCCGAGATCATGGTCAAGGGAAGCAGTGCAAAAAAGCAGATGGTCAACCAGCTCTACCAAAACCTGCTTGCCCTTCTTAAGCCGCTCAGTGAAGAGATCGCCATCAAACGCTTCTCAGACAAAATAGAGGTCGTCACTCCCATAGAATATGTAGACAAAGTACGCGAAGTTCTGCGCCATACGCCGGGCATTGAACAGGTGCTTGAAGCACTGCAGTTCGACAAGATGGAGACACTTGATGCCATTAAGGTAAAGGTAGGAGAGGTCGTTGCCGACGACATTGCAGGCAAACGCTTTGTTGTACGTGCCAAACGCACCGGTTCCCACCCCTTCAACTCTTCCGAAATGGAACGGGTTATAGGAGGGTACACACTTGCGCACACAGATGCGGCAAAAGTGGACCTGCACAACCCTGAAGTAACCGTACGGGTAGAGCTTGTCAACAACCAGCTCAACATCATTACCGCCAAACATGCAGGACTTGGCGGTTTTCCCATTGGCACGCAGGGAGACATCCTCTCGCTTATGTCCGGCGGGTTCGACTCGACTGTTGCGAGCTACCTGACTATGAAACGGGGTATCAAAACCCACTTCATCTTCTTCAACCTTGGCGGTGCGGCACATGAAATTGGGGTCAAACAGGTGGCATGGTACCTTTGGAGAAAATTCGGTGCGTCACACCGTGTAAAGTTCGTTACCATCCCCTTTGAAGATGTTGTCACCGAAATCTTCCGCTCTACCCACGAAAGCTACATGGGGGTCACGCTCAAACGTCTCATGCTCATGGCAGCGGAAAAAATAGCCGACGACATGGAGATAGATGCACTGCTTACCGGCGAGAGTGTCGCACAGGTAAGCAGCCAGACCCTGCGCAACCTCGCCCTCATCGACCAGGCAACCGATAAACTGGTACTCCGCCCGCTCGCCACACTCAACAAACCGGAGATCATCCGTATTGCCACGGACATAGGCACCCGCCGTTTTGCGGAGAATATGCCCGAATACTGCGGTGTCATCTCCAAAAACCCCATTACACACGGTTCATTCAAACGTATGGAACGCGAAGCCAAACGCTTCGACTACACGGTACTCGACAAAGCGGTAGAAAATGCAAAGAGCATCTACGTCGATGAGATCGTCGAGGACATCACCGACAATGCCCCCATAGAGATCATACACACCCCTGACCCGAAAAACGATGTCATCATCGACATCAGAGCTGAGAAAAATACCATAGAAAGCCCCTGCGAGACACTCAAAATTCCTTTCTATGAACTCAAAACAGCGTTTAAAAAACTGCCCAAAGAGAAAAACTACCTGCTCTACTGTGACAAAGGTGTCATGAGTCAGCTGCATGCCCAGTATCTCAAGGATGCAGAGGGAGCGGATGTGAAGGTGTACCGTCCGGAGTAATGCAGGCTAACACAACCTCTGCAGATCAGTCAAATCGAACAATAGCAGGTTGTCATCTTCCATTCCCAAAAGCTCATTGGAAAAACCGTCTTTTGAAAAGAGTGCATAGATATCTGCCTTAATACCTGACTGCAGCGCCTTGGCTTTCAGTTTGTTCAGCTCATTGCGGCACACTTTGCGCTCTTTGTATTTACACTCACCAAGTACCAGTTTTTTCTCTGACGTGACTGCCAGTATGTCAAATTCGCTGTACTGGTTCCAGTAGCTTCCGTGACTGAGCAGCGGTGTGGTATCGGCAAAATAGTCAACCAGAAATGCATCGCAAAGCTGCTCGTAGACCAGTGTACGCAAACGCTCATAATGGTTCGTGAAGTTCTCCAGAAAAGATTCTCCCCTCCCCTCTATGAGCATCTGACTAAAAGGCGAAACAAACCCGAACCAAAAACGCATAAAAGGCTGTACAAAACGGAGTTTGTCCTGAATACGATAGCTACGCAGCTCCTTTTTGAGTTTGTGTTTGGGGTGGGTTTTCAGCGGCTGTTCCCGGCTTGGCTCGATGCGAAGCACCCCCAGCGAAACCAGTTCATCCATGATCCCCTCGCCCACACTTTCACTCATGCGCGCCTTACGCAGTACGGAATAGTATTTGCCGTCACCTCTGGCAGCAGCGGTAAGTATTTCTCTATAGGGAGACTCCAGAAGATAGGAAGGAGAGATCATCTGCTCGAACGTGGCAAACTGTTCAACAAATTTTGCCGTGACCATCGCTTCAACACTTTGAAAAAAGTCAAGCTCTGTCTGCGTCTCAATACCGCCCAAAATGGAAAAATACTCTATTGCACTCTCCAGCGGCAGGTAGGGATGGGTATGACAAAAGTGTCTAAATGCCTCTTTGATACGCTTGCCTTCTTAATATAGTATTTCCTTGCAGGTAGTTTAACATAACTTTGTTATAATATTTTTAATACAAAGTTGATTATTTTTTAATCACCAAGCAGGAAGGAACCCAATAACATCATGGACACATTTTATACACGTTCGCCTGAGGTGGAGCAGATCATCCAGGGACTGAACCTCACCCGTACCCTTTTCGTCTCCTCCGTTCTCATCGGAGAGCCCCATACCGGGAAAAAGAGTCTGGTCACCCACCTCTTCCCGGATGTGCCGGTCGTTTCGGGAGAGGATCAGGAGGCTGTAGAGCGTTTGCTCAACGATTCGGAAGAGCTCATCATTACTGACTTTGAACAACTGCCAAACAAAGAGAGTCTCGACTTCGACAACAAACGCATTATCGCTACTGCCAACTATGTCGGCAACCAGAAAACCATCGATACTCTTTTTGCTTTCATATACACCATGCCCTCTCTCAAAGAGCGTCCCGAAGATCTTCAACATTTGAAAACGCTGTTTCTCAAAGAGGCCTGCCGTACACTCATGCTCAACGACAATGCCTTTTCACCCGATGAAATTCCTTCAGATATAACCATGAACAGCAAAAGCCTCAGACGTGCAGTCTTCTACCATCTCATGATACAGCAGATGGGAGAAGAGGAGATCAAGTCGGCACTCTACCGCTATTTTGTCGAGCACCTTGAGGGCAATAACGGCTACAAGGAGCATCTTGGCCTCTACGAAGTACCGCTTATCAAAGTAGGACTTCAAAAATACGGCTCACAGCTCAAACTCTCTGAAGTACTAGGAATCAACCGGAACACACTAAGGAAAAAGATCCATGAACACGCTATCGATTGATTTTAAACCCTTTGTAGAGTGGGACAACAATCCATTCATTCTGTTTAGTCCGCAGGGGAAAATTCTCTACCTCAACAACAGTGCCGAAATCCTGCTGGGATATGTAAGTACCAAAGAGCTTTTTGACCTTGCTCTTGCCTATGCACCGCAAAATTTCGGATACAAAACAACCGCCCTCTCTTTGCGCTATGATGCCTTTAACTTCTTTTCCATTACGGTAGGGTATGAGAATGAAGAGTATCTTTCCATCCGTTTTTACAATGCACCGCGCATAAGAAACAGTGCTCCCGTTGACAAAGAGAAGCTCTCTTCAACCGATATCAACCTGCTGCTTGAAGCTAATATTGCACTCTTTAAAACAAAAAACAGCAATCCGCTTCAATTACTGACAGACCCTGACATGCCCCATCTTAAAATAGACCAGAACCGCTTTTCAAAAATAGTCAGAAAGGCACTTGAATCGTTCCGGGCATCCGACTCCATACATATTGAACTCAAGCTTCTTGTGGGTGAACATGTCATTATCGAAGAGAAAAGAGTACCGATTGCTTTGCTTTCCATTACAGCCAACGGACGCTATATCGACCAGGATGGAGAGATAAAAGAGCTTTCCGAAGCTAGTAATATTCGCTCAACGCTTGGAGAGAAAACGATCAAACTTGAAATCCCTTTACTGCAATAAATTGATTAAAAATTAATCAGTATAGTAGAATAAAAAAAACACACTCATGTTATCATACCTCTTGAAATCAATCAATAAAGGAAATAGCATGAAGTTGAAACTTTTCGCTCTACTTGCATCTCTGATGCCTATTGCTGCTTCGGCAGCGGACAAGCTCGATACGGGTGATACAGCGTGGATGATGATCTCCACTGCGCTTGTACTCCTTATGACACCGGCAGGACTTGCACTCTTCTACGCTGGTATGACACGAAGCAAAAATGCATTGAACACCTACGCAATGGTGATGGGTGCATTCGTACTTGCTTTCGTTGTATGGATCGTCGCGGGTTATTCACTTGCATTCGGTGCAGCTGAGAGTGCCGGCATCCAGAAATTCGTTGGAGGATTAGGTAACATATTCCTAAACGGTGTCAAATGGACAGATCTCAGCGGTACCTATCCGACATATGTCTTTGTTGCCTTCCAGGGGACATTTGCTGCGATTACCGTAGCAATTGCATCCGGTTCGGTCATCGGACGTATGAAGTTCTCCACATGGATGGTCATCGTAGCCCTTTGGGGTCTTGTTGTCTATGCACCGATCACACACATGGTTTGGGGTGGTGACGGCGCACTGCTATTCGATGCAGGTGCACTTGACTTTGCGGGTGGTACAGTTGTACACATGAACGGTGGTCTTGCCGGTCTGGTACTGGCTATCCTCGTAGGCAAAAGAGCGGGATACCCAAAATTACCTATGAAACCCTTCAGCATCATCTTCACTGCTGCGGGTGCAGCACTGCTTTGGTTCGGTTGGTACGGATTCAACGGTGGTTCTGCATTTGGTGCGAACGCTGTTGCAGGTCTTGCGGTACTTACCACTACGGTGGCTACAGCAGCTGCCGGTGTCACTTGGATACTTATTGAATGGATCGTATTCAAAAAGCCTACACTGCTTGGAATTGCATCCGGTATCATCGCCGGTCTTGTTGCCATTACACCGGCGGCAGGTTTCGTCAGTATCGGTGGTGCGTTCATCGTAGGTATCTTTGGTTCAGTAATTGCTTTCTTCGGTGTTGTGACATTGAAGAAAAAACTTGGGTACGACGATTCTCTCGATGCCTTCGGCATTCACTTCCTTGCAGGCCTCTGGGGTGCGCTTGCAACCGGTCTACTTGCACTGAATGACAAAGACCTTCTGTGGGATGGTCCGATGAAAGAGAGCGGCGACAGACTGGGACAGTTCATGGTACAGATTGAGTCTGTCGTTGTGGTCGGTATCTGGACACTCATAGGTACTGTTGTCGTCTACTACATTGCAAGTGCACTGACAGTCGGAGCAAGAGTCGATGCAGAGACTGAAGAGATCGGTCTTGACGAAGCAGTACACGGAGAAAAGGGCGTGAACCTTTAATGGTTCATCCCTGACAATAGAGGAAAAAAGGATAATCACATGAAAAAAATCGAAGCAATCATCAAGCCATTCAAACTGGAGGATGTAAAAGATGCATTGGTAGAAGCGGGAATCGAAGGGATGACCGTTTCCGAAGTTAAAGGTTACGGTAGACAACAGGGACACTCCGAACTCTACAGAGGCGCAGAGTATGTCGTTGAATTCATTCCCAAGATCAAACTGGAGATCGTGGTAAGCTCCGACGAGTACCTGCAAAAGGCCATTGAGGTAATCAAGTCTGCTGCCAAAACTGGCAAGATCGGTGACGGCAAGATCTTTGTCAGCGACATTAGCAAGACCATCCGTATCAGAACGGATGAAGAGGACGAGGAGGCATTATAAGGACTAGATGTCCTAATAATGGTGACGAGAAGCGTTGTAGAGACTAGATGTCTCTACAAAGCTGACGAAAAGCATTATAAGGACTTAATGTCCTTATAAATGGTAACAAAAGGCACAATGCCTAAAAATTAATCAAATAGACACTTAAAGCCATCACAATTTTCTCTCTACTGCCCAACTATTAATCAAATTTTACTATCTTTTCATCTGCTTACCTGATACACTTACATATCTATAATTTATGTTTTAGGAGACAATAATGGAAATGCATTACGTTATCGATACGTTTTTCGCACTCTTTGCCATGACCCTCATCATTCTGATGGTACCCGGCTTTGCCATGCTTGAGGCCGGACTGGTAAGAACAAAGAATGTGGCCTCTGTACTTACGGTCAACACCATGATCTATGCCGTCGCATCGATGTCATTTCTGCTTATCGGCTACAAATACGCTTTTGGAAGCTGGGACCACCAGGAGAGCATCAACAAATATGCCTTTTTCCTTTTCCAGATGGCTTTTGTCGGCAAGGTCGTGAATATTATGAGCGGTGGGGTCAGTGAACGTTCACGTATTATTCCACTGGTAATTTTTACAGTTATAGTAGGCGCCTTCCTCTACCCTACCATCGTAAACATCACATGGGGAGCCAATTTCCTCTCCGGTACTTTTCTTGATATCTCCGGTATGCACGATCTTGCAGGATCGACCGTCATTCACTCTACGGGCGGATGGGCACTGGTAGCTGCCATTCTCATTATGGGTCCAAGACGCGGACGTTATAAAAAGAATGGTACTGTCAAAGTCATCCCTGCTTCCAACATTCCTATGGTCGTACTAGGTGCATTCCTGCTCTGGATCGGCTGGTTCGGATTTAACGGCGGTTCCGTGGGTGCAATCTCAACGAAAGAGAATGCCGATGCCGTGGCACTGACCATTATGAATACCAACACAGCCGGTCTTGCCGGAGCCATCACCGCATGGCTGCTTACCTACTTCCGCTACAAAAAATTTGATATCACCATGATCCTCAACGGTGCACTTGGCGGTCTTGTCGCTGTTACTGCCGGACCGGATCTGTATAATATCTACACGCCTATTCTCATCGGTGCTGTCGGTGCTGCGCTGGTTGTGCTCTTCGTTCCGCTCTTTGACAAGCTGAAGATGGACGACCCGGTGGGTGCACTCTCCGTTCACCTGGCTAACGGTATCTGGGGAACGCTTGCGGTAGGTATTTTCGCTGATGTAAGTTTTATGGCTCAACTTAAAGGGGTTTTGGTCGTCGCTGCTATTGTTTTTCCACTATCATTTGCTATAATCTATAGTATTAACAAAGTCTTCCAGCTGCGTGCCGAAGATGATGAACAGCTCGAAGGTATCGATGCCATCGAATGCGGTATGGAAGCCTACCCGGAATTTAAACGCACTATCTAAGGAGTAGAGTAAATGAAAAAAATTGAAGCTATTATCAAACCGTTCAAACTGGACGATGTCAAAGAAGCACTTGTCGAAGCGGGAATCGAAGGCATGACCATTTCCGAGGTGAAGGGGTACGGAAGACAGCAGGGTCACTCTGAGCTTTACAGAGGTGCAGAATATATCGTAGAGTTCATACCAAAGGTCAAGCTTGAAATTGTCGTCAGTAACGACGAATATCTCGACAAAGCCATTGAAGCAATAAAATCAGCCGCCAAAACAGGCAAGATCGGTGACGGAAAGATCTTTGTCTCCGAGGTATCCAAAACCATCCGTATTAGAACGGACGAAGAAGACGAGGATGCACTATAACAGTGTGTTAGAACCCCTACCCAGCGCTAAGCGTTGGGTGAATGCTGCTATCTTCTCTTCACTTCCGACAATCTTCCACTTCACACTCTCAACACCATACTCACGCTCGATACGGACAATGCCATACTGTTTTAGCGCATAGAGTGTTTTGTCTATGTAGCTGTAATCGGTTTCAAACTCATAGAGCACCTCCTTTTCATACTCTACAAGTTCGGCTTCCTTTATGACATTCTTGACAGCCAGCGCATAGGCTCTTGCCATACCCCCTGTACCCAGCTTGATCCCGCCAAAATAACGGACAATGAACACGACGCAGTTGATAAGTTCCTCTCCACGAAGTACATTAAGAGCCGGTGTGCCTGCACAGCCTTTGGGTTCACCATCGTCTGAACTCTTCTCTACAATCTGATCGAATGCATTGATGTAGCGTGACGCGTAGACAACGTGGTTCGCTTTCGGATGTTCCTGTTTCAGTTTTTCCTGCAACCCTTCAGCCTCTGCCATGGGCAGAAGATGGGCGATGAACTTTGAACGGTTCACTTCTGTTGTAAAAACAACATGTTCCCTAACACTCTTCATCAGGCACCCTGCTCACCCTTTGTAAAACATTATAAACTATCAAACCTAAGCCAATACCTATGACATCTGCTATGACATCAAGCACTTCGGCAGAACGGTTTGGTGTAAAATACTGCGATACTTCTATAAAAACGCCATAAGCGAAAAGAAGCAGCGATGTCTGTACCATTGAAACACAATAAGCAAGACGCAGCAGTACCGTTAGTACTGAAAATGCCAAAAAATGGGTCCACTTGTCAGAAAGGTGTCCTATTGTCGGTGCCATCTCCTGTGGAAGAATCGCGGAAATATAGGAACCAATAAGTACTATCCAAAACAGAGATCTCACTGTCTGAACATGATCTTTGAATACAAAATACATTAACCCGCTTCCGCACAACACAGACACACACTACAGTCTGAACAAAACGCACGATCATATTTTGTTTTTGGTGTATAGTGATTGACATACTTGCTAATCAGATCCACAAATCTGTCACTGTCGTTCATACACTCTGCAACAATATATGACTCATATTTTAGTTTTTCTGCAATTTCACGATGTTCAATATCCAATTCAAACAACGTTTCTGAATTATCAATCGTAAATGCCAAAGGATAAATAAGTACTTTTCGATTGACAGGATTTCTCAATACATCAACAAGATTGGGCTCCAGCCATGCAGCAGACCCCACTTTTGACTGATATACCAGTTTAACATCCTTAAACATAATACCTTTTGCATACAGCAAGGTCTTTATGGCACTTACATTGGACTCCACCTGGCGCTGATAAGGATCTCCCGCTTTAATAATACTTACCGGAAGACCATGCGCTGAGAGCAATAGATCATATTCGCCCGGATCATTTGCACCCAGTGCTTTGACTATCTGCTCTATACTTGCATTGAGATAATCTATGTCATCATAATACTGACATGTCAGCATCGTGATCTTAGGATGATAATCCAGTGCTTTGCATCGTGCAACGATATCTTCGTAGGAAGAGAGTGTTGTCGTGGTAGAGTATTGCGGATAGAGTGGAAAGAGTAACAACTCATCTATACCCTCCTCTTTGCATATCACCAATGCTTCCGTTGCAAACGGAGGAACATAGCGCATAGCAGCATAGACAGGTATCCCTAATGTATCTTTTAGTTTATCAATAAGTATCTGTGTCAATTCAGACAGAGGAGATTTGCCTCCCAGATGCACATAGCTCTCTTTTGCCTCATCCAAACGTTTTGAGATGATGATACGACGTATCAAAGCACGTAGCACCGGATTGGTTGGTAAAATGTTTTTATCTGAAAACATATTATGTAAAAAAAGTTCTACTTCATCCAGATTATTGGGTCCCCCCATATTGAGTAAAAAAAGTGCTTGCTTCATTGTAATCCTTTGAGTCGCTAATCTTAGCATATAAAGTGTAATATTAGAATAATATCAATAGACTAACTACTAACAGAAGGATTTTAGATGATCATCATTCCCGCACGAATAGGCTCCAGCCGCTTTCCCAACAAGGTTCTTGCAGACATCGGGGGTGTTCCCATGGTCATAAGAACCGCTATGGCAGTACAGAATATCGATTCAGTTGTCATTGCAACAGATGCCCAGGAGGTAATCGAGATTGCCAAAGAACACGGTATTGATGCTGTCATGACGTCAGACAGGCACAAAAGCGGGACTGACCGCATCTATGAAGCAGCGCAGATTTTAAAACTGCACGAAGACGACATAGTCATTAACGTGCAGGGCGATGAGCCTTTCATCGAGAGTGATGTGGTACAGGCCGTCTATGATATGACACTGAAAAACAGGGACAATGAGAAAGTCCTTATGAACTCCTGCTACAAACGCATTACCAACTCCGAAGCGGATGACCCAAACATAGTCAAGGTCGTTACAGATACCGAAGGTATCGCACTTTACTTCTCCAGAGCGAAGATACCCTACCCCAGAGACCATCACTTTGACAGCTACAAGGGTCATCTTGGTATTTACGGATTCACGGTTAAGTCACTTTCACGCTTTTGTGCACTTTCCTCCGCACCGCTTGAAGAGATAGAAAAACTTGAACAGCTTCGGGCACTTTATCATGGATATGAAGTAGCAATGGCTGAGGTCGAAACAGAAAGCTTCGGTATCGATACACAGGAAGACTTGGAGAAGGCGATCAGGCATCACCGCCTCTAAAGCATGCCAAACAAAACAGGTTTGGCTCTACTTTCCAAAAGCACTTTCCTTAGTGCCCTTTTACAGCTTTGCCAAGATCCCACATAGGCATGAAGATTCCCAATGCCATAAGCAACACCAAGCCGGCAATGAAGAAAAGCATAATTGGTTCAATATAGGCCGAAAGATTGTCGATAAGATCCTGAAACTGCATATCATAATACTGTGTAACCTTTTCCAGCATTGCGTCAAGCTGTCCACCGGACTCTCCCGCTTTAATCATTTGAAGCAGCATATTTTCATACAGACCTGTCAGGGCAAAGGCCTCTGCGAGGTTCATCCCCCGGCCGATATTGGCATTTACCGTTAGCAGCTCTTCTTTGATTGCAAGGTTGTCTACCATGCCGACGGCTGTCTCAAGTGCCTCAGATACAGGAATACCCGATTTAACAAGCTCGCCGAAAACCAGGTTGTACTTGTGCATCGTTGAAAGAAAGATGGCTTTATTGATCAGATAGAATTTAGGATGTATCAAGAGTTTGTCAACCCGGTACTTGAACTCTTCGCTGTTCTTGTAGAAAAACTTCAATAAAAATATACCTAAAAAGATTGCCAGTAAGACATATAGTCCATAGTTACTGAATAGCCATTCCAGCTTCAGAAGTATCTGCGTCGGAATAGGCAGATCTGCTTTGAATTTGGAAAAAATTTCTTTGAACTTGGGCACAACGACCATAATCAATATTGTAAATGCGATACCCATTGCAATGAGAGTGATTATTGGTGTACGTATCGCCTTTTTAAACTTGGCCGTATTGTCCCGAATATTTTCCAAAATATTCGCAAGTTTATGGTAAGACTCCGAAATATTCCCTGTTCTCTCCCCCAACTTTGTCATGGCAAGTGCTACATGCCCAAATTCATCGGTATAAGGCTCCATTGCATCTGACATGCTGTGTCCCGCATTGATATCACTATTGATATTTTCATAGATCTCTTTTAATCTTTCATTATGTGTGTTTTCGGCGACATCCTCAAGTGTATCATTAATGGCAATCCCCGCGTCCGTCATAACAGCAATCTGTCTGATTGTCGAGATTTTGTCATTGATCGGAATAGAGGACTTCATAGATTTTTTCAAATCTCTCATCAATCCGGAAAAAAATCTGTCAAGAGGCATACTGGTTTCTGTTGCTTTCACAACCATAGCCGATGGCGGAAGCTGTCTCTTTATTATGTTGATTGCAGTCATTTTTGAATCTGCCTGTACCGTCTCGCTCCGTTTCTTACCACGCTCCAATATTGTTACTTCAAAATATGCCATTTTACAATCTCGCTACTCTATAAATTTCTTCAATTGTGGTTTTACCCTCCAGTGCTTTGTGCACACCATCCTCGAACATACTGATAAAGCCCTCTTCAACGGCCTGTTTGGTCAACTCCTCTTTTGAAGCGTTACGCGCGATCATACGTGACATAACTTCACTGACGACCAATACTTCCGAAATCATCTCTCTGCCTTTGTAGCCGGACATACCACACTCTTTACACCCTTCACCCTTGTAGAATGTAGGATTCTCGGGCAAATACTGTTTAACATCCCTCAACAGTTTCTCCGGCAGGACTGTCTCTCTTTTACAGTACGGACATATTTTACGAACCAGTCTCTGTGCCTGAATAGCGACAAGCGCTCCGGATACCAAATATTCTTCAATACCCATATCCAAAATCCTTGTTACCGCAGAAATTGCATCATTGGTATGCAGCGTCGAAAGAACGAGGTGACCAGTCAATGCTGCCTGAATTGCAATACGCAACGTCTCCTTGTCACGAATTTCCCCAATCATGATTTTATCCGGGTCCTGTCTCAAAATCGAACGCAAAGCATCAGCAAACCCCAACCCTACATGTGGACGAACCTGAACCTGTTGCAAACCGCTCATCTGATATTCGACCGGATCTTCAACCGTAATGATTTTGTCCTTGACATCCTTGATGGCATTGAGTGCACCGTAAAGTGTTGTTGTTTTACCTGATCCCGTAGGTCCGGTTACAAGGACAATACCGTAAGGTACTTTAATGGCATTGGAAAAACGCTCATAACAGAACTGACTCATACCGGCATCTTCCAAACGGATCATCGCTTTGGATTTGTCAAGAATCCTCAATACAATCGATTCACCGTAAATGGTAGGCAGTGTTGAGACCCT
>JAUUDF010000007.1 GCA_030826885.1 Sulfurovum sp. | reverse complement strand
TCCTCCTATAATAAATTTAGCAGACCCCATCACCGTAGGGGATGGGGTCTGCTAACCAAGTTGTGTTAGCATAAAGACGGTTGATGTTGCTGCTTTATGCAATTCACAGTCAATGGCACTGGATGTACGATCTTTTTCTCCTTGTCAGTTTGAGATGACCCAACAAAGCCTATTGGATTCAGGCTAACCGAACTCACCGATGAAACGCCATCAGGAAGCAGGTTCTTTCGAACTGTTTACCGTTCCATAGAGTTAGGAGGCTGTGAGACACAACCTGAAACAATACAAGAAAGGATGTTCTATGTTTTATGTCGGAATCGATATTGCCAAACGATCTCACGTAGCCTGTGTGATGAAAGAGGACAATACTTTGGAGATCACTCCCTTTTCCTTTACTTCATCTCAGAATGGTTTTAAAAAGCTGTTGATACAGCTTCAGTCTCTCTCCTGTGATCCCAGTGAGATCATCATCGGTATGGAAGCTACAGGATTGTTGTTTGAGAATCTCTACCGTTATCTAAAAGAATTTGCCTATCGTGTGGTATTATTGAATCCATACCAAAGTGCAAAGTTTAGAGAGATGGATACGATGAAGCGTGTTAAGAACGACAACATTGACTCAGTGATGATCGCCGCACTCATAAAGAGCGGCAGGTTCTCCGAAGGATATGTCAGTGAAGAACAGCTTCAGACACTGCGTACACTCTACCGTCACAGAGCCTCTCTGGATAACCAGATCAAGGCTATCAAACGACAGGTAGGTACACTGCTTGCGGTAGTCTTCCCCGAATTTGAACAGGTCGTCTCAGACCCTTTCAGCGTTACCTCGTTGGCATTGCTTGAGAAATATCCCACTGCAAAGCATTATGAATATGCCAGTGTAGAGAGAATACTGAAGACCTTCAGAGGCATCAAGGGCAACAACTTCAATGCCAAAAAGGCCCAGAAGCTGCTTGAGCTTGCGCACAAGAGCATCTATTCCGGTGCGGCCAAAGAGGGGCGCGCCATTATGATACGTTCCAACATCATGCTTATCCGTACACTGCGTCAGCAGATGCAGGAAGCCCAGAGGGCCATGGTCGATCTCTTTGAACGCAATGCATCCCAAACAAGTGCCCAGGACCAGGAAATCATGTCAGAACTCATAGACAACCTGCGTACCATTCCGGGCGTATCGGACAAGACGATTCTTGCGCTTCTTGCAGAGTGTGGGAACCTTGACAGGTTCCACTCTGCCAAAGGGCTTACAAGCTATCTTGGTCTCTATCCGACACTTGAACAGTCAGGCAGCTCTGCCAAACACGGCAGGCTTGCAAAACGAGGCGCAAACCTTGCCAAGAAAGCGATCTATCTCTCTGCTGTTGCCGCCATACGGCACAACAGGGAACTTCGGCAGGTTTACATGAACTATCGAAGCAAAGGTCGGGCAAAGAAGGAATGCATTATCATCGTGGCACGCAAACTGTTACAGATCGTCTATGCGATCTATACACGCAATGTTCCCTACGATCCTGAACGTGTCTTTGTCGCCAGACCCAATCAATAACCTTTTCTTGTTTCCAGTGCAATTGACAGTGAATTGTTAAAAAACGCAACAGCAACCTTACATCGGCATAAACAAAAGCCGATACTGTCTTTACTGTTTCGATGAAACTCTTGTTTCATCTTCAAAATGCTCCTTTATCGGAGCACTTCAGAGATCAAACGCACAATCTATGTCGTTTTTTACTTTTTTCTGCTGTTTCAGTTATTCTTTATAAAACGGCTTGCTGTGCATTGAATGGTGTTTACAAAATATTTCCGTGTATATCTCTGGGAACCTTCTTCGAGATCATCAGCACCATACCGATGGCAATACAGCTGGCCAGAATATGAGAACCTCCGTAACTTAAAAACGGTACGGCAATTCCCTTGATAGGGGTAATACCCGCAATCCCGTAGGCATTCAGCAAAAAAGCAAAGGCTATCAGCAACCCCACACCGATACTAAACAGATAATACATAGTATTTTTGACCTTCGATGCAATTTTGAAAATGCGAAACACCACAAATAGCATGGTCAAAACTACAGCACCCAGTCCGACAAAACCAAGTTCTTCGGTCAAACCGGCAAGAATGAAGTCGGTATGTACTTCCGAAAGATACCCCAGTTTGAACTGACCGTTGCCCAGTCCCTGGCCCCACAATCCGCCGTTGTGAATTGCATTGAGCGAGTTGGATATCTGCCACGGCTCTTTGGCGACCCCTTCAACACGAAGCTCCTGCAGCGGCTTGAACGGCAGTACAGAGAGAATCGTATCCTGCACAGTGATCCACCAGCTTTTAATACGTGCCATCCGGTGCGGGGCCAGAAAAATAAGCGCAACGACACCTCCAAAAGCACCGGTAAGCAGGGTCAGAAAGAATTTGTAGGAGCTCCCGACAAAAAGAAAAAGTGTCATGAGTGTCGCTCCCAGTACCACCACCTGTCCGAGGTCTTTCTGAAAAACGGCAATGAGCACTACCGCTATAAAAAAAAGTACCAGATAGGGCATGAACATACGAAACTCTTCCATAAAGGTCATCGTTTCACGCTCTTCGAGCTTGCGCTTGAAACTCCAGGCGAGAAAAAAGACGAATCCGACCTTGAAGAACTCCACTGGTGCGATGGAGAGCGGCCCGAGGTGGATCCACCGCTTCGCACCGCCGACTGCATTCACCATTGAGGCAGGCAGGAACTCCATTACGATCATCAGCAGAAACGACCCGATAAAGAGCATAAGTCCAATACGGACAAACCACCTGTCCGGGTTCAAACGGCTCAGCACGATCATCGCTACCAGTCCCACCGCCACAGCCGCTGCCTGGCGAATGAAAAAGTGAAACTGTCCATACCCGAAGTGCTGCACCGTATAGACAGAAAGGGAGTAATCCATAACCAGAGAGAGTGTCAACAGTGCCATGACAGCCATAAGAAGGGGTTTGTCGATCATTGCATCCGAACCATTATATTTTTTAATTTTAATTTATCCGGTATTTTATCGAATTTAACAGATAACTTTGATAAAATTCTAAACATTTTAATGGGGAAATTATGGATCAGCAAGTCAAAAACCGTGCCATGGCACAGCGTACCGGGAAGATATCCGTTCTGTTCGTACTGCTAAGTATTGCCGTTGTCCTGTTCTTGCTCTCGGTACTCAATACCATCTCTACTGAACGCCGTATTCCCAGCCAGTATGCCGTTATTCACGACCGCTCTTTCCGCGGCAACATCATCTCGGCAGACAACTATACACTCAGTGCCTCACGCAAAACCTACAAAGCCGTAGTCCGGGCAGAAAGCATCGACCCCGGGAAGCGTGAAGTGTTCATCAAGCTCTTCAGCATCTACAGCGGCATTAGTGAGAAAGCGCTGCGCAAACGCTTCTACGACAGACACGGCCGCAAAAAAAAAGGGAATGTCCTGCTCTCGAAGACACTTACATCCAAACAGGCGATGCAGCTAAAGTCGCTGGCCTACAAACTCAGGCAGCTTAAAGTCTTCCGCTCCGTCAAGATCCGCTCCGGACTGGAGATCCTCTACGGTCTGGACATCACGGAGATCGGTGAAAGCCGTTATTTCCCGCGCCAGGATGTACTCAGCCCCATACTCGGCTACGTCGGCAAGAAAGATGACGGGCACTATACCCGCCCCAAAGGCATGAAGGGGCTTGAACGCAAATACGACAAGCACATCACCTCCAAAAAAGACGGCTACTTCAAAGGCAAACGGGATGTAGGCGGCAACATCATCCACAACAAAAACAGCATAGCGAAACTGCGTGTCGACGGGATGGATCTGCACCTGAACATCCCCCTTGCATTCCAGCGCAGGGTCGAAAAGATGATCGATGCGATGAAACAGCGCATCGATGCAGACGAAATACTCGTCGGTGTTATGGAGAGTGCTACCGGACGTGTCCTTGCCATGGCAAGCACCGAGCGGTACGACCCCTCCTGCATTACCCAGAAAGATATTCCGGCACTCAACCCCAAATTTGCCGAATACCCTTACGAACCAGGCTCCGTACTCAAACCGCTTACGCTTTCTCTGGCACTTGACCGTCACCGTGTCACACCCACGACGGTATTCAATACCCACAACGGCCGTATGAAGATCGGCAAACGCCGTACCGTTACCGATGACGACAAATTTGCAGCTTTGAGTGCTACCGACATCATTGTGCACTCCTCCAATGTCGGTATTTCCCAGATTTCCTGGCTCTTAAGCGGGAAAGAGTTTCGGGACGGACTGCTCGGCTTCGGACTGGCACACCCCTCAGGCATAGACCTCAGCCGTGACCTCCCCGGACAGGTTAAAAAACTCAGACTGCTGAACAATCAGATGCACCGCGCCAACAGTGCCTACGGATATGGACTGATGGCGACCTTCTCACAGTTGTTCAAGGCTTACTCCGCATTCAACAACGACGGTGTGGCGGTCACGCCGAGACTGGTCGATTACCTCGAAGACACCAAAGGCCGTCACTATGAACTCCCGCCGACTGTCGGCAACCTGCACCCGATTGGCAAGCAGGCTGCAAGAGAGATGCATGAGATTCTCAAGGAGGTCGTCAAACGCGGTACCGGCGTGAAAGCACAATACCCGGGGCTGGAGATTGGAGGAAAGACCGGTACGGCACACATCGCCAAGCACGGACACTACGTCAGAGAGTACCACAGCAGTTTTTACGGATTTGCCAACGACAGCAAAGGACACAAATATACCATCGGTGTACTGGTCATCCGTGCCAAAAAGTACCACAAGTACTTTGCTTCACAATCTGCCGTACCGACCTTTAAGAACACGGTACGCATCATGGTCGAACAGGGCTTCCTCACCCCTGACCCTGTAGCGGCGGAAGATGAAAAAGAAAAAGCTTCCAAAGATGCACCTTTATACACAGATACATCCGAAGAGACAAGCGTCTCCGAACCGATACTGCCACCGCCGCCAAAAGAAAAAGCACCGCTCAAACCGGCAGCAGAAAAAGTACAGCAGGTCATACCAGTTCCCAAACGCAAACCAAAGTATGTCCCCCACATCAAGCCCAAGCGCCCCAAACCGGTTTACAGACATCCGCGCCCATCCGTACCTCCAAACGAACCTTCAGACCTCTTTTAACACTTCGCTTTGCCTACCCCTGTTTTAAATCCAAATATTGTCTATCAGTCTCGGTTTGCCCACCCATGCGGCAACAAGGATGATTGTGTTGCCTATCTCGACTTTTTTCAATGCCTTGAAGCTGCGGTCGACAATAGCGACATACTCTACTCTGTCTGCCTCCTGAAGTACTTCAAGCATCTGCGCTTTAATGACATCCACATCAAACTCACCTGCCATGACCATCTTGCTCGCACGTTTGAGCGCGCGGGAGAGGCAGAGTGCCCGCTCTTTCTCCTCTGCGGAGAGATAGGCGTTGCGTGAGCTCAGTGCCAGGCCATTCTCGTCACGGACGATCTCACAGGGAATTATCTCTACATCCATGAAGTAGTTGCGCACCATCTGCGTAATGAGGGCAAGCTGCTGCGCATCCTTTTTGCCAAAGTAGGCACGGTCCGCACTGCTGAGATTAAGCAGTTTCATCACCACCTGCAGCATCCCGTCAAAATGCCCCGGGCGTTTCTCTCCTTCAAGAATGTAGCCACGGATCGCCGGCGCACCGATGCAGAGTTCATCCTTTTCATACATTTGCTCAATCGTAGGCATAAAGAGGATGTCCACCCCCGCCACTTCACATATTTTGGTATCTGCCTCTTCTCTTCTTGGATAAGCGTCCAGATCCTCCCCTTCCAAGAACTGTGTCGGGTTGACAAAAACAGAGACAATGACCGTATCGTTCTCTCTACGTGCCTGCTGGATGAGCGAAAGATGTCCCTGGTGTAACGCACCCATTGTCGGTACAAACCCGATACTTCCATTCAGTTCTTTTTTTGCTTTTTGCAGCGCTTCGACCGTTCGGACGATGACCATGGCTAACCCTCTACTTTGGTAAATTTTGGTAAAATCATATCTTATTAGTGAATAATTAACAATTAATAATGAATAATTTCGGTTTGGATTTCTTTTAGAAATGCCTTTTAAAATATAAAAACGTAATGCTGTGCATTATATTCCTGAACCATTCATTATTCACTACTGATTATTAATTTGAAAAAGGAACTTTTTCACGTGGATGCTTATGAATACAGTGAACTGCTAAAATCACTCACCACCAAAATGGAAAACATTACCAACATCGTCAAACCTGACGCACTGCAGCAGCGTCTCGATGAGATAGAGCAGATGCAGCAGGACCCCGACTTTTGGAACGATGCAGCCAGGGCAGGGAAAATCTCTCAGGAGAAGACCAAAACGGAACGTATTCTCGAAACCTACAACAATGCCAGCGATGCACTCAAAGATGCACAGGAGTACTTCGAGCTTGCCAAGGCGGAAAAAGACGAAGAGACGCTTGAGATGCTCTTTGAAGATGCCGAGAATCTTGAGTCCCATATCAAGGCGCTTGAAGTACAGATGATGCTCAGCGGAGAGCATGACGGCAACAATGCCATTGTCTCCATTCACCCCGGAGCAGGCGGTACGGAGAGTCAGGACTGGGCAAGTATGCTCTACCGTATGTACCTTCGCTGGGCGGAACGTCACGGCTTCAAAACGGAAGTACTCGACTACCAGCCCGGGGAAGAGGCAGGCATTAAAGATGTCAGTTTCATCATCAAAGGAGAAAATGCCTACGGCTACCTCAAGGTCGAAAACGGCATTCACCGTCTGGTGCGCATCAGTCCTTTTGACTCCAACGCCAAACGCCACACCTCCTTTACCTCCGTCATGGTCTCACCGGAGATCGACGATGACATCGACATAGAAGTTGAAGAGAAGGACATCCGCATCGACACCTACCGCTCCAGCGGTGCGGGCGGGCAGCATGTCAACACCACCGACTCGGCCATTCGTATTACCCACATCCCTACGGGCATCGTGGTACAGTGCCAAAATGACCGTAGCCAGCATAAAAACAAAGCCTCCGCAATGAAAATGCTCAAGTCACGTCTCTATGAGTATGAGATGGAGAAAAAGCAGGCGGAGCTCGATGGTGTGGAAAAGAGTGAAATCGGTTGGGGGCACCAGATCCGCTCCTATGTCCTCCAACCCTACCAGCAGGTCAAAGACACCCGAAGCGGTCAGGCATTTTCCAATGTCGATGCCATCCTCGACGGAGATATCGACAAACTGCTTGAAGGTGTTCTCATTGCACAGGCGAAGTAGCGTTACTGCTCCTCTTCTTCGCTCTTCTCATCCAGCTTCAGCCATTTGGAAAGTGTTTTTGTCACTACAATAGCGGCAAGAAATGCCAAAATAACCATAATGACCGTGTAGAGTACATGAAGCAGGTCTATTTTCATACTGCTTCCTTCAACCGTTTTGCTTCAAGCCTGTAGATGCTCTCACACCTGTGTGCCATACCCTCGTCGTGTGTCACAAGCAAGAGTGCGGCATCGTGCGTCTGAATATAATGCTCCAATACATCCATCACCAGATTTGCCGTCTCATTGTCGAGATTTCCGGTAGGCTCATCGGCAAAAATAATACGCGGTTTCTTGCTCAGTACCCTGGCAATGGAAACACGCTGCTGCTGGCCTCCGGAAAGATCACCGATTTTATGATCCATCACATCGGCAATCTGCAGTTTTTCCAGCAGTGACGCATCCATAGACTCATTGGCAAGCAGTGTCGCTATCTCTACATTTTCCATGGCACTCATCCCCTTAAACAGGTAGTGAAACTGAAATATAATCCCGATCTCGTACCGTCTAAGGGTCTCAATGGCAACCTCGCTCTGTGTATAGAGGTCTTTGCCAAAGAGTGACACATGACCGCTGTCTGGCCGAATAAACGTAGAAAAAATGTGCATAAGTGTCGACTTCCCGGAACCGCTCCGACCCACGATCGCCTTGCTCTGTTTTGGGAAGAGCGCAAAGGAGACATCTTCAAAAAGCATCGTATCAAAACTGTGTGCAATGCCGGAGGCTTCCAAAAGAGGGGTAGACATCATCGTACCTTTGTCTGTTTTGGGTATTTTAGCATAATCATCAGTGTTTAGCGTTTAGCGCTGAGCGTTAAGAAGGCAAAGAAAAGTAGGGTTACTGAAGGAAAGTGAATAGATTTCTGATTTGTTGTAGTTTTGGAGGTTGTTGCGAAGGAGCGTACACTCAGTACGTAACTGAGCCAACTCCTTCAAAAGTGCAGTGAAATAAAAGAACTATTACGCCATTTGCTTGGCTACTTCGGCTGCGAAATCCTCTTCCTCAACTTCAATTCCTTCACCGACTTCAAGACGGGTGAATGTAGTGATCTTCGCTTTGCCGTTTGACTTCTCTTCGAAGTATTCAGCAACAGTTTTACTGTCATCCATAACGAATTTCTGATCGAGCAGACACTGCTCCTGGTCAAGTGTAGTATTATCGGAGATGAATCTGTCCAGTTTACCAGGAAGGATCTTGTCCCAGATCTTTTCAGGTTTGCCTTCTGCCTTGAGCTCCTCTTTGATCGCCTCTTCAGCCGCTGCAATGACTTCGTCTGTCAGCTGTGCTCTAGAGATGTACTGAGGAATGTTCTTGAGTGGTTTACCCAGTCTTGCAAGCTCTTCATTCTCTTTTTTGATCGCTTCGATACGCCCTTTTGTCTCTTCTTCGACATATTTCGCATCGAAATCTTTGTAAGAGAGTGTCTTGGGTGCCATAGCAGCTGCATGCATTGCAATCTCTCTAAGTACAGGAGTCATCTTTTCGCAAGTCTCTGCATCGTCACACTCTGCAGCGATGATAACACCGTTTTGTCCATTTGAATGCACGTAACCGCTTACCGCAGTCGTGTCGTTACCCTTGATGAGCGCTGCACGTCTTACGACAAGGTTTTCACCGATAATCGCAATGTTTTGTGCCAGGAACTCTGCAAACGGCTGACCGTTGATCTCGGAAGCATTGATCGCTTCTGCATCTTCAAGGTCATTGGCAAACGCATGTTCTACCACTTCGTTCATCAGTGCTTTGAACTTGTCGTTCTGTGCAACGAAGTCTGTTTGGGAGTTGATCTCTACGATCACAGCTTTGGGGCCTTCGACTTTGACGCCGATGGCACCTTCAGCTGCGGTTTTGCTCGCTTTTTTCGCAGCCGCACCGATACCCTGGTCTCTAAGCCACTCAACCGCTTTATCCATATCACCGTCTGCGGCAGTAAGGGCTTTTTTACAGTCCATCATTCCCGCATCGGTCATCTCACGAAGTTTTTTAACATCTTTTGGTCCGAAATTTGCCATATTACGCCTCCGCCAGTTCTTTTGCGTGTGCTACTGTCTCTTTGAAGTCACCTTTGAAGCTGTACTTCTCTTCCATCACCTGAATCTGCTCATCAGTCATGTTCGCAACATCTGCGAATGTGTAGAACCCTTCGTTGTTCAGTTTTTCGGCATAGACTTTGCCAACACCTTTGAGTTTTGTCAGGTCATCATCTTTTTTCTCTTCAGCTGCAGGTGCAGTTGCTTCTTCTGCTGCTTCAGGTGCCGCAGCCGCTTCTTCTTTTGCTTCTGAGACCACTTCTTCCACTTCTGCAGAAGTCGGTGCTTCCTCTACCTCTTCACCGTTAGCTTCCGCATACGCCGCTTTCCCTTCAATGATCGCATCGGCGATCTCTTTACAGAAAAGGTTGATAGAACGGATCGCATCGTCGTTACCAGGGATAGGCAGATCGATCAGATCAGGGTCACAGTTGGTATCGAGAGGTGCGACGACCTTCATTCCCATTCTTCTTGCTTCCTTGACAGCAATGTTCTCTTTAACCGCATCGATAACGAACATCATGTCAGGCAGTTTTTTCATGTGTCTGTAACCTTCAAGGTAAGAGTTGAGTTTCTCTTTCTTTCTTTTCAGCATGAGCGCTTCTTTTTTGGTCAGAAGGTCGATCTGTCCGTTCTCTTCCATCTGCTCGATGATCTCGAGTTTTCTAATGGATTTCTTGATTGTCGGGTAGTTGGTCAGCATACCGCCGAGCCATCTTGTTGCAACGTAAGGCATACCTGCACGCTCAGCATGCTCTTTGATTGCCTGGCGTGCCTGTTTTTTTGTTCCTACGAAAAGAACTGTCTGTCCTTCTGCTGCAGCATCTCTGACTACGTTGTACGTATATTTGAAGTATCTGAGTGTTTTTTGAAGGTCAATAATATAGATGTTCTTTCTTGCACCGAAAATGAATTTCTTCATTTTTGGGTTCCATCTTCTTGTCTGGTGTCCGAAGTGAACGCCGCACTCCAGTAGGTCTTTCATTGTTACCATTTTGTCTCCTTGGTATAACTGTTTATCGTTAGAAGCCTCTCGCTTCACAGTAGGTTTGAGCCCTCTGTAGTCCTTAACGTCCGAAGACGCAACCATTCAAGGAATAACTACATGTGTATTTCCAACCCCGACAACGGAATTAGGAACGAGATTATACCGAAATGTTTTTTAAGATTGTTTGAAACAGAAGAGGAATCACATCATTCCACTAAAATGCAAAAGGGTACTGCCCAAAGAACAGCACTATTTGGGCGCACAAACTTACGCGTTTTGAAGTTCCGTCAGCTTCTCTTTGACCGCTTCGACATGTCCCTTGACACGGACATTTTCCCATTTTGCGGCAACCTTCCCGTCAGGGTCGATGATGAAAGTCGAACGTACAACGCCCATATATTCACGCCCGTAGTTCTTTTTAAGCTGCCAGACACCAAAAAGCTTGCACACCTCTTTCTCTTCATCGGCAAGCAGGGTGATCTTGAGATCTTTTTTCTCAATGAAGTTTCGGTGTTTTTTGGGACTGTCTGGGCTGACACCAAGTACTATGGCATTGAGTCCTTCAAAATCAGGCAGTGCCGCTGTAAAATCGCACGCTTCGGTTGTACATCCGGGGGTATTGTCTTTAGGGTAGAAGTAAAGTACGATCCACTTTCCTTTAAGATCCCTCAGACAGATCTCCTCCTCATCCTGATTTGGCAGACAAAAGTCAGGTACACTGTCACCAACATTCAACATGGCATATCCTTTATAATAATTTTTTCGATAGTATAACAGAATGAATGAAAAAACCAAACCCACCAAAGAGTCATTGCTTGCGGAAATAGACGCACTCATCGCCTACGGCAAGGAAGAGCCAACCATCAACCCAGACCTGCTTGCCTACCTCAGCCTCGATGACCTTCTTAGCATCAAAGCCAAACTCCTCGAACGTGTCGGCATGCTAAGTGAAGAGGACAAGGCGTGGCTGGAGCAGTTCAAGAAGTATGAGTGACTCCCTCTTGCTATTTGACTGCGTTATGAGAAGTGTGACCAGTGTTATTTCTTAGATTCTCCGAACGGCTGTATTCGACGTTATAGCGTTTGAGAATCTCCTGCTGCTTTTTCATCGCCTCCTCGCGGTCAATGATCACCTTGACACCGTCCTTGTCTTCAAGCAGGTAGTAGGGCTCTTTGTTCTTTTCCATCAAAGCGAAGAACTCCTTGAGGTTCTTGAACGGTTTGCCGTTAACTTTGTCAATGACCCACATCCCGAAGTTGTTGTCACCCCTGCTGATGTCGGAGGCGAGGACCTTCAGCAGTACCACAACCTCCTCTTTCTCTTTCTCCTGCCATTTAGAGGCGAGACAACTCAGTTTGAGACGGTTTCGGCTGGTTGCACGGATAAGGTTACGTGTCAACGGAGAGAAGACATACCCGCCGTAAATAGCATACGTGGGCATCTCATCGTAACGCGTTGTTTTGACCAGGTACATATCATCACCGGTTTTCGTCAGGGGGACATGCACCTGCATACGCTTACGATCTCTAATGATGTCAAGCGTGACACTCTCTCCCATCTGGTGCATATCGACATAATAATAAAAATCGGTATATTCATGGCGGCGAAACTCTACGGTACCGTCATTTTCTATCGTATGCCCGTCAATTGCGGTAATGATATCCCCTACTTTCAAAATACCCTCTGCCGGAGAGTGGTAGACAATCTTGTCAACCAGTTTGCCCGTAGTGTTTTCATCCAGTCCGTAATACTTTCTCATTGCAGGGTTTTCAAGTTTCTGTGTACCCAGCCCCAGGTCAGCAAACCCGTCATAGTGTCCGTCTTTCATGTCGTCGATGAAATGCCTGACCATACTTACCGGCACCAGATAGCCAATGTTCTGCGACTTGTTCATCACCTGCATCACGACCCCTACGATCTTTCCGTCCGAGAGTGCAGGGCCGCCGCTGTTTCCCGGGTTGACCGCGGCATCGACCTGAATGGCGAGAAAACTCTCACCGCTGTGCACATAGGTGTTATGCTCTATGCGGGAGACCACCCCCATGGTTGCCGAAAGGGTACTCCCGCCCATAGGATAGCTGTAGACTACAATCCTCTGCTCTATCTGCGGCAGCTTGCCAAAATGCAGCGGGGTCACCCCCTCATAGAAAGCATCATCATCCACTTTTAGCAACGCCAAATCCGCCTGATGGGAGACGGCATACACCTTGGCAATATAACGCTTTCGCTCTCCGTAACGCTGTACTTCCAAAAATGCCTCGTTTGCCACCACATGGGCATTGGTCAAGATGTATCCGCCCGCTATGATAGCTCCCGACCCTGTCGAACTCCGCATGGAGGAGCTCCAGGGAGAGAGATAGTTCGGAATTTTTGCCACCGTGTAGATTTTGACGATCGCCTGTTTGGTCATATCGTCCCTGTCCACTGCGGCTTGCGCCTGCAGGCAGTATCCTAAAAATAGTACGATCGCTACAATATGTCTCACTTATGCTCCTCTAAAAATGTTTCTGCATCCACTGCTTTGATCCCCCTGCGCAGCGCTTCCTGTGCCATGAGACCTGCTGACTTGTCGGAAAGAAGTGTTCTCTTTTCGTCATAACACTTCGCACTGCATACCCCACAGCTTGGGCTCCTGTCCTTACCGATGAAGAGGTCAATATTGGGATGTGCTTCAAAGAAATCCTCGGCATAGCGAATGATCGGATCGCTCAGATCACTGCCGTCGGCATTGCTGCGCGCACGTACACGACCGTCATCTTCGAGAACAAGATCCATCGTCGGACGCGGTGTCCCAAAGGCATGATCTTCAGGACAGAAAGGAACAAGTGTCGCCCCTTCAAGGAGATCGATCAACGTATCGTTTCGGTTGTCCGTACCGTCATAGCGACAGACGTTGCCCAACAGACAGGCAGAAATAGCTACCTGTTGCATCTTTTCTCTCTAAAATACAAACAGCAGCAGATAGAGCCAAATACCCGTCAGTGCAGTCAGACAGATGGCGATGAAAGTACGTACCCCCGCTTTTTTATGTGCGTCCGAGCCGACTCCAGGAAGCACACCGCCGCGTTTGCTCTCTTTGTAGGCGCGTATCAGTGTTGCTGCCCAGATACCCAAGGTCACTGTTGCAATGAAAATATGTACGATCAACACCGTCAACAGATAATAGTGTGAGACATGGGTCTTTTGCACAAAGACTTCATAGCCGCCTCCAAGACGCACCCCATACTCAAAATATCCTACTACAATCAGCGAAATAATGAAAATGGCTCCCTGTACCTTGCCGTGCAGTTCATAAAGCCCTTTGCGTGCCAGTGTGATCGCAATACCCACCAGCAGCGGAAGCAGTGCGACAATGAGGGTGACAAAGTCCATAAAAAACGGGGCTTTTGTCCCCATAAATCCGGGCTGAAACATATACTCCATAAACGCTCCTTAATTTTACGGCAATCCTACCCTAACTTCTTTAACATATAACCACCGACTTGATCTCAGTGAACTCTTCGAGTGCCCACTTTGGTCCTTCGCGGCCGACACCTGAGAGTTTCGCACCACCGTAAGGCTGCACATCGAAACGCAGGGTCGGGATGTCGTTGATGACCACCCCGCCGCACTCGGCATCGTCGACAAAACGCTGTGTCAGTTTCAGGTCATTGGTAAAGATACTAAACTGCAAGCCATAGGGTGAATCGTTCATTTTCTCTATGGCCGTTTCGTAATCGCTGACACTCACCAAAGAGACAATAGGCGCAAAGACCTCTTCGCAGATAATCTTCATCTCGTCAGTCACATCCGCCATCACCGTAGGCGGGAAGATACCCTCCACTTCCTCTCCTCCGGCAACAACACGTGCCCCTTCGTTCTTTGCAGACGCCACCCAGCTTTTGGCACGGTGCATCGACTCTTCATCGATCAGCGGTCCCATAAATGTATCTTCTTCATAGGGAGAACCCACTTTAAGCTTGCGTGTCTCCTCCGCCATCTTCTCAGCAAACTCCTCGTAAACAGCCTCATTGACATAAATCCGCTGCAAAGAGATACATACCTGTCCGGAGTTGTAAAAGGCTCCGAAGGCGCAGCGCTTGGCGGCAAGCGTCAAATCGGCGCTGCTGTCAATGTAGGTCGCCGCATTGCCGCCAAGCTCAAGGCTTACCTTCTTGATGCCCGCCTGCTTGGTAATGATGTTCCCTACCGGTACAGACCCTGTAAAGGAGATGACGCGCGGTATGTCGCTGCTTACCAGTGCCGACCCTACCTCTGCATCACCGTAGACCACACTGAGTGCATCAGGTACGGCATACTCCGACTCCACAAAAAGCTGTGCGAGCATATAGGCACCCATCGGCGCTTCCGGGGTAGGCTTGAGCACCACTGCATTCCCCGCACCCAGTGCCGGAGCAATCTTGTGTGCGACAAGGTTGAGAGGAAAATTGAACGGGGTGATCGCCACCACCACGCCGACGGGCTCGCGTCTGTAATAGGCCATTGTCTTTTTTCCGCTTGGCATAATGTCAGTAGGGATGGTCTCTCCGTGCAGGTTTGCAAGTTCCATCGCCGTAAGCCTGATCGTCTCCACACAGCGCTCCACTTCAATGCGTGCGAAGGAAATCGGCTTGGCAACCTCTTTGGCAAGCATCAGTCCAAATGCCTCTTTTTCATGCTCAAGCTTCATCGCCACATCTTCAAGCCATTTAATACGCTGTGAGAGCGGCACTTTTTTCGCTTCTTTTGATGCCATCTGGGCAACCTTGAGCGCATTGAGAGCATCTTCGGCGCTGCACACCGGTGCACGGCTGACCACTTTGCCGTCATAAGGGCTTTTGCGTTCACTCATCTGCTCTCTGCTCTCTACCTTCGAGCCCATAAAGATCTTCGCTTCCGCCACTTCCGTTTTAAAGTCAAATATACCGAACATCGTTCTCTCCATTCATGCAGATTTAATATGGTCAATTATAGCAGAGAGAGCATAAAATGGCTCTTCTTATTTTTTTGAAGAGCAGGAGTCGTTGGGGCAGTAGCTTTTTTTCAATACGAATTTGTAGACAATATCCTTGATCATCAGTATGAGGCAGTAGACCCAGAGGATATCGATGACAATATTGTCTCTGTAGTCAAGTCCGAAACGAAGCAGTGGCCATCCAATGAGGATGATATACTTCATGTAGTAAAAGAAAAGGATTCCCGTACCGTAGAGCTCTTTGAGCATCTGCTTCACTGGCTAGCCTCCATATCTGAAATGCTCTCAAGCGTGACTTCTTCACCCTTGTGTTTGACGTCAAAAACATCCATCATCTCTGCTCCTTCATTGTTACTTCTTGTTCAGCCATACGGCCATCACATACCCCATACAACTGTTTGCATTGGAAAAGAAAATGACATTTTGTGCTTTTAAATAACGGACTTTGCAGTATGGGGTGTTGTAATGCATGATTTTTACTTCAATTATCCATAATAATAACGACACTGAGCAATCATCAAATTATCACCACTTACTTTATAGACTATGCGATGTTCAATGGTAATACGCCGCGACCAATAACCAGACCAGTTGTATTTAAGTGGTTCAGGTTCTCCTATGCCTTCAAAAGGCACTCTCTGTATCTCTTTAATCAGCCTATTGATCTTCTTTAAAATCTTCTTGTCGTACTGTTGCCAATAAAGATAGTCTTCCCATGCTTCATCTGAAAAGCTGAGTATCATTCCTCTATGAGCTCTCTCTGTATACCAAGACCAGCTTCAAGTTGAGCAATAGAACGGTTAAGCCTTTGAGCATTGGCTTCACTTTGCATCAGATAGGCAGTCTCTTCTAAAGCTCTATAGTCTTTCATAGAGATAATAACCACGGATTCTTTTTTTTGTCTCGTTACTGCTACGGGCGTGCAATCATCCACTACAGCATCCAATATAGAAGCTAAATTCTGTCGTGTTTGAGAAAAGTTTATTGTTTTCATGGAAATTCCTTTATATGTACATATTTTAGTACACATTAACTAAGATTTACTTAAAACAGCTGCTACTACCTCAAAAACCACCTATTATTGATATCAATCATCGTTCCAATAATATATACAAATGGTGTATCAAAAAGCTCAACACTTTTTAACAGCCTTCAGCCGTAACCGTTTATAATCTACCATCCAGCCTTCATCTTTGCTATAGTTTGTCTTTATCAAGATCTCTTTACATTCATGCTTAAAGATCTCAAACTGGGTTTTGGTCAAATGGCTTGTAATACCATTGGCAAAAATATCCAACCAGTTTGATATATCATCTATGGGTGTAGGTCTGGGAATATGTTCGATATATTCTACCCTAAAGCCTTCAGCCTCCAAAAGGCTCTTATACTCTTCAACACTCGGAAAATACCATGGGTTCTCGAATACACCAAACCCAGGATGCTTTGCGAAGACCTCTTGCATAGCAGATACCACATGATAGGCATTCCCCTTACCTCCAAATTCACAAACAAAACGCCCACCACACTTCAATGATTTGGCGATGTTTTGTACTGCACCTCTGGCATCTTTTACCCAGTGTAGCACGGCATTGGAAAAGACTGCATCAAATACTTCATCATAAGGCAAATTCGTTACCGACCCAACGTGAGCCTCTATGCCTTTAGCCTGGCACTGTTCTATCATCTCGGCACTCATATCAACACCGATGACTTCGGCACCCCGGCGAGCAATCTCTGCCGCCAATGTCCCCTCACCACAGCCTGCATCCAAAATTTTCTCTCCTTGTTTAGGATCGAGCAAATCGACTACAGGCAATGCCAATGCTGAGACAAATGCCGTGTGTCTGTTATAGGTGTCTGGGTTCCAGTGGTTGGTTTCTTCTATATTTTTTGTCCGTTTGGTACAGACAATAATCCCGGTTGACAGGTGCCGTCAGGCATGGTAGCTTCACCGTTTCGTTTGACTCCCTTCTCGGCCTCATAGGTATTCATCTGCATGCGCACTTCGTTAAGCGGTTGGTGAAATTCCAGATGGCGATGGAGCCGTCAAGCACCCGTGAAGGTCTGCCATCGGTCACGGACTTGAGTGAATTGGAGAGTCTGAACATTACTGCACCTTTTTGTTTTTGTAAGAGAGTATATAACGGGTAATCGCCTCAAGCTCTTCTTTCTTCAGTGTGAACGCAGGCATGGCGTAGCGTTTGTACCCCAACACTTTTGAAACTGACTCCGTATCAGTGATCATCGCCTGTATTTCTTCGGGGCTGCGTTTGGCGGCAATCTCTGCAAACGGAGGACCAAATGCTACCGCAGTCTGATGATGGCATCCCCAGCAATAGGTCTCAAAAACCTTTTTGCCTTCAATAGGTGCTGCTGCATACATACCGTACCGATTATCAGTACTGTTATTACTTTTCGCATCCGTTCTCCTCTGTTTGATAGAGACGATAATAACACGATTTTGACACAGAAGGATTGATTTTGCTCAAACCAATAGCCTTAACAACGATTCAAACACCTCTTTATGCTAAAAATCAATGCCAAAGAGCAGTTTTGTTTTCGTTTTGTTGTTTCCGACTTCCGGGTTGGGGTTGCTGTCATTAACCCAGTCAAACACAAGTTTAACAGAAAAGAAATCAAACAGCGGTACGGTAAAGTTAAGATTCGAACGCAAGACCCAATCTTCATCGAAGCCCTCTTCAATACTCGGATAATAAAGGATAAACCCATTGATGATCAGCTGGTTGATCAACACAAGGTCATCAAGCTGGTAGCGTCCCGAAAGGCCGAAAGCCGCTGCACTGAAATCCTTGTCCTGGTATATTGTATCTGTGTAGTTGATATTGGCATATCCCAAACCCAAAGAAGGCTCAAGCCAGGCATCTTTCCCATACTTGAAGCGGTACCCGATGCCGGCAGAGGGAACAAAAAGTTGATCAATATGACGTGGCCTGTCATACTCGGCTAGCAATGTACTATAATAAAAAACATTGTTCGTGACATGGTAACGGTAACTTACAAGACTTGAAAGCTCATCCTTGTTCTGTACCTGTGGATTCTCTTCCGTTTGTGTCGTCTCGTAGGCATAGTCCAGATAGAAAAGTACTTCATGCTCCGCTTTTTTATAACGCGTATTGATCATCAGGTCGATTTTGTTCTTTTTACTGTTGCCGTTCTCTGTCTCCAGTCCGAGACTGACCGTACCTTTGGTATAGGGAAATTGATTACGTATACGGTTTTCAAGTGAATCATCGCTTTGCACCGACATGACAAAATTGTCGATATCGGCTATTTTGATCAGCCGTTCATGCCCGTCACTGTCGATGACATTGAGAAATTTATTCTCCTCTATACCAACAACCCTTCCCTCTATGTCGATACGTTTAAAAGAGATATGGTAGTTGTATTTCGTATGGATAGACTCGATGTCTTCATACTTAATCTCGTTGACCCCTTCTGCATAGTTGAGTTTGAACGAAAGCCTCTCGGGACCAAGCCCGACAACTTTGCCGTGCAGTACCATTCCGTGTACGACAATCGTGTCACGTATCTCCTCCGTTTCAGGAGCTATCTTCCCGCCGGCAGCAAGTATATTTGCACATACCCCTAAAAGCACTACATATGACAACCATTTTCTCACTGCTTCTTCTCCTCTTCAGGATAGTCGATCGTAACGGTAGGAAAGGCAAAACGCAGTCCGTTTCGCTCTACGATCTCCATAATTTTGTAAAGCACATCTTCCTTGGCCTCCAGCCACTCCTGCCACACCGTCGATTTCGTAAAGGCATAGATGAGAATATCGATACTCGAATCCGAGAAAGCATCAAGGTAGACCAGCAGGGTGCGCTTGACGCCCAGTGCATCCTCTTTCGAGACAAGTTTGGCACTCTTTCTGCCCTTCTCCTGATACTCTGTTCTTTCTGTAGCTATCTTGGGATGTTCACTCAGCATGACCCTGATCTCCTCGACGGCACGCTGCAATGCCTTTCTGTCGGAGTCATAGGTGAGCGATACTTTCATTTTAATCCGCCGTCCAACGATCCTACGGCTCCAGTTCTTTACCTCTTTGTTTGCCAGTGTCGCATTGGGAATGGCAATGAGCGCATTGTCAAACGTACGTATGGTAGTCACCCTCAGCCCTATCTCGACGACAGTTCCCTCTTTGCCGTCCACCTCTATCCAGTCTCCCTGGGAGAAGATGTCGCTCATGAGAATGGAGATTGTCCCAAAGAAGTTCGAGAGACTCTCGCGGGCTGCCAACGCAACGGCAAACCCTCCGATTCCAAGCCCCGAGAGTGCGGCCGTCAGATCGACTCCCGCAAAATAGAGCACAAAGAGCGCACCGATAATCAAGACCATAAAGTTGATGATCTTCACTGTCAGATTGAACAGTTCACTTTTGATCTTGCGGTCGGACCGTCCAATATGTTCAAGCTTGACACGTGCAATGCTGTTGAGTGCCCGAAATACAATCAGTGTCAGAAACACTGTATAAAGAATATTAAAAAGCCTATTGGCCCTTTCTGTACTGCTAAAATCGTTATATACAAACAGTATCAGCTGCATATTGAGCACAAGCAGCAGGTAGGAGATGGGCGCTCTAATATCTCCCATGATCTCCTCTGCATATCTTCCAATGGGACCAATGCGTACCAGTGCCCTCTCTATCATGCCCAGCAGTACCTTGCGTATCAGGTAGATAAACAGCGAAATCAAAAATATCAGTATGAGTTTGACCACACTCAGTCCGTAGGGTTCAAGCATCTTGTTCACATACAGCAGCTTGGCATGTCCGTCTATATAGAGGGCGGGCTTTAGAATGTGATAACGCGCATACTGGTTAAGTCTGTAGACCCGATTGACATTCTCCGAGAAGTGCCGCAAAATATCGATATTTATCTCCCAGAGCGCATAGAACTCTCTGATATTCTCCTGCACCTGTCTCTCAAGACGGTTTTTGGTTTTTTTCTTCAACAGTTGCCGGTAAAGTCTGTCTTTGTCATCGAGCTTGTTGATCTCATTTTGTGTCTGCGCGAAGATATCGTACATTTTCTTCTCGAAATCATCCCGGCTCAGCGAATCAAGTGCTTTTAAAATCTTGCGGATCATCCGGTTTTGTATCTGTATCAGCTTGTAGGACTTTATCTGCACCTCATCACGCAACACCGCCTCTTTGTTTCCGTGCCGTCTGTTGATCTCCATCATTTTTTCAAGCTTGAAGATCTTGTCCTCGTATGCCATCGAACGTTTCTTCAGGAGTGCCTTGTTCTCCAAAATACTTTGTAACGCATCCATATAGGCACGGCTTCGTTCCTCTACGAGCCTGGAGAGTGCCTCTTGTGAGAGGTTCTGATCATCCGCCTGCTCTATCAGCTTGATCTGCCGTTCGATCCAGGGGCTGTACTCTCCTGCGTACAGACCGGCTGTTACCGTCAGCAGGAAAAAAAGTCCAATGAGATATTTAAAAAAGGATGGTTTCATATAATAAGTATAACCTATTTTTTATCGCTGTACGCTAACGTACACAAGTTTTACCGTCGTCACCCAAAAGAGCCCAAGACCGAACCCGCCAAGCACGTCACTCAGCCAGTGTACCCCCAAATAGAGTCGTGTCGATGCGATCAGGCCTGCCCACAGCAGTGCGGCCAGAAACAGTACCGTTTTGTGTGCCTGTGTATGTTCTGCAAGAATGAAGTACAGAGCAAATGCCATTGCCGTCGCCATGGTTGTGTGCCCGGAAGGGAATGAGTAGCCGCCAACTTCGATGACGGCCGCATCGGGACGCATACGCTGTACGGCTTGCTTGATCAGACCGAACAGAGCCGCTGCACATAGTGTCACTGTCACAAAAAAGAGACTCTCCTTGTACCATTTCAGCCACAAAAAGAGCACGACCATACATAAAGAAAAAAGAAGGGCATTTTGCAAATCATTCATATGGGTAACAATAGTCATTATCTCGGTCAGCCATGGCTGACGAAGTTGCTGCATTTGCGTATGGACATAGTGGTCAAGATCAATAATGCCAACCCCATAATGCACACTTGCAAACATCAAGCCAAACAGTACCAGTCCGAAGAGATTAAAAACCATGATCCTCTTCACCTGCATCCCCTTTGCGCCATTTGATATTTGGCTATAATATCGTAATTTCAGCATAAAAGGAAATGCGATGTACAAGACAACTCTTTCTATATTTCTTCTTACAGCCCTTGCCTCTGCACAGATAGCCATGCCCAAACACAAAAAATACTACATTAGCGGTATTGAGTTTGATACCAAAACATACTGTGCCGATTTTATCGCCGTCATCGAAACACAGGCGAAAAAGATCAAAGCGCTTGAAGCAGAAGTCGCACAGCTGCGAAGCCAGCAGCAAAAAGCGTTGAGCGAACAACGCAAAAAAGAGCATCAAGAGGCACTCAAAGCAACGACTGACAATGCAAAAAGTACAACGACAAGCAAGATCATCATCTCCGACAAACCCATTTAGCCCGATTTAACAAAGGGGAAGCGGCAAAGAAAGGGAATCATAAAAAAACAAGGAAAGGGGATTATGAAAAAGGCCGCTTCCGCCTTTGTAAGGAGATGATGGTGAGAGTAAAACAAGGAAGTTTACAAAGTTTGGACAAGGAGTAAAACAAATGACTCTCAACCATCGGTTACCCGAAAGAGTGATATCTCTTTCTTAAGAGCAGTATAATACAGCAAAACTAACCGTTGAAAAACAGTTGGTTAACCGATGAATAACTGACGGTATTTCGAAAAATTTCAGCCTATAATCCGTTGAGTGTGTTTTTGACATGTTCATCTGCCATAGAGATGTTCCAAGCAGGTTCCCAGACTACCTCAACTTCAACCTCACCGACCCCTTCGATACGTTCAACCGCTTCTTTTACCCATGTAGTGATCATCTGGTGCAGTGGGCACCCCTGTGTCGAAAGTGTCATCACGACATGTACATTGCAGTTTTCATCGATGATCACATCGTAAATAAGTCCCATTTCAACCAGATTGAACCCCACTTCAGGGTCAATAACTGTCGAAATGGCATCATAGACCATTTCTTTGGTAAGATCACACATTGTCATTCCTTTCAAATGTTCTGCTTTTCCCCGACTTACGCTTCAGTTGAAGTATCTTCATCGCTGCCGTAAGAGAGCATCTTTTGCATCGTCACCATCAAAAAGAGTGCACCGGCGAACAGGAAGCTTGCTCCCGCTTTAAACCAGATGTCACTTTCAAAGAGCAGCCCTATTCCGCCAAGTACCACCCCTGATGCGTTAAACCAGAAAAACACGGAGGCACCTTCTTTCGAATACATCTCATGCAGCATCGGTATCTTCTTCTTGCCGACGAGCGGTGCGAAACGCTCAAACCAGACCAAAAACGGCACGATCTTGTAGAGATGGCCTGTAATCATCGATGCGATGAACCCCATCAACAAGAACCATACCGAAGCATGCAAAACACTCTCTCTTCCCAACAGGAAATAAAGCGCACCAAGCAAAAGAGAGACAATCAAACTGCCATAGGCAAAGATCATCGATTTCGCCCAAATGTCCATCTCTTTACGCACGGTCAATGTGGCAAGGATGTATATCTGGTGCAGGTAAAAAAGAATACCCAGAATGGTGACGGTATACCCGATATACATCATGCTCTCCCATCCGAAGAGTGCACCCAGAAATACTGTGCCCGCGCTCCCTATGACCAGCTTGAATGCCCGGTTAATGGAGGTTTCATCAAACCCGTGCGCCAGAGAAAACATCGGGACAAGGATCAATGACAGCCCAATGATCGTCAAAACAACATACCCGCCAAGTACTGCATAGACATGGGCTTTGAGCATCAAACCGACATCAATGCTCAAGCTCCCAGCCAATCCGAGGGCAATGGCAAAGCCTGTAAGTATGCCCAACAGAAGATACGCGTTGCTCCATTTGACTGTTGATACTGTCAGCGTCTTTAGTGCCGTTTTTTTGAGTGTCGCAAAATTTTCTATGGCAAATATGATCATCGCAATCAGTACCAGCAGTCCGCCATAGGGCAAGAGCACCGGAGTGATCCAGAACCCTGCAACCATCACCACCGTTCCAACAGCCAGCAGCGGCATGATGACATAATAGACATCCACCACTGCATGCCCTGCCTCGAGTACCACCGGTACCAGTTGCGCCATGGCCCCAAAGATGATCATCATCACAAAGCCAAGCAGGAACAGATGTACCCATCCTGCAACATCGGTCTGTGCATAAACGAAATCTGGCTTGAAAAAAAGCAGCGTCAACATTGCCAACAGGTAGTAGATGACCCCAAATTTAAAAAACGGTGCAATCAGTTTCAGAGGCGGTGCAAAATCACTCGATATCTGTTTCATCGACCCACTTATCCGTGACAGGCAGCATCGTTGAGGCTTGCCTTTTCACTCTCTCCCTCTTTATAGGAAAAAATCAGTTTCACACGGCCATCATCAAGTTTTTCAGTTTCTATGTCATAGTTCTCACCGATCTTGTCCAAAAGACCCATCGGCTTCTTATGGTTTATCATCACCACTTTTTTGTTTGGTCCGTCAATCAGCTTCAAGCCTGCCATGGCATTGACCATCGGTTCAGGCGGTCCACATTTGGACGAATCGAACTCATAGTATTGTGTTTCACCTATTGTGTAAGTAAAAAACGGCACAGTTGCACCGGGAACCTCTACAGGTTGACGATTTAATTCAGACATATTAACTCCTATTTATATTTTCACCTATTCTATTGCGTTATAGTTAAAATAACATTGACTTAAATCAAGTTTTGGGAAAATGCTTCTCAAAATATGATTTCACCTACCACAAGTACTTTGAGTCCGTCCATATCCATATAGATTGGAAAATATGCCATTTCTTCCTCCCGTGTATGAGTCTATTACAAGCACCTCGTGTATACTTTGATACTTATCAATGAAGATACCGTTTTAATAGACTATACTCATACTATGTAAACAAGAAAGTGAGACAACCATGCAAAAATGAAGCGGTCTGTTGTAATGATGCGTTTGAAAAATGGGAAGCACAGGTGAGGGCAAGCTGACATATCTGCTCTTCTTTGACCTTTGAACAATATCCTATTGTTTGTATCCAATCTCTTTCTTGAAGTCCGCTATACAATTGGTACAGGTCTTGATTGTATTTGTATCGACGATCCTGTAAAGGGCATCCTGATCGAGAATTACCAGCTTGTGATTCTCAATTTTGATGATCCCCTCTTTTTTCATCCTGGTAAGAATACGTGAAAACGTTTCGGGGGTCAGATTCAAAATGGAAGCGATTTCATTATTTTTGAGCCGATTGAAGATCATCATCTTTTTGAGCATCATATCCGCAACTTTCGCTTCGGAAGAGAGAATCGTCTCTTTATGCACCAGTGCGGAGAGAAGACTGATTTTGCCCGTAAGTGATTTAATGAGTTCCAAAGAAAACTGCGGCTGATTCAGATAGTCATAAAGTTTGTCAAAATGTAGCAAACCTATCGTTCCATCGGTAACGAATTCACATGTCGCTGGAAATGATTCTTTCTCGAAGCAGGCATACTCTGCCAGCAGCCCTGGTGCAGAGAACCGGTTAATCTGTATCTGTGATCCTTTGGGGGTCGTTTTGTAAAGCTTTACACTGCCATGGAGCAAAATATGCAAATACTCGCTTTCATCTCCCTCGTAAAAGACAATATTCTTTTTCGCATAGTTTTTAATGTGAATATCTCCTTGAAGCGCTTTGATGCAATCCTGGTTTAATGCTGAAAACATCGGTATATCTTCAAGTGCAAACATACTGCTTTCCTTCTTTTTGGGGTAGCGTGTATATTAATTATAGGCAAATTAAAGATAAATTCTCTCAATAACCACACATAAAAGGGTCATTTTTCAAACCAGTTCAACTGCTCACACGATCTAACGACCTCACCTACGACAATAAGTGCAGGTGCGGGCAGTTCTTTTGCCTTTTAATAGATATCTGCGAGGGTTCCAATGACTGTCTTCTTATCCGCGGTCGTTCCACGGCTGATGACTGCAACAAGGTGGTCTACAGGTTTTCAAATTTCTGTCAGTTTTTTGGTGATTTTGTCCAAATTGTGCAGCCCATCAGAAAAACTTTGCAAGCCGATCGTAAATGATCACATTCCCTGCTGTACCACGCGAAATGCCTTGACTATCAGCAGTTCTATATTTCCTGGCCCCACTTCTGTTAAATAGACTTTACCCATGTTTTTATCCTTTTTGGTGCGTATCTACGCACCCTCCAAGTTCATCCTTCACTCCTTGTGTATGTGATTCGGCTTAGCCATACTTTTACACTTTTATTTTTTCAGTCTCTTTTTTTCCTGAAAATAAATCCAGAATATCGGCAATATGATGACCGTATGCAAAAAGATCGTCAGTGTCAATGGTCCCTGATTAAGCCACCCGAAAAAGCTTGGTACTACATCTGTAAACGGTTCAAACAATGCAGACATTTTATCTCCTCCTATAATAAATTTAGCAGACCCCATCACCGTAGGGGATGGGGTCTGCTAACCAAGTTGTGTTAGCATAAAGACGGTTGATGTTGCTGCTTTATGCAATTCACAGTCAATGGCACTGGATGTACGATCTTTTTCT
>JAUUDF010000002.1 GCA_030826885.1 Sulfurovum sp. | reverse complement strand
CCGGTACTGGTCATTCTCCAGCAGATCGTAAAAAAAGCCTTTGACCTTCTGGTAACGCACAGAAGCTTTGACCAGGTAGGCAAACTTGACAATCGTTGTGACTATAATACTATTTGATTTGCTGTCTAATCTTTTGGGCACTTCGTCTCCTTGGTTTGGGGCAGTGCACGATAACCAATGTCTCTGCGGTAGTATATTTTATCAAATCAGACATTCTCTTCAACAGGTAAAAAGCGATACTCCACAGGATTGAAATATTCCAAATCCCCGCTTTCTGTATGGTAGTACCATCCCTGTACAAAAAGTTCGCCTTCTTCTACTTTTCTTTTTACGGCAGGGTAGGTTAAAAGGTTTTTAATTTGTTCAATGACATTGAACTTCTCTGTGGCACTCATGAGTGTTGCCTGGTCTTGTGTTCCTACCAACCCCAATGCTTGAATTTTTGCATCCTCACCAAAACGTAGCCATCGTCTCAGATGCACTTCCTCTTCATTGTCGGGTATCTCATAATAAAGCGCTTTACAGGCACCGCAATCCGTATGACCACAAACAATAATATTCTCTACATTCAAATGTACAAGTGCATATTCTATGACGGCAGGGGTAGCCGAACATTCGCACTCTGGATCGTAAGGTGGTACAAAATTACCAATGTTTCTTGTTACAAAAAGGTCACCTGGACGAGTCATGGTTATTAGGTTGGGTACCACCCTGGAGTCAGAGCAGGAGATAAATAGTGTTTTGGGGCTTTGCCCCTTATCTACCAATTCTTTGAAAAGGTTGATGTACTTTTTCCCATACTCATTTTTAAAACGCTTATGACTTTGAATCAGTGTTTCTACACCCATACTATCTCCTTTTCATAAAATTATCGCAGGGCTTTTTCCGCCTCGATGAGAGCAACGACACCGTCATACATATCCTGCACGGCCTCTACTTCCGTGATACCCAGGCGGCGGCGGTTGCTGATGTCGTAGACGCCGCCTTCACTCTCGGAGTGTTCCCCGTGGATTCCGCGGATCTGAAGGTGATACTTGTCAGTGATCGCTTCGAACGCATCCATGTCTTTGGCAAGATTGGGCAGGGCAATATGCACGCTGGCTCTCATGGCTGTCCCCAGATTGGTCGGACAGGAGGTAATGTAGCCCAGGTGGTAGCTGTAGGAGAAAGGTACTTTTGTCTCTATACTTTTAATGGCATTGACGAGACGGGTAAAGACCTCTTTGATGTCTCCTCCCTGCTGCATGGAGATAATACGAAGCTGATCTTCTTCGTTGACCCAAACCAAAAAAGTCTTGTCATTGTTGTGGTAGATCCCCCGTCCTGCAGGCCAATCCCTGTTCAATCCTGCTGCATCAAGGAAACGGTCACCCTCTTTGAACAAAAAGTGATCTTTTATCAAGCTCTCCTGCACCTCTTTTGACATACCAAGTAGAGGGTAGTAGTTCCCCGCCAGCTCGCCTTCAAGCATCTTGAGCCCTTGAACCACCCGTGCCTCCACTTCGTCTCTCTGTCTTTTGGTAATCGCAGGCCCCAAAGGCATGTTGTCCATATTGCGTCCTACACGGATACGCGTAGAGAGGATAAACTCTCCCTCGGGGTCCGGGTTGGGAGCATTGAGGTCATCGGGGTTGAGATTGCTTTTGTGCGAATCTTCTTTGGTGAAACCATGATACTCTTCGATGATCGGGTCAAAGAGCGGTGCAAAAACCGTGTAGGACTCTTTGTCCCCTGCATAGACACCGATGCCGCTGTCTATATTCTGGACCCCTGAATTGATCGCCTGTTCCAAGGTAAATCCATTGGATGTTCTTTTGTCTTTCAGTGCTTCAAAGACCTCTGGTGTTAAATATTTGCATAGCAGAGACTTACAGTCTTTTGGGAATTGTGGGTAGTTCATCTATTCTCCTTTGTTGTTAGATTACGTGTTAATTTGCGTTGGCAATCAAGGTATTCGATCATCTTCCAGCGATCCTTGCAGTAAGATTCAAAATCACTATACTTCTCCTTGTATAGCTCCATCTGCTCTATCACTTCCAGAGCGCGGACAAGTTTTTTCAAGTTTTCCAGCTCTTCTTCAATGATCGCTTCGCATTGCTTCAGCAGCAGAGGCGAATTGGGTAGATTCATTCTTTGTAATTCACTCATAGTTTTATTACCGTTCCTATGCCTTCACTGGTAAAAACTTCCAATAGCAAAGCATGCTCAACACGCCCGTCAATGATATGTGCTTTGGCAACACCTCCATTGACCGCATTCAAACAGGCATCCACTTTGGGAATCATCCCGCCGGCGATCGTCCCTTGTTCTTTAAGCGTATTGATCTGATCTTCACTAAGTGTATGGAGTATTTCCTTATTGTTGTTCATGACACCTGGAGTATCTGTCATAAAAATGATCTTGCGTGCCTTCAAACTTGATGCGATATACCCTGCAGCAATGTCAGCATTGACATTGAACCCAGGATGTCCGCTCATCTGGCCTGTTGCAATAGGCGCAATGACAGGAATGAACTTTTCAGCAATGAGATTGTTAATGACCTTTGGATCCACCTCAGTGATGTCACCGACAAAGCCATACTTTTCTATGTCTACAGGCTTGGCTTTGAGCATGGAAGCATCTTTCCCGCTAACACCCAGTGCAGGAGCACCGTGTTCGTTAAGCAGTGCGGTAATTTCTTTGTTGATGCTGCCGGAGAGTACCATTTCCACAACTTCCATTATCTTTTCATCCGTCACTCTCAAACCATCAATGAAGTGGGTATCTATCTGAAGTCTCTCAAGCATCTTTCCTATAGCAGGCCCACCACCATGTACAATGACAGGTTTGATGCCTACAAGGTACATCAATACAATATCGCGTGCAAATTTGTCTTTCAGTTCAGGAGAATTCTGCGCAGAACCGCCGTATTTTATAACAAAAATTTCATCACTGTAACGTTTAATGTAAGGCAGTGCATCGAGGAGTACCTGAACCTGTTCTATCTTTTTCTTCATACTTTCTTCTTTAGTTCGGGAATCAAGGAGGCGTTGATTCTCAAAATATATACTGCGTAATATCCATATAAAATATCACACTTGGGAAATTGTATATAAAAGAAATGTAAGAGTTGTGAAATGTTAAAAATATACTGTTACTTTTGAAAAATAAGAGAGCAGCTAATAGCTAAGCGATACATATTGAAATATATTATCCGATACATATAAAGAATGATGATTACTCTCTGGCATAATCTTCAAGCCAGGTTATAATCTCCCATGTTCCATCTTCTTTTTCCACCAAAGCCGTACAGGATTCTACCCAGTCTCCACAGTTCTTGTAGGTGACACCGTCAACCTGCTTGATGTCTGCCTTGTGGATATGCCCGCAAATCACACCGTCATGGCCCTGCTGCTTTGCATAGCGTGTTGCCATGGTTTCGTAGGTCTTTATGAAATCCAGCCTGTCCCTCAAATCATCTTTCAGGTGTTTGGAAAGTGACCAGTGCCGCTTGAAGCCAAAGGTCTTTCGCACAAAATTGATAAGGGGATTGAAATGTAGCAGAAAGTCATAGCCCATATCACCGAAAATACTGAGCCATCGTTTGGTGAGAGTCAGTGAATCAAAGATGTCACCGTGCACAACAAGGTATTTGTTACCATTAAGCGCCTTGTATTCCAGCTCATTCATAACATGCAGGCTGTCCCCCAGCATAAGAGGCAAAAAAGAACGGAGAAATTCGTCATGGTTACCCGTAAGGTAGTAGACATTCGTACCTTTTCTCGCTGTTCTGAGTATCTTTTGTATCACATCGGAGTAAGCCTGTTTCCAACGCATCTTTTTTTTGATCGCCCAACCGTCGATGATATCACCTACGAGGTAAAGATTTTCCGCCTCATGCACTTTGATAAAGTCTAAGAGTGCTTCGGCTTTTGCAAATTTGGTACCAAGGTGCAGGTCTGAGATAAAAATTGATCTGTATTTCATGGATGAAATAGTATGCAAAAGCGATTACAAAAGAATTACATACAATAAGAAAGCAAAGCCGGGTCTGGAAAAACTACTTTTTCCTGTACATAAAAAAATTGACTAAAGCAAAAATGGAAATCACCAGCACTATCAAAAACGAAATGGCGTTGAGTACAGGGGTAGAGCCAAACCTGATCCTGGAGTAGAGGTCAATAGGGATGGTAGGGTCTGAGCCTATTAAAAATATGGTTGTATTGATATTGGAGAAGCTAAGCAGGAATGCTACGACAAAAGCACCGATGATAGCCGGTTTCAAATAGGGAAGCGTGACATACCATATGGTCTGGATACGTGTAGCTTTAAGGCTCAAGGCCGCTTCTTCGAGTGTTCTGTCGTATTTTTTAAGTCGTGCCGATACCAGTAGCATCACATAGGTGGCAGCAAATGCAAACTGTCCCAGTATCACGAGCCAATAGCTGGGTCTGAGCATCTCAACATCTATACCAAAGCGAAGCTCCAGCATTTCACCCAGATAGGTAGAACCAAGCAGTATGGAAATACCCAGGATCACTCCGGGAAGAACCAGCGGTGCAATAGCCAGAAAATAAAGAATGCCCTTGAACCTAAATTTTTCTTCCTCAAAAAGCAATGCAGCCATAGTCCCGACAATGGTAGAGAGTGCAGCGACAATAAAACCTGTACCAAGACTGATATAAATACTGTCTATGAGGTCCTGGTCTGCAAAGACACCGACCCTCTCATCGGTATCGGCAAAAAACCAATCTAAAGTAAAGCCCTCCCAGGGCAGCGCAATAAAATTGGAGTCATTAAAGGCCAAAACGGATATGGTGATCAAAGGCATGACCAAAAATAAAAAAAATATCGTGATATATATTCTATATCCTATCTTGTATCCTGTGGAGTTCGGCAGTGAGCGTATCATGACCCCACCTTTTCAAGTTTTTGTCCCGAGAGCTTCAGTGCCAACCAGACAATAGCCGAAGATAAAAACAGCAGCAGGAAGCCGAAAGCGGCACCTTCTCCCCAATTAAATGTCTGCAGAAACTTGCTGTAGATCTGTTCGGTGAACCACAACGAGTGTTTCCCTCCCAGTATGTCAGGAGCCAGAAAATCACCGATGACCAACATAAAAACGATGATTGCACCCGAGATAATACCCGGCATTGAATAAGGGATAATGATCTTTGTAAATATGGTCCATTTGCCGGCCCCCAGGTCACTGGCTGCTTCTATGTATGCATCATCGAGGCTTTCAAGCGTAGTCATAATAGGTACCACCATAAATAGCATGGACATATAGAGCAACCCAATGACCATACTCAGATCCGTGTAAAGCATATTGATCGGTTTATCTATCATACCGAGGAAGAGAAGAAAATGATTGATGACTCCATGGTCGCCCAGGAGTATCATCCAGCCGTATACCGTGACAAGTTCGCCTACCCATAAAGGTATCAGTAAAAGCAGGACTAAAAGCCCCGCATACTTTTTGGAGATCACTTTGGTCAGATAAAAAGCCACAGGAAACGAAATGACAAAAGCAAGGAGTGTTACAAAAACGGCATAGCCTGCTGTTTTAAGAAAAGTACCCCAGTAGATGTCGTTGTTAAAAAATGCCAAATAGTTATTGAGTGAAAAAACATTCTCTCCGGCACTGTTTTTTACCTGGAAGGAAGAGATCAGTAAATCTAAATGGGGAAGAACAATAAGCACCACCAGCCACAGCAAAACAGGTACGATGAGTAACCAAAAAGTAGTGTTGAAACGTTTTTTCTGCTGCATCTACTCTTCCTCATAACATTTCAGGTCATCCTGATGCACACCCACCTGTATGGTATCACCCTCGCAGAGATCTTCAAAGTGTGCATTTTGGGGAAGGGAGATAAGTATCTCATCGTCACTTCCCTGAGCAAATGTCGATAGTTTGGTATTTGCACCATCAAAAAGTACTGTCTTGATAGTGACTTCAAAGACACTGATGTCTTTTCTCTCTTCTGTCGGAGAAAGGATAAAGGCTTCGGGTCTGATGTACAGCACCACAGGTGTAAAGTCAAGTCCTGACTTTGTGAGTTTCCATTGACCTTTGGTCGTCAAGACATCCCCCTCTTTATGGATGATCTCAAACCTGTTGCTCTCTCCTACGAAACTTGCCACAAATGCTGTTTTGGGATTCTTGTAAAGTTCTCTTGGCGTATCTACCTGCTCAAAACGGCCTTTGTTCATCACTGCTATTTTATCACTCATGACCAAGGCTTCAGACTGATCATGCGTAATATAGATAAACGTAGTACCCAACTCTTTTTGTAAAAGTTTCAGTTCTATTTTCATATGTTCTCGAAGTTTTCTGTCCAAAGCACCCAGCGGTTCATCCAGCAGTAGTATGGAAGGCTCCATGACCAGAGATCTGGCAATGGCAACACGTTGTCTCTGCCCGCCTGAGAGTTCCGTTACTTTTTTACGCTCAAAACCGGAAAGTCCGACCCGGCCAAGCATCTGCGCTACTTTATGGTCGATCACATTTTTTTGAAGTTTTTTTCGTTTCAGCCCAAAAGCTACGTTTTCTTTTACATTCATCATGGGGAAAAGTGCCAAACTCTGAAACACGATATTGACGGGTCTTTGTTCCGGAGGAACGCCTTTCATTGATTTGCCCCGAATGAGAATCTCCCCCTCACTCTCTTCTTCAAATCCGGATATCATACGAAGCAGTGTCGTTTTACCGCAGCCAGAAGGTCCCAAGATGGAGAAAAACCCACCCTCTTCTACCGAAAAGTCGATTCCATCCACTGATGTAAAATCAGCAAAATGTTTAGAAAGTTTCTTGATCTCCAGTATCGTATCCATAGGTATCGCCTTATCTTGCTGCTTTGATTCTATCAAGAACTTCTGATTCTATGGCTTCAAACCCGGCAGGAACCGGTGGCTGCCATTTGATATTTTCTATATCTTCGGGGGTAAATGATCTTTTAAAATCAGCTTTTATCTCTTCATCCAAAAACTCGGGTGCGCCTTTTGATGCGGTACCATACTTCTCTTTGTTGGTAAAATATGCTGCATTTTTTGCAGAGAGCATAAAGTTGATCCACTGGTACGCCGCCTCAACATTTTTTGCTTTGGCAGGAATGGCAAAGGTGTCTATCCAGCCAAGTGCGCCGCTTTTGGGAGCTACATAGTCTATGTCCGGATTGACTTTATGGACTTCCCATCCCTTCCCGTCCCATCCGGAAATGACATTGGCATCACCACTCTTAATGATATTTACCTGAGTATCACCGCTGGTCCAATAGCTCTTCACATAACTTTTTGTTTCAATAAGCTTTTTCTCAACCTTTGCCATCAGCTTTTTATAGGCTTCAATATCATCATACAAAGCAAAAGGATCTTCACCCAGGCCAAAAGCAGTCGCTATGAGTATCGGTCTTTTCAGTCTGTAGGAAATCTTTCCCTTATACTTCGGATTCCACAGGGCTGACCAGTCATTGGCTTCCGGCGCCTCTTTTTTGTTCACAATAAGCCCCGTCGTACCATAACAAAAAGGTACAGCATACGATTTGCCCTCTACCAAGGTGTTTTTCTTCACCGCATCCAGCATTGAGGGGACAAGCTGGTCTGTATTGACTTTGGCGTAATCGATGGGCTGATAGACAGGAAACTGTTTCTGTACAAAAGAAATTCTGTCCTGACTCGGCTGGGCAAGGTCAAAACCCGCCCCGCGTGTAGCACGCAGTTTTGCGATCATCTCTTCATTGTTACTGTAGGTGATCTTGACCCTTATCCCTGTCTCTTTTTCAAACTTTTTGACCAGTGCCTTGGGTGCATACCCTTTCCATGTGATGATCTTAAGTGTTTCTTTTGCGAATGGCACTCCTGAAGTGAAGAGCAGCACAGAAACAGCCAGTAAAATTTTTCTTTTCATCTTTGTCCTTTGTCTCATTGTGGGTGAATGATGACCTCATGAGCATGAATGGTTCTTTTTTCTGGTGGGGGAAGCTGCATATAGTCAAAAGAGTAAATGTTTTTCAGGTAATGGTCCGGGTCATGAGGTACAGGAAATTCCATCCCTTCAAAAGCCATTTTTTTCAAAGGAAATATTTTATTTTGGTCAAACCATGCTGCCACATCCGGCATCTCTCCGCCATAGACGACTTTATTGTTTTTGTTCTCCCATCCTTCATGCATCAGGGACAAGGACTCCACCAGACGTTTTCTGCTCCGGGGAAGATCATGTCCCTTGGGGGTATGGAGGCTCACAGCCGATGTCGCACGTATCAGTTTAAAAATATCACGATAGTAATTGTGATGAAAAGGGGTATCGGGCAGCGTACGCATAGGAAAGATGTCTATAAATACACCCTGGTGGTAGTTGACCTCTCTGCCTTTTTCATGAAACTCTACGATGGAAGCTTTATTGGAACGGAGTTTGATGTAGTCAAAGAGAAAGGCTTTATCTGTCTGCTTGGTTTGAAAGAAAATATCTGAAGAGAGTGCCTCTTTGGCTAGGGATTGAAACTTTTCATAATCTTCAACAGGCATGGACAGATCAATATCATCATCCCAGGGGATGAAGCCCTGATGTCTCACAGCACCCAGCAGGGTACCGCTGTCAAGCCAGTACTTTAAACCATACTTCCGGCAGAGGGCATCAAACTCCACCAGCATTTCAAGCATGATGCGTTGTGCCTGGCGCAGTGTTTTGGGCTCGATGCTCATCTACGCTCTATCTACTTTATAGTAGTCGTACAGTGCATCGATGAGCAGGTCTGTATAGGCCTTGGTCATGTCGCCCATATGCGATACCCTGAAGATGATATCTCTCTCCGGACCGCCATTGGGGCACACCATGACCTTATACTGTTTTTCAAGGTCATTGACAATGTCCATAGCCGATCTGCCGTCAGTCGGGGTGAGCGTTGTCATGGCATTGGGCATATAAGGCGTGTAGGCCTTCAGAGGCAAGCCTTTGATGCTTTCTCTGAAATATTCGGCGATCTCTTTTGCCTTAGCAATGCTTTGCGCCACACCGCCTTCGCGTTCAATCTGTGCGAGTCTGGCTTCAAGCTGAAGCATAATGGTCACAGCAGGTGTGTAAGGGGTCTGTCCTCTTTCGCCGTTGCGCAGATAATCTTTGAAGTTGAAGTAGAGTGACTTCACATCTTTGACCCTTTCCAGAGCGCGGGGAGCCAATACGACCATTGTCAGACCCGGAGGCAGTGCCAGACCCTTTTGAGAACTGGCGATCACTGCATCAATATGCTGCGCGGACATATCTATGGGGTCGGTGACCAGCATCGAAATGGCATCCACAATGAAAAAGAGACCATGCTCTTTCGCATACGCACCCATGGCATCAAGGTCATACAGATGACCTACCGAGGTTTCATGGGCATTGACGATCAGTGAGGTATAGTTTTCTCTGGGGGCCAAGGTTTCTATGTCTGAAAGATTGGTGTCTTTGACCATAAAATCCGTATGCGGTACTTCATGTACTTTGCATATTTCCACAAAACGCCCGCCAAATCCGCCGCCGTGCACGACCAGGGCATTGTCCTTTTCATCAAGCAGGTTCATGACCGCTGACTCCATACCCGCAGTTCCCGATGCTGTCAGGAAGATGACCCTGGAGCCTTCAGGGGCATTGAGCATTTTCAGCAGCCCCTTTTCACAGTTGAACGTCACTTCAGAAAATTTGTCATTTCTAAAATAGGGGGTCTGTTTTGCGCCTATGGCAAGTATCTCTTCGGACATTTTTACCGGTCCGGGAGTAAAAATGGCGTAATCTTCATATATCATGGTCTATTTTTCCTTAGTATCATTTTCTGCTCTCTGTTCTCTAAAGTCCTTATACTCCAGTGCCACTCTGCTGATGGCAACAATGTCTGACGGACTTAGGGTTTGAGAGGTATGTTTTCCCCGCTGTATCAGGGAAGCGAATTCTGCAATCATATAGCGCAGCCCGCCGCCTTCGAATTCATATTTGAATTTATAGCTTTTATGACTGTCTTCAAATTTGAAGTAAAACTCTTTGGTCAGCCACCACGGAGCAGGAATGTAGACATACCCTTTGGTACCTGAGATCACAGCATCCCCCTCTGACTTGGCACCTGTTGCGACTCTGGCGACACCCACCGTACCGTTTTTGTGTGTAGTGACAATAAGATTTGAAGTATCATACCCATCATCTCCCTGGTCAAAAAAGGTTGTGCTCTTTCGTTTTCCCAGCACTTTGTGTATCAATAAAGAAGGATAGCCAGACAGGATGTTTGTCGCTCCCTGTGCTATGAAACTCTCGGGGTAGTTCTTTTCCCTGTACAGGGAAGTACGGGTAGCCCGCACCTCTTTGATCTCTCCGATATCTCCTTTCTCTATCTCTTTGAGGAGTTGGTTGAACGCAGGCATAAACGCTGTTTTCAAAGCAGGCAGCAGCAGAACTTTCTGCTTTTTCGCCAGTGAAAGCAGTTCTTTGAGTTCTTTCTTTTCCAGAGCAATGGGGTTTTCACACAGGACATGTTTCCCCGCTTCCAGTGCTTTTTTAATGAGCGTATAGTGCCTTTTGAGGGCTGTGTCGATATAAACGGCCTGCACAGGTGAATCCAAAAAATCCTCATAGTTGTCATGTCCGTACTCGATACTGGGGTTCTCTTTACTGAACTTTTTGATCGCCAGAAAATCATCGGCATAGATACGGTTGAGCTTGATACTAGAAACGTATGCCGCTTCATCGACGAATGCCTGCGTGTCACGGCCTAACCCGACAAGCCCCATTTTGATCAAGCCGATGTGCTCTTTACGCAGCTGTGTACTGGAGATACCTTCTGTTCTCGGGAGATACTCCACATGCGTATATTTATTCAGATAGTCAAATGCCCCTATCCAGTCATCGCCTATGGCAAAGATGTCCACATCATACTTCACCATATCTTCCGCTTTCTGCTTTTTATGTTTTTCTACGATGACTTTGTCCACAAAGTCCAAGGCTTTTACCGCATCCACTCTCTCCTGTGTACTCTGAGAAACATTGAGTTTCCCACGCGAACGGTCATAATTCTCATCGGTGACACCCACTATAAGGTAGTCTCCCAGCGCCTTTGCACGCTTGAGCAGATTGAGGTGCCCTTCATGCAGCATATCATAGGTTCCGTAGGTAATGACGATTTTTTTATTCTTTAAATTCATAGTCTCTTTTTATGTCCCAATATATGATTCTTACTTTCACAGAGCTAAAACCCCATAGTGGAATTAAAAATGTGCTCATATGTAAAATTATATCATGTAAAAATGTAAGAGTTGTGAAACAGGTTTGATTTTATGCAGAAGGAAACTTGAGTACGAAACAGGCACCCTCTGAACTGTTGCTTGCTTCTATTTTTCCTTTCAACTTCTGTTCTATGATCAACTGGGACATATAGAGTCCAATCCCGGTTCCCCCGTTTTGCTGCTTTGTCGTGACATTGGGCTTGAAGATATCAGGAAGGATCTCCAACGCTATGCCCCCGCCATTGTCGCAGAATGTCAAGACATTCAATGCGTCTTCATGTTTGAGGGAGATGCGGATCTCTCTGGGGTGTTCACGTTCGCTGAGTGCATCTTTGGCATTGTTAAGCAGATTCAGTATGACCTGTGCAAATTCACTTCCTGAGCTTCGCGCATAATATCTTCCGGGAGACATATCTATTTGGAGTTGAATGCGATGATAGTCAAGCGCTGCAGAGACGATTTTGACAGCCTGTTCAACCGCAAGAGCAACATCAAAACGCTGATCATGTTCACGGGGAGTGAAAAAAAGCCTGAAGTCGTCAATGGTCTGTGACATATACTTGATCATTTCATTGCCGTGTGCAATCTTTTTTTTCAGATAGGCTTCATCAAGCTCTCCAAATGCCTGTGCAGACTCGAGATTCATAAAAATACCTCCAAGCTGTGCGAGAGGCTGACGCCACTGGTGTGCGATGTGACCGATCATCTCTCCCATGGAGGCAAGTCTGGACTGCTGCATCATCAGATACTCCTGCTCCTGACGCAGTTTGTTCTCCTCATGGACCTCCTGTTTCAGCTGCTGTTTGACATATTCATGCTCTGTGACATCCTTGGCAATGAGTTTAATATAGCGGCTGTTGATATTTTTCGAGACTGTTCCTGAAAATTCAAAAGCACGCCCCTGTAGAAGTGCGGAGAAGTTTTCAATCATATTCTCCTTCATCAGTGTATTATAGAGCTCATCCCAGGCTTCACCGAAAAGTTCCTGCGGGGAGTGTTCGAGTATCGAGTCACCGAACTGTTCACGTGCTTTACGGTTTATCCAGTGTACCACCTGATGGCCGGGTTCATCATAGATCTCAATAATTGCCTGGGGAAGCAGGTCCATAATTTCTTTGGCATGCCGGAGTTTGATCTCAAGCATGCGTGCAACATTGCCTTTGATGTGTTTGAAAATATCTCTGTTGGTCAAAAGGGCATGCATTTCCCCATCAGTGTTATGGACCAGAACCCGTCTGATTCTGCGTTCTTTCATCTTTGCCATCACACTCGTTACTGCATCATCGATATTTACAGACAGTATGGGAGAGGACATCAGGGTTTTGACGTTTTGCTGAAGATCCATATGTTGATAGCCCGCTGCAAGGATATCTTTCTCAGTGATGATTCCAACTGCTTTGTTTTTATCTGTGATAACCACAGATCCTACTTTTGCATGTCGCATCAAATGCAATGCATCATAAAGTGTTTTACTGGATGATACAGTCACGATATATGCATCCGAAGAGAGCAGGTCGGCTACCTTCAGATCAACTTTGTAAACATCCTCTTCCAAAAAACCAAAAAGATCATCCTGCAGTACCATGCCGACATATCGGTCCTTCCTATCTGTCAAAACCAGTCTGCGGATATTGTTTGTAACTACCAGGTCAAAAGCAGACTCAATCGGTCTGTTGCAGTTAGCGGTAATGACGGGTTTTTTTGCAAAACGTATGGCCTTTTGGTCAAAATCGATATTTTCTTCAAGCAGGTCGAGTATCATTCCCTCTGTCAAAATAGCGGCAGGCCTGTCATCTTCAAGCAGTACAACCGAACCGTTCCTGTTTTGCAGCATACAGGCCATCGCTTCGGATATGCTTGCAGTATGGGGCAGGGAGAAACCTTCCTTGTGCGCAATGGTCGACAGCGTTCTCATGTGTCACCCCTTTTCATAAAGTCTGTATCCTATCGCATTGATGTTGCGAATGATCCCCTGATGACTTTTTTTGCGCAAGTTACGTATCTGTGCACGGATGGCATCCTTGCTCATCACGCTATCGGGCCACACTTCATACTGCAATACCTCATAAGAGAGTGTACGGTCTTTATTGGCAATAAAAAATTCCAACAGTTGCATCTCTTTACGACGCAGCGTCACAACCTCATCTCCATAAAGCAATACTTTACGTCCATAGTCATAGCTGAATCCTTCTCCCAGGTCAATCACTTTAGACACATTTGTACCCACATACTCATCTGCCGCTTTACTGAGTGCCTCCATCAACTCAATACTTGTGACCGGCTTCACCAGATAACGGGTCAACTCCAATTCTACAGCAGTCAATAAAAATTCCTTATCTGTATATGCTGTAGAGATGATAATGCGTGTATCCCTATCATGTTTGCGAATTTCTCTGGCAAAGTCTATACCGCTTTTTCCAGGCAGATTGATATCGAGTAAAATAATATTCGGATGAATCTTTTCATAGAGTTCTTTTCCTCTCTCTGCACTTTGGGCAAGATGAAGGTTGGAAGTATAGCGTGATAAAAATTCAGCCAGATAAGCCTGTATTTCAGAATCATCTTCAATGTACAACAGCGTCAGATCTTTGATCTTTGAAGCAAAGAGATAATGATCCATTTTGAGCCTTTCTCCTTATTATAACTTATACGTACTTCCAAAAGCCAAAACGATTGAATAATAACACATTCTTGAGAATCTTACTCTTATCGCCAATACTCCTGCCGTCATTTACGGTGTTTCTTTTGTCTTTGGCATCCACTGACACGTTTATCATCATTCAGTATGATCTCTATAAACATGGAGGAGGGGAAGGAAGCCGAAAATTACCCTGTTTGTAATGCAATTTGACAAACAAAAAGCATAAAAACAGAGTAGCTTTTTAGAAATGGTGAGATATTATTGTCGGATTGTTGTGAGGTGGTTATTTTTGTTCCCACGCTCAGCGCAGGAACACTTTGTGTGGGAACGGAAAAACGATGTACTTAAAAATAAATGGAATATTTTTAATACATACCTCTACAATGTGCTTCATCTTCTGCACACTTATTAAAACACTTGCTATCATTGTCATCACATTTTTTTATACATTTTTCATGGTCTTCGGCACACTCTGAAGCAGGTCTAGGTTTTGGGGATACCCCATGATTTGTTCCATGTGCCCATACGGCAGTCAATGCACTAAAAACAACAATTAGAGTCCACATTCCAATCTTTTGTTTGATTTTCATTTTTCATCTCCAGTATTTTATTAAAATCATGGCCCAATAACAGGAAATCGTTTTCCGGATGTCTTGAGCGGCTTCCATCCATGCCATCCCCACGCATAAGGTGCATCGACATATTTCAGGGTACCCAAAGGCGTCGGGAGTGTCGTTTGATTTTCACTTGGGCAGACCTCATGTCCATTGTGGTACAAATGGGAAACTCTACCTT
>JAUUDF010000036.1 GCA_030826885.1 Sulfurovum sp. | reverse complement strand
CACTATTGAAGCGGGTCTGCAGTACATCCGGGAAGAAAAGCCATTTGACAATGAAAAAAAGAATAAAAAGTTTAATGGCTATAAGCAGCCAGAGTTTCTTTCCTATTTTCATGTTTCTGAATCCATCAAGATAGAATTGATAGACTTTTGTCAACAGACGCATTGAAATACTCCTTCCCAATCTATGCTGCATTTTAAACATATGACAGAAATATAGCACTATTTTGAGCATATGTCAAGAAAAATATGATATAATTTTAAAATGGGAAGAGATAAACTACAAAGACAACTACAGTTTAAACCACGATGCAGGCACTTCTCTGCCAAAGAGTGCAATGAGGGCGATACGATACATCTGTTACATGAAGAGTTGGAAGCACTCTATCTGATGGATTCAGAAACATGAAAATAGGAAAGAAACTCTGGCTGCTTATAGCCATTAAACTTTTTATTCTTTTTTTCATTGTCAAATGGCTTTTCTTCCCGGATGTACTGCAGACCCGCTTCAATAGTGATGCGGAACGCAGTGCCTATATTCTGAAACATCTTACAAACAAGGAGAGATAAATGGAAAATACAGACCTGCTTGTAGACTGGTCAAGAGCACAATTTGCTCTGACTGCACTCTACCACTGGCTCTTCGTACCCTTGACACTGGGGTTAACGTTTATTGTAGCTATTATGGAGACAATCTATGTCAAAACGGGCGATATATGGTGGAAAAAAACCACCCAGTTCTGGATGACCCTGCTGGCGATCAACTTTGCCATAGGTCTGGCCACCGGAATCATCATGGAGTTTGAATTTGGTACCAACTGGTCGAACTACTCATGGATCGTTGGGGATATTTTCGGTGCCCCGCTTGCCATTGAAGGCCTGATGGCATTTTTTATGGAGTCTACATTCTTTGCCGTCATGTTCTTCGGGTGGGACAAAGTCAGCAAAAAAATGCACCTTCTCTCCACCTGGCTTGTTGCCATAGGATCCAACCTTTCGGCACTCTGGATTTTGGTAGCCAATGGATGGATGCAGCACCCTGTCGGTATGCAATTCAATCCCGACACAGCCAGAAACGAAATGGTGAACTTCTGGGATGTCTTTTTCAACCCCAGTGCCGTCAGCAAATTTCTGCATACCGTCACCAGTGGGTATGTTCTCGCTTCTCTATTTGTCATCGGCATCAGTGCATGGTATCTTCTTAAAAAAAGAGAAATGCGTTTTGCAAAACGAAGCATGATTGTCGCTGCATCGTTTGGGTTGATCACCTCTTTCTTTCTGCTTACCACAGGTGATGAATCTGCCTTCGAGGTTGCGCAGAACCAACCAATGAAGCTGGCAGCCATGGAGGGTCTTTACAAAGGTAAAACACGCGCGGGGATTGTTGCAATAGGCCTGCTCGACCAGGAGAAAAGCGTCGGGGACACCAAGGAACCTTTCACATTCAAGCTTGAAATCCCCAATGCCCTTTCTTTTCTGGGGTACCATTCACTTCAGGCATTTGTACCCGGTATTGAAGACCTGGTCTTCGGAAACAAAAAGCACGGTATCATGAGTGTCAAGGAGAAAATGAAAGAGGGAAAAATTGCCGTCAATGCCCTTGCATCCTACAAGCAGTACCAAAAAGAAGAAAACAGCCAAAAAGCCAAGGAGGCACTTTCAACCTTCAGAAAACATGAACGATACCTTGGGTATGGATACCTGAAAAGTCCGCTTGATGCCGTTCCCAACGTTGCTTTGACTTTTTACAGTTTCCATGTCATGGTAGGTCTTGGAACCTGGTTCCTGCTCTTATTCATTCTCGTACTCTACTTTGCCATGATAAACGAGATAGAAAAAAGACGATGGGTACTCTATGCCGCGCTTTGGACGATTCCTCTTGCCTATGTAGCACAGGAAGCAGGATGGATCGTTGCGGAAGCAGGCAGACAGCCATGGGCAATACAGGATCTTCTTCCTGTCGGTATGGCTGCATCCAATGTCGCATCTACATCTGTACAGATCACCTTCTGGCTCTTTGCTGTCCTCTTTACCGGACTGCTTATTGCCGAAATAAAGATTATGTTGACACAAATTAAAAATGGACCGGAGGAACATTAACCATGGAAACAATTTCACTCTATACACTGCAAACATACTGGTGGCTTCTTGTCAGTATTATTGGTGCGCTTTTTGTATTCATGACCTTTGTACAGGGAGGACAGACCCTTCTATATACATTGGGAAAAACTGAAGACGAAAGAGACCTTGTTATTAACTCATTGGGACGAAAGTGGGAACTTACCTTTACCTCTTTGGTCATGTTTGGCGGTGCCCTTTTTGCGGCATTCCCTCTCTTTTATGCTGTCAGTTTCGGAGGAGCCTACTATGTCTGGATGGCTATACTTTTTTGTTTTATCATTCAGGCAGTCTCCTATGAATACAGAAAAAAGCCAAACAATCTCTTTGGTGAACGCTTTTATGAAATTATGCTCTTTATAAACGGTTCACTGGGTATTTTTCTCATTGGTACAGCATTGGGAACACTGTATACCGGAGGCAACTTCATTGTAAATGACCTGCATCTTTCACACTGGGCAACATCTGCTTACGGCCTTGAGGCACTGCTGGTACCATTCAATGTCGCTTTTGGATTGATGCTGGTGTTCCTCTCACGCATACAGGGGTCACTCTATCTCTACAACAACATCGACCACCCGGACATAGAGAAAAGAGCACTGCACTCACTCAAAACCAATACCCTTTTCTTTTTGCCGCTCTTTCTCTATGTGGCAGGTTCCATGCTTCTGCAGACAGGGTACAGTTATGACCCGCAGACAAAAGTGGTAACCCCTGAGAGTATGAAACTGCTTCATAACCTCATGGCCTACCCTCTGCTTGCAGCAGCCCTTCTGGGTGGTGTAGGGTCACTGCTCTATGGTATCTACATCGCACTCTTCAAACATAATAAAAAGGCAATATGGTACAGTGGGCTGGGAACAGTTCTGGCTGTGACTGTACTGCTTTTTATTTTGGGTATCAACCATACAGTTTACTATTCTTCGCTTGCCGACTTGCAAAGTTCACTGACTATTGAGAACAGTTCAGGAAGCCACTATACGCTCTTTGCCATGAGTATTGTCTCTTTGCTCGTGCCGGTAGTACTCGGATATATCTTTGCGATATGGCGCTCAATGGATAAAACAAAACTCACCATTACAGAAGTCAAATCTGACTCACACCACTATTAAGGAGCAATCATGGACTATACACAAGGTATCATATGGTACATCTTCTGGCCGATCATCATCATTGTATCGGTCAAGTTTGTACAACACAATCTGCAGTACTTCAAAAAACTCGAACGGCTTGAGGCATATGAAAAGAAATATGGCAAAGATGTAGAGATAGAATAGGCAGCCTACACACCCTGTGTTGTATCGAACACTCTGATATGTAATCTGTCACTGTAGTGAAAGTTATGTTTCATGCAGAAGTGGAACACGGCTTTGTCATTTCTCCAAATCGTATCACGGCTCTCGCCTACAGGCATACAGTAGACCTCAAGCTCAGGGAGTATCTCTCTTATTTCATTGATTTCATCAATTGCGCTGGTCTCTACCAATGCTGCGTCAATAGTAAACTTCAGAAAAGATTCTCCGGTATGTCTCTGAATATTTTCAAGCGCCTGCGGCACAATACGTTTCTCTTTGGGTTCTCCCGAGTTGGCAAGCTTCAAGGAGAGTGCAAAGATACATGATTTGTAAGCGGGAAACTTCTCAAAATCAACGATTATGGTTCCATTGGTCTCAAAAGTGATGCGTATGCCTTTTGAGACAAGCCAGACGATGATCTCGTAAAATACAGGATCGCTGTGATACAGCAGTGGTTCCCCTCCGGTAATAACGACATCCGGATAATACCCGATATTGCAGAACGCCTCCTCAAGTGTCGCTGTCAATGCACTGCCATGTTCTACTTTCTGCCATGCATTGGCAAAAGCACTATCAACGGCAAAATAGGTATCGCACCCCTGCTTTTGCTTACCGTTCACTTCATAGATTGCACCAAAACCAGGACACGAGAGATTGCATCCGCCCGTCCTGAGAAAATAAGAGGGTGTTCCAGCGTACTTGCCTTCACCCTGAATGGAAAAGAATTGCTCAGTAAGGTAAAACATCAGCCGCCCGTCTCATAAAAGGCCCTGCTGGAGTCATTGGTATCTTCTGCTTTCTCTTCACTCCAGCGATTCTCTTTAGGTTTGTCTTTGAGTACCTGTGCCAATACCTGCGAAGCCGCTTCGACATCACCTTTTTTGACATGTTCTGCAATGCTCATTGCCTCATCAAAATAGAGACAGGGAATGAGAAAACCTTCTGCTGTCAGTCTTATACGATTACAGGTTTCACAAAAATCGTGTTTGTGAGGGTCTATCAAACCGAATTCATACCCATTCTCTTCAATGCGGTAATTAAACGAAGGACTCGAACCCTCACGTCCAAGTGCATGAATAGTGTACTTCTCTTTCACTTTGGCAAGAATCTCTTTGCCATGCATGCCGCGCAACTCAATATTGGCATGTCGGTTTTCCATATATTCGATGAATCGTATCTTGATACCCCGATCCATACAGTACTCCATGAGGTCAATGATCTCATTGTCGTTGATGCCTTTAAGCGGTACCATGTTGATTTTGATACCAAGCCCCACTTCCAATGCTTTGTCGATGCCTTTAAGCACCTGTGAGAGTACATCTTTCTGGGCGATCTTGTGCGCCACTTCGGGCTTGAGCGAATCAAGAGAAATGTTCAGCCGTTTCAGCCCGGCGTCTTTGAGTTTCTGTGCAACCTGAGGCAGTAAATAGCCATTGGTTGTCAGAGCAAGGTCTACGTCCGGGTTATGGTCATGAATCATTTTAATGAAAGTATCGAGATCTTCCCGCAAAAGAGGTTCACCACCAGTAATTCGTATTTTGTTTACCCCTTCATCCATTGCTGCCTTAATAAACAAAAAGAGCTCTTCAAAACTAAGAAGATTCTCTTTGGGAACCCAGGAAAAAGGTTTTTCAGGCATACAGTACTGACATCTGAAGTTACAACGTTCCGTTACCGATACGCGCAGGTAGTTGACTCTTCTGCCATGTCCATCTATTAGCATAATTGTCCGATCTTATTGATTTTCGTTAGGGTACCCAAATGTAGATAAAAAGGGGATGATTTATATCAATATTGTCGGGTAGCAAAATTTTTATAGATTGAATTAAACAGAACTTAAAAAATATATTTTGTGGTAGTTCGCTGTAGATTTGGAGGTTGTAGCGAAGGAGCGTACGTCCAGTACCTGACTGAACTACTCCTTCAAAGATGCAGTGAAATACCGCAAAAGAATTAGTGGTGCCCTTTCCAGATGGACTTTTTCCACAAGAACGCGAGGAATGCGAAGATAACAAAGAATCCGACAACCCACGGGCCTGTTTTTTCTCTAAGCGGCTTGCTCGGATCACCGGTCTCTTCAAGATACGCTTTGACCTTTTCATAGCCTTCTTTGGTCAGTCCCACTCTCGGCATTGCTGTACCAGGTAGCTGTGACTGTGGATCCTCTACAAATGTTTCAAGGAAGTCTTCACTTCTTGCACGAATGATAATAGAAAGATCAGGCGGCAGTTTACCCATGTAGTCAGCCAGTTTATTCTGGTAGATTCCCAGTTTTTTCTTGAATTCAAGCGCATCAAGATCTACACCGGTTTTGATGTTGGATTTTGTTTTCGGTACATCACCCAACTGTGTCCAGTGACCGTATCTGTTCGCATGACATCTTCCACATGCTGCTGCATATGCCTCTTTCGGAGAGACTTCTTTGGGTGCAATTGACTTGAAGTACGCTACGATATCTGCCGCATCCTGCTCACTGCCGGCACTTGGCGGCATGGCAAAATGCTTGGATTTTGTAACCTTCGCAGGATCAAGTAGAAAGTGTGCCAGAAATTTTTCATCGAACAGTGCGCCGATATTGCTAAGATCGGGTGGGTTGACACCATACGTCTGTGCAGACATTACCGGGTCCATCGGTGCAGGCATATTTTGTGATGTGATAGAGTGACACCCGACACACGCCATAACCAGATTCTTCCCATTTTCCGCATTGCCTTTTGCTTTTACTGCAGGCAGGTCAGGATAGGTAAAATCATGCCCTTCCACATGTTTATGCATCTGGGAGTGAGCGAACGGTTCGACACCCCAGTACAAAATCAGAGTAAAGACAGTAACGATTCCCAATATTTTTAATTCTTTCATCTCTTTACTCCTTACAGTTTCTTTTCTTTAGATGTGATAATAGGCAGTGCTATCCACAAACCGATAAATGTAACCGCAGCTACCAATCCAATAGTACTCCAGATCCCTTCCGGCGGCAGTTTTCCCATAAAGGTCAACACGATCATATCGATCAGCAGAGCCCAGAACCAGAATTTAAATGCCCCTCTTCTGCTTGCAGGTGCCACATTCGGGCTTCTGTCGAGGAATGGCAGCAGGAAGAAGATCACCTGAGCGAAGGCAAATGCGATCAGACCCGGGTCGGTCGGGAACGGTCTGAGTACCTCATAGCTCCACAGGAAATACCACTCAGGGTAAATATGTGTCGGTGTTTTTAACGGATTTGCGGGGTCGAAGTTGACCGGATCCATCGCAAACTCAAAGTGGTAGAATACCAAATAGAAAAAGAGAATGAAATAAATTCCCATAACAAATATATCTTTACTAAGGAAAACAGGATTGAAAGGAATCACTTTGGACTCTTTGACTTTTCCTGCTTTGTAAAGTTCTGCCGCTTCTTCAAAGTCTATCTCTTCACCATCCTGGTTGTTGACGTGAGGGATTCTCAGTGTACCAAAGTGCAGAACGATCACGCCGATTATCGCCAGAGGGATCAGCAATACATGTAACATAAAGAATCGGTTCAGGAATGCCTGACCGGGAACATAATCACCTCTAATCCACTCAACCAGTCCGTTCGCATGGAGAGAACCACCGGAGAAGAGATTGGTAATAACCATACCTGCCCAGTAACTCATCTGTCCCCAAGGAAGCATATATCCGGAGAAGGCTTCAGCGGAGAAAAGAACAAACAGCAACATCCCTGAGAGCCATATCAGTTCTCTTCCTTTTTTGTAAGAACCATAGTATATTCCTGTAAACATGTGAATATAGATAATCAGGAATACCACCGATGCACCGACGCCGTGAATATGTCTCCAAAGCCATCCGTAGCCAACCTCTGACATAATGGTATAGTTGACAGAGTCAAACGCCAGTTGTGTATTTGGCTGATAGTACATCAGCAGGAAAATACCGGAAACAAGCAGCAGACCAAACGTTGCCGCGAGCACCATTCCCATTGCCCACAGGAAGTTGATGTTCTTTGGAATCCAGTACTCTGTTGAGAGAACACGCTTAAGCGTGTCAATAGCCAGTCTTTCATTCAACCATTTATGACTAAATGGTCTTGCATTTTCATCAAAATGTGCCATTCACTCCCCCTTATACCGGCATCGTGATGCCGTCTGCGAGCATCTTTTTGTATTCTGGTCCTTCTTCACCGAGAACAAGCTTGTCACCGTCAATTTTGAATGGAGGGATATCAAGTCCGCGTGGCGGCGGTGCTTTGGTAACCTGTGCCGTTACATCATACATACCACCATGGCAGGCACAGAGGAAATCATTCGTTTCCGGACGGAACCCCGGGATACACCCCAGGTGTGTACACAGACCGATACATACGGTATAGTGTCCATCTCCAATCTTGATCACTCTTTTGAGGTCATCAGGCTTCTCTTTTTTCAGCTTTTCAATGATGTCAGCCGAATGTTTCAGTACAAAAATGGGTTTCCCTCTCCATTTTTCCACAACAAGTTTGTTGTCTTCATACTCTTTCATGTTCAAAGTGGTAAAACCTGCCGCCTTGACACTTGGCAATGGATCCCACGTACGCTTCATGGCATAAAGCGCACCGATACCGCCAAGTGCAGTAAAGCCGCCCAAAGCCATACCCATAAAGTCTCGACGACCTTTATTGTTAGTAGCCATACTAATATCCTTCCTTTATAATATTTTTAACTACTTATTATAGAAAAATTGTGATAAGAAGGGATTGATTTGGCACAAGGAGTCGCCGGATTCTATTAACTGTTACCAAAGGTAAATTAAGAGAAAAGTTATCTTAATTTACCTTTGTCGTTAAGGAAAGTGTTAAAGTTCTTTCAATAAACGGGACGGATCAAACGGTTTTAGTGTTTTCACATTTGTCCAAGTATCCTCTTTATGCAGACTCTCTTGCAGTGCCTTGAGATCAAATCCATTAACAATATGGATACCGTACGAGAGAAGCACCTTCTCCGAATAAATCGGTTCCGAGCCGATGTTTAGAAAAATTACTTTTGCACCGCTTGCCTTTGCCTCAAGTGCTGTCTGAGATGATGCTGTAACAACTGTCGTGCTGCCGGTGATCAGTTCAACATACTCTTCAGGTTCATGCAGGGTTGAAAAGAGTTTCGCTAAATCATCCTCATATTTGACAAAAAAGTAGTTCCCAAGCAACAGTTCCATATTAAACTGGGAAAAAAAATCGTGATGGTTCAAAATGGTCTTGTCATGGTCATAATCTCTGAGAAAGAGCAGTACCCTCTCCTCTTTGGGATGCTCCTCAAAATAACACGCATCGACAATGACAGCCTCTTCACACTGCTTATCACTACATCCTTCACGAAACAATATCTCCCCATGAATGGAACGGTCGTTTTCATCGTGAGCAAAACGCCATACCTGTTTGAAATCGGCGACATATTTGACAAGACGCCCATGGTCATCTTCGTTCGAATCGATAATGACACTGTCTCCCATCTGTGCAATCGCATCGATGTCCTGTATGGTTTCAAGCGTAACATAATCTCTGATACCACACTGCTCCTTGAGTGCGACACCGGCACGAAAGTCATTGACAAGCAGCTGCACTTCAATGCCATGCTGCTGCATTGCGTTCATCACTGCTACACCCCGTCGTGCGCGTTCAAGTCCTATTTTGTGTCCTGTATGTGCGTAATAGTAGAGCATTATAATTTACCTTTCTGTTTCATTTTAATATATACATGCAGTATTTCCAGTGATGCCGGTGTTACACCGGAAATCTCGGATGCAGCGTGCAGTGTCGGGGGATTGACCTTCTGCAGCTTCTCGACAATCTCGTTACTGAGTCCCTGCACAGTTGTGAAATCGAACCCTTCGGGAATTTTAATCTTGAGCATCTCCTTCATCTGTTCTATCTGCTGTGCCTGTTTTTCGATGTAACGATAGTATTTCGCTTCTGTCAGTATCTGTTCCATCACCTCATCATCGTATTGACCAAACTCCGGAAGCAGTGTAACGAGTTTTTCTCTGTCAAATTCACCGCGCGCGATGACATCGACCCAGAGTGTCTTGTCATTGATTTTTTGTGCACCTATTTGCTCCAGTTTTGCAAGGAACTCCTTGGTTGGCGTGGCATAGTTTGACTTCAAAAAGTCCATTGCTTCGCTAATGGCAGCCTCTTTGGCTTCCACTTTGGCAATATACGCCTCGTCAAGCAGTCCCAGACGCTTGGCATGACCGAGCAGTCTTCTGTCAGCATTATCCTCACGAAGCAGTAGACGGTACTCTGCACGGGAGGTGAACATCCGGTAGGGTTCTTTCGTTCCTTTCGTTACCAGATCATCGATGAGGACACCGATGTATGCTTCATCCCGTCTGAGTACAAACGGCTCTTCTCCCTTCACCGAGAGTGCGGCATTGACACCTGCAACCAGTCCCTGTGCAGCTGCCTCCTCATAACCGGTCGTACCATTGGTCTGTCCGGCAAAGTAAAGGCCGGCTATCTTTTTGGTTTCAAGCGTGTGCTTCAGTTCCGTAGGATCGATGTAGTCGTACTCTATCGCATAGCCGTAGCGCACGATCTTTGCATTTTCCATCCCCTTGACAGAGCGTACCATCTCGAGCTGTACATCAATCGGCAAAGAGGTGCTCATGCCGTTAATGTAGTACTCCGTCTCGTCCATCGTCTGCGGTTCCACGAAGATCTGGTGGCGCTCCCGGTCACGAAAGCGGTTGACCTTGTCCTCGATGCTTGGACAGTAGCGTGGACCCACCCCTTCTATCTGTCCGGAAAACATCGGCGCACGGTAGAAATTGCTCTCAATAATCTCATGAGTCTCCTCGTTGGTATAGGTGACATAACAGGGCAACTGCTTGGGATTGAAACTGCGACGATCTGTCCGGAACGAAAAAGGCGGCGGCGGCGTATCACCCGGCTGCACCTCCATCACTGAGGTATCGACACTCTTGGCATCGATGCGTGCACAGGTACCGGTCTTGAGACGTCCGATATTGAGCCCCAGTCCACGCAGGTACTCTGCCAGCTCTACAGAAGCAAACTCGCCCTGCCTGCCGGCAGTCTGCTTCTTCTCGCCAATATGAATAAGCCCGTTGAGGAATGTCCCTGCCGTAATGACAACCCTGGAGGAGGAATAACGGTTGCCAAGCTGTGTCGTTACCCCCTTTACGACCCCCTCTTCGATGATCAGTCCCTCTGCGATTTCCTGTTTAACATCAAGATTGGGCGTGTTGAGTACAACGGTACGCATATATTCACGGTAGTTGTCCATATCGATCTGAGCACGGGTACCGCGTACCGCAGGCCCCTTCGAAGCATTGAGGGTACGAAACTGTATCCCTGTTGCATCGGTACAGAGTCCCATCTCGCCGCCAAGTGCATCGACTTCTCTAACCAAATGCCCTTTGGCAAGCCCGCCGATGGCAGGGTTGCACGAACTTGCCCCTATCTGTTCAACCAGTATGGTGATTAAAAGCGTTTTCACACCCATACGCGCCGATGCCAAAGAGGCTTCAATACCGGCATGACCGCCGCCGATCACGATGACATCATAATCCATTTTCAAACTCCAATGAGAGAGGGTAAGGGGTAGAAGGCAGCAGGTAAATGTATCCATCCAACTGTTTCACCCCAATTACACACGCCTCTATGTTATAATTAGCGAATTATATCCAAATTAACTAAGCAGGTCTGTATGTTACATATTCTACCCTCTACCCTCTACCTTCTACCTTCTCAACTCCAAAGGAGTTTTTAATGTTCACAGGACTTATTCGTGAAATTGCAAGCGTCAAAAGCTACCAAAACAACATATTGACAATTATGTCGAAACATCGTGCCAAACTCGGCGACTCCATCGCTGTAAACGGTCTCTGCCTGACCGTCATCAAGGTAAACGCTGACGGCTTCGATCTCGAACTTGCCGACGAAACACGCTCCATCATCGATGAGAGCAAACTCAAAGGCAAAGTCCACATTGAACCTGCCATGCAGATGAATGACCGTTTTGAAGGGCATATTGTGCAGGGGCATGTAGACTGCGTGGGAGAGGTGGTACAGATCAGCAAACGGGAAAACGGCACGGATTTTGTGATCAGAGTCGATCCAAAGCAGATTAGCTACATTGTTCCAAAAGGCTCCATTACCATTGACGGTGTTTCACTTACCATCAATGATGTCTATGAGGAAAGTTTCAGACTGACCATTATTCCCCACACCCTTGAAAATACCCTTATAGGAGAGTACCGTATCGGCACAAAGGTCAATATTGAAACCGATATGTTCGCTCGCTACATCGAGCACATTCTCTCCCAGCGATCACACAAAAAAAGAACTCTGGGATGGGATGAAATAGATCAGATAGCCATGAGCTACTAATCTAAAAGATCACTGTCTCTCAAGCTTTTCGCATCAGGGTTACGCCTCATCTTTAAAGCCATATCGATCCATTCCAGACCCTCGATACACTGTGGTGATGCAATCAGTGAGCGGCGTGTATTGGGTGCATCATAGTAGTGCAGCGCAAAACCGTTTTCGTGTAAGGCCATACGCGTGGCTGCTGCTGTCGAGTAGGTCGTCAATACGGCATCGTTCCTACAAAGTGCCCTGAGATCGGCAAACCACTCTCTCGTCCACAAAAGCGGATTGACCTTGGGACTGAAAGCATCCTGATAGACAATATCGACTTTATTAGCAGGAAGTTTGGGAATGCTCTCCCTCGCATCACCGATCAATACTTCTATATTGAACCGGTCATCTTCATAACGAAAAGAGGCTGAAATCGCTTCGATAACGGGACGAAGTGACGCAAATTCTTCTGGGTACTCAAACTCGTTGAGTGAACGTACCAAAGCCTCATCAAACTCCGGAGAGAGTATATGTACCTTCACATCAAGATTGTTGGCCTGAATATAGTAGAGTGTTGCAAGTGTGTTATAGCCAAGTCCGTAGCAGATATCGAGAATCGTCAGTGATGTTTTGTCTTTATGGAGTCTTAGTGCAGGAATGACATGCTTGTTGAGACTTTCGCACAATGCACCGTCTTTGGGTGAATGGTAAGATTCATTGAACTCTTGGGAGTAGAGGGTAAGCGAACCGTCATCACTGACAATCCTCTCTTTTGTATCTCGCAGTGCAGGGTCATACCCCTGCCAACTTTTTGATTTCATCCATACACCCCAATTCCCAATTCGTTTTTAGAGTCCTATTTCATCCAGCTCTTTAAATTTAAAGGCTTCAACAATCTCTTCTATACTTTGTTGTCCTTCGCGTACCACCAGTACCATCATTCCCTCATTCATGTAATCGAGGTAGTTTTCAAATTTGTTTGCAAGCACAATGAAATCGACCCACTCTCCGCCAAGTTCGTCAATACTGTTATAAAATGTCAAAGACTGCATCTCTCCGGCATCAAAATCAACCAGTGCCCATTTTTTTGCTTCAAGTTGTGGTGCAATTTCTGAATGTTCGGCATTTTCACTCTTTACCGGTATCCAAATTAGCATACATTTCCCTCCTTTTCAAGACGTTTGAGATCTTTTTTGCTCAGTTTCAGTGCTGCATTATCCATAATGCCAACCCCTTTTTTGAGCACTTTTTTAGCAATTTTCTGTGCGGCCTTAAGGGAGTGCATTTTACAGGTACCGCACTGGTAGAGGTTGAGTTCGGGGATGTCTGCTTCACTCTTGACATTCAAAACATCCTGCATGGAGGCTTCCCACGCTTTGGCAACTTTTTTAGGCGACGGTGTTCCTATCAGAGACATATAGAAACCGGTTCTGCACCCCATTGGAGAAATATCGATAATCTCTACCTTTTTGGAGTTGAGATGCTCTCTCATAAACCCTGCAAAGAGATGTTCAAGCGTATGGATACCCTTGGCAGAGAGTTTCTCTTTGTTCGGAACTGTAAAACGCAGGTCAAAGACGGTAATATCATCACCGCACGGTGTTTTCATCTTTTTTGCAACCCTGACGGCAGGGGCAATCATTCTGGTATGGTCTACGGTAAAACTGTCTAACAGTGGCATGGGTTTTTCCTTATATAGTTTTTCAAATTATAACGGAAAAAGTGAAGAGTGAAGAGTGAAGAATGAAGAGTTGATTGAAAAAAATTTGTTTTATGTAAAAAGTAGCACTTGAAAATTTAAATATTTGAAGTAAAATATATCGAAAACAGATAAGTTCTGATTTGGTACATATTTTGCTTTAGCAAAGTCATTGACAAAGGAGCATACTTTTAAGTACGTGACTGCAGGCAATGTCTGCAGCCAAAAGTGAAAGATGTGCCAAAGCTACGCGTTTAAACGCGTGCTTCTTCACGACGCTGCAACATCTCCCAATACTCATCGATGTTTTTCTGAATCTCGTCGATAACATGTCTGTTTTCCGGCTTGAAGAGGTGTTTGTAGCGTCCCTGTGCCGCAAGGTAGTCCTCTACCTTCAGAACGTTCTTCGGTCTGTAAAGGATGTTCAGCTCATGTCCGTCGATGATCTCATAAATTGGGAACATCAGAGAATCTGTTGCCAGGTCAGTGATGTTGATGGTATCTTTCGGATCAAACTTCCACTCTGTACAACAAGGAGAGACCGTGTTAATGAAACATGGACCTTCAGTTTCAAGCGCTTTTTGGAAACCTTTTGCCATCGATTTCCACTTGTTTGGCGCCAGCTGTGCAACATATGGTGCACCGTGTGCCGCCATGATCGCTACAATGTCTTTCTTTTTCTGTTTTTTCCCGTAAGAGTGTGTCCCTGCCTGAGCTGTAGAGGTATGCGCACCAATAGGCGTTGCTGATGAACGCTGGCCTCCGGTATTGGCATAGTTCTCGTTATCAAGACAGATATAGGTAAAGTCATGTCCACGCTCTACGGCACCGGAAAGCCACTGGAACCCGATATCGAATGTTGAACCGTCACCGCCAAAGGCAACAAACTTTACAGGCGCATCATTGTCTTTGAGTGTCCCTTTTCGTTTTCTTGCCTTATGCATCGCTTCTGCACCGGTTACAGCGGTTGCTGCGTTTTCAAAACCGATGTGAATCCATGAGGTATCCCATGAGGTAAAGGGGTAAACTGCCGTGGAAACTTCCAGACACCCTGTATTAGAGGCGATGACAAGGTTGTCATCTGTACAGTTCATCAGTTCCCTGACGATCATAGAGTGGGCACATCCGGGACACAGTGTAAGCGCACCTTCGAATCTGTCGTTATTGGTTGAAAATTCTTTCAGGTTTTTAATTGATGTAATTGCCATCTTTAGCTCCTTTTAGTCTGAAAATATCCAAGGTGCGGTCCTCTTAGTCCCGAGAACTGTTGAATATCTGTTGTAATATGTCCTGCATCGGCATTGGCCTTCTGCTCCATAAAGATACGCTTGGCTTCATTTACAGAGAAATCTCTTCCTCCAAGCCCGTAAATATAGTTTGTTACCAACGGTCTGTTCGGCGTGGTGTACAGTGCTGCAGAGACCTCATTAAAGAATGCACCCATCGCACCTCCAGGGCTTGATCTGTCAAGTACGGCAACGGACTTGGCATTTTCAAGCATATCTCTTACATCATCGAATGGAAACGGTCTAAATACACGAATACCGACAACACCTGCTTTAATACCTTCTTCTCTGAGTTCCTGTGCAGCAACTCTGGCAGTCTCAACTGTCGTACCGAGTGCAACGATGACTACTTCGGCATCGTCCATATCGTACCCTTCAACCCTGTTGTATTTTCTGCCTGTGAATTTTTCAAATTCTGCAAATACCTCATCGATAACCGGACGGGAGTCCATCAGCGCCTTGTGCTGTTTTGCTTTGTGTTCAAAGTGCCAGTCCTCTTCTGTCTGTGCACCATACGTTACCGGTCTGGAGAAATCGAGCATGTCGTCTACAGGTACAATTTCACCTACAAACTCATACGCTTTTTCATCGGAAAGCGGATAGACATTCTGTGCCGTGTGAGAGGTAATGAACCCGTCCTGATGCACCATTACAGGCAGTCTGACACTATGGTTCTCACCGATTTTAAAGGCACACAGGGTAAGGTCATATGCTTCCTGAGCATTAAATGCATCGATTTGAATCCATCCGGAATCACGCCCAAGATACATATCGGCATGGTCACCACGTACATTCAGCGGAGATGCCAACGCTCGGTTGACTACCGTCAGTACAATAGGCAGTCTCATACCGGATGCCTGATAGAGTACTTCTGCCATCAACGCAAATCCTTGAGAGGAGGTAGCTGTTGCCACACGTCCACCCGCTGCAGAAGCACCGACACACCCGGACATTGCCGCATGTTCGGACTCGACCATAACGAACTCGCCATCTATATATCCGTTTGCCACATAGGCACCATAGTTTTCAACAATAGGTGTAGAAGGCGTAATAGGATATGCTGCAACTACATCTACGCGTGCCTGTCTCAGTGCCTGGGAAGCAGCGTAGTTACCATCCCATACTTCTCTTTCATTCAAGTCAAATTTTTCTGCCATGTCAGCCCCTTACTTTTCTTTTTTCTTTTTTTCAGGCCACTGAGACAGCGCCGTCTCAAGGTCTTCCTGTTCGTTAAACATCAACAGTGATTTTGGATTGGTAGGACATACCTCCACGCATACTTCACACCCTTTACAGTGGTCATAGTCAATTCCAAGCATCTGCTTGTCTCGGGAGATGATCGAAGTGTCCGGGCACCATACCCAACAGTTCTGACAGTCAATACAGACATCGATATTAAATACCGGTTTTTGTACTCTCCATGAAGCAACAGTTGCAGTGTAGGAGTTGAAATCAGAATAGTTTCGCTCTTCCGCTTTAAGATGAGCAACATTAGAGGCATCACCTTCAAACGAAGTGAGGATGATCCCCTGTGTTACTTCATCCCAACCGACCAGTTCATCACCGCCAAGCTGATGAATTCCGCGTTTGTCCGCTGCTTTGAGTTTAAGATCTTGCATATTTTTCTCCCTCTACTTTACTTCGTTATAGGCTCTTGTGATCGCCTGCATGTTACCGTCAATGATCTTTTGCGGGAACTTTGCAAGTACACGTTTCATATTTTCAAGGAAATAATCCAGTTCAAACATACCAGAGACCTTGACAAAAGCACCCAACATCGGCGCATTCGGGATCGATCTTCCGATTGTATCAAGCGAAATTTGAATACAGTCTACAACAAATACTCTGTCCGCTTTATCCTGCAGTGCAGGGATCTCTTTGATCAGATCTTCTTTCTCCATATGCGTCGTAATAATATACTTCGTCGTCTCTTTGTCATTCATGGTAATGTCATCTGTCATTGCCAGTGCCGGGTCGATAACCAGAACATAGTCAGGGTTCATAAACTTCTCATGGGTAATGATCGGTTTGTCATCGATTCTGTTATAGGCTCTAAGCGCCGCCCCTCTTTTTGCAGAACCGTACAGGGCAAATGCCTGAACTTCTTTTCCGGTCGTTGCAACAATGTCACCAAGACTCTTTGCACCGGTAACGGCACCCTGACCTGCACGGCTGTGCCATCTGATCTCTATCATAGTATCTCCTCTATACGTGGTTAAGTATTTGAGTATACACCCAAACTACTGAAAAGTACCCCATTGTAATGGTGAGACTCTTAAACTGTGCTTGAAATTAGAATTTTTTTAACCTGATGTTATGATTCGACAATTATCTTCACAGCTTCGAGCGCATTACAGGCAACCCGGCAGCCATGCGACAAGAGTTCATGCTCATCCGCATAACCGCAGGAAACAGCTACAGCCGAAACCTCCGCTGCCTGTGCCGCACCGATATCCATCGGGGTGTCTCCTATCATCCAACACTCCTTTGTATCGGCTTTCAGCTTTGAAAGCGCTTTAAGTACCGGTTCGGGGTGGGGTTTGGGGTGGGTAACGTCTTCCCTGCCGACAAGCGTCCTGAAGTGGTGCATAATCTGCATATGTTCAAGCAGCTCTCTTGAGTATAGTGCCGTTTTGGTCGTCACTACCCCGAGTATCGCATGTTTTGCGGCCAGTTCCACCGCCTCTTTCGCATGCGGCAGCAGCATCGTTTTTGCTTTTGAGATCTTTCTGTAGTGCTCTTTATAGGCGTCAACATGCGCCCATACAAGTGCGTCCGGCACCCCCATACTTTTGAACATTGCATCAAGGGGATGTCCAATCTGTGCTTTAATCGTTTCGTCATCAGGCACACTCTCATGAAAGGTTTCAAAAGCGACTGCAAAACTTTCCAGAATCGCTTCGGTCGAATCTATCAGGGTACCGTCAAGGTCAAACAGTATGGTCATGGCTTCTCTTTTGTGTGAAATATGGGCAGTTTGGGTGCCGCTGCAAGCAGTGTACGGGTATAGGGGTGTGTTGGACTAAGAAGAACCCTCTCCGTCTCTCCGGCTTCAACCACTCTCCCCGCCTGCATTACCGCAACACTGTCGGCAATGGCAGGGACAATGGAGAGATCGTGCGTGATAAACAGGTAGGAGACGCCTGTCTCTTGCTGCAATCGCTTTAGCAATGCTAGTATTTGTGCGCGTACACTCACATCGAGTGCGGAGGTCGGTTCGTCACAGATGATCAGCTCTGGATCGACTGCAAGTGCCCTGGCAATGCCAATACGCTGACGCTGCCCGCCGGAGAGTTCATGCGGATAGCGGTCAATGTATGAGGGATCGAGCTCAACCCTCTGCAACAATGTTTCAATGCAGGCACGCTGCTGCGCTTTATTACGGGGGCCTGCTTCCAAACTCTCCATGCCCTCCTTGATAATCTCTCCAATGCGCATGCGCGGATCGAGTGCCGAAAATGGATCCTGGAAGATCACCTGCATCTTTTGCCGATAGGGTTTGCGCTCTTTTTCCGAAAGCCGTGTGATGTCATGACCCCTATAATGGATATGCCCTTTCGTCACAGGTACAAGTGAAAGGATCGCCTGTGCAAGGGTACTCTTTCCGCTGCCAGACTCCCCCACCAGTGCCAGTGTAGTGCCGCGTGCAATTTTTAGCGAAACCCCGTCAACAGCCTTCACACTCTCTGTTGCTCGTTTGAAAAGCCCTTTTTTCACCCGAAAGTGTACCTTGAGATCCTCGACTTCAAGCAAGGTCTCATCTCTATGCTCTTTGGGTTTGGGTGTGATACCCAGTGCATCACGCAGCAATCTCTGCGTATAGGGGTGCGAAGGAGCGGAAAAAAAGTGTGCGGTGTCGGCTGTTTCTACGATGTGCCCCTCTTTCATCACCGCAATCCGGTCCGCCATCTGTGACACCACGGTAAGGTCATGGGTAATGAAGAGTATCGAGAGTTCCCGATTCTGGCAAATTTTCTTCAGCAGTTCAAGCACCTGCGCCTGTACGGTCACATCGAGTGCGGTAGTCGGTTCATCGGCAATGAGCAGATCGGGTTCACACGCCAGTGCCATGGCAATCATCACACGCTGTTTCTGCCCGCCGGAGAGCTGGTGAGGGTACCAGCTGTAGCGTGCCGATGCATTAGGAAGCGCCACCTCTTCAAAAAGTGCGACAACCCGTCTTCTTACCTCACTCTCTTCAAGATCAAAGTGCAGCCGCAATGCCTCCGCCACCTGTTCACCGATGGTCATGACGGGATTGAGTGCGGACATGGGTTCCTGAAAGATCATCGAGATGCGTTTGCCTCGCACCTTTTGCATCTGCGCTTCCGTCAGCCTGAAAAGAGGGACATCCTCAAGTACAATCTCTCCGCCTGTTACCCTTACTGCCTGCGGAAGCAAGCGCATAATGGCCAGTGATGTCAGCGACTTTCCGCTGCCAGACTCTCCGACCAGTGCGAATATCTCTCCCCTGCCAATAGTGAAACTTACATCATGAAGCACTGTTTTTCCCGCTGTTTCGAGCCTCAATCCGTTGACATGCAGCAGTCTGTTCATGAGACATTCCTCGGATCAAGCACATGCTGCACTCTGTCTGAGAAGAGATTGGCCGCAAGCACAAGAATGAACATGAAAATAAAAGAGGCGAACAGCGACCACCAGACCATGGGCTCACGTGCCATCTCCAAACGTGCCTGGTTGATCATATTCCCCCAACTGTACATGGTCGGGTCGACCCCCACCCCCACATAGGAGAGTACCGCTTCGGCAAGTACCAGTCCGGAGAAGTCCAGTGCCACCGATATAAGAATAATATGCATCAGGTTTGGCACAATATGTCTGAGCATAATGCGCATTTTGCCCACACCAAATGCTCTTGCCGCCGTAACATAGTCCATTTTGGCGATACGCAGTGTCTCAGCACGTACCATGCGGCACAGACTCGTCCAGCTTGTCACCCCCAAAATGACAATCAGAAACAGCAGCCGCAAATCGGAACGCTCCAGGGTCGAAGCAAACCAGTCAGCATACTGGTCCATCACCACCTGCATCGTCAACACGCCTGCGGCGATAAGCAGAACGCCGGGAATGGAACTGAGTGTCGTATAGAGATACTGAATCACATCATCTACCCAGCCTCTGAAATACCCTGCACTCACCCCGAGCACTACAGCCAGCGGCAGTGTCACCAGTGTCGTCAGTGTACCGATGAGTACCCCTGTTCGTATGCTCTTCAGCGAAGCATACAGCACATCGCCCCCTACCTTGTCCGTACCCAAAACATGATAAGAAAAACTCATTACATACATACATCCAAACAACATAAATAGCAGGGCAAATGTTATGTAGGCACTCAGCCACGGTAAGACCGTCTCTTCTTCTCTTTTTCTGCGCCACACCCAATGCACCAGTATGAACCCCAGGGCAATCAGCAGTCCCAGCCCTGCGCCAAGTACACTCTGTCGTATATAGTCCCCGTCCTTTACATAGCATAACGGCAGGTAGCGCTGCCGTGCTCTTCCTTGCTCATCGACAACCGTACTTTTGGTGTACTCTCGAAGCGCAAAGGGTGCGGAGTAGGTACGTTCGCTGTAGTGCTTCCTGTGAAGCATACCCAAATCGAGCAGAGAGACGATCTCCCCCTCTCTGAGGGCATTTTTTTCATTGGCATTGTCGACTCTGAAATGGACTGAATCAAGCAGCGCGAAGAGTATATAGAAAAGCAGTATCACCGCAGATGCCATCGCAACTTTCGATCGGAAAATACGGTGCCATGTCCGGCGTATCTGCACTGAACGTCCCATACGCCATCCAAGCAGCACAAACAACAACACAAGTACCCATACAAGTATGTCGGTCAAAAGCAGATGCAGCGTCACAATGTTACCCTCGGATCAAAAAGAGTGTAGGAGATATCAGTCAAAATGAGCCCTACGATGTAGAGCACGGACCCCAGGAACACCATCGCTTTGACAATGGCAAAATCCTGCGCGTTGATCGCATCGATCGTGTAAGAGCCAAGCCCGGGTATACCAAAAAAGGATTCCATGATAAGACTGCCCATAAACAAAGAAGGAATAATCACAACCACCCCTGTCAGAATAGGCAGCATCCCGTTACGCAATACGTGCGTGAAGAGTACCCGTATCTCTGAGAGCCCCTTCGCGCGTGCGGTACGGACATAGTCCTGATTGATCTGTTCAAGGAAGATCGCACGGTACCATCTTACACCGCTTCCCAGTCCGGCAAACACACCGATGAACACCGGTAAGAGAATGAACTTCACCCCTTCCCACCCATGGGCATACCCTGAGATGGGTACCCAGTGCCACAGCTTCGAAAAAAGTACCTGCCCCAGAATAATGTAAAACAGTCCCGATACCGACATAATCATCACGGCTGCGACCATCATGGAAAGGTCGAGCATGGAACCCCTGAAGAGTACCAGCAGTAGTGCCAAAGAGATGTTGGTCACCAGTGCAATGAGAAAGGTCGGCAGGGCTATGGAGAGACTCGGCCCCATCCGTTCTCTTATCTCTCTGCCAATATCCCTGTTGGCATCGGAACGGCCAAAATCAAAGGCAAAAAGCTTCAACGACTCCTGTACAAAAAGGGTATCGGTTACCTTCTCTATGCCCAAAGCTTTTTCATTGTAAAAGAGCGGCTTGTCGTAGCCCTTCTCCGCCTTCCATGCCGTGATCATTGCCGGTGTCGTCTGTTTTGCTCCAAGCTGGGCACGTGCCATATCGTCGGGAGAGTTGAGCATAAAAAAAAGCATGAAGGTAATGAGATTGACCCCAATGAGAATGGGGATGGCGTAGAGTACTCTACGGATGATATAGGCAAACATCACGATTTACCCTCCTTTCCTGCCGGAGAGATCACTGCCTCTTCCGATTTTCTATAGGCACGATAGAGCCACAGCAGTCCCAGCACTGCCGCCGCAATCATAATCAACAGCGGCAGCACCGCCGGACGGTTCCAGAGCTCCTGCTTGACATACCTTGTCCTGGGGTCGATACGTTTATATTTCAGTGTGTTGTTTGCCATGGCATTGGGAGAAACATTTTTGAACCAGCTGTGTACCAGTACAAGGCTTTTGGGGTAAAACCCCCAGACCCACGGGGCATCCTCTCTGGCTATCTGCAGCATCTTTTCTATTTTGGCAAGACGTTCGGGCGTATTTTCCATCGTGCGTATCTCTCTAAAGAGTGTGTCAAATTCGGGGTTTTTATAGTTGGCACTGTTGATCCCTGCACCATTGGTATCGATAACGGCATTGCCTCCGTAAAGCAGAAAAAGAAAGTTTTCCGGATCAGGGTAGTCTGCATTCCACCCCCAGGAGAAGAGCTGCACTTTGCCTTTGCGCACCTTCTCCTGAAAGCGGTTGTAGTCCGTCGCCCGAATAACCAGCTCAATACCCAGTTTGGCAAACTGCTTTCGTCGCCAGTCCATGAGTGCCCTGTCATCAGGCCCCGTTGCCGTAGTATCGTAGTAGAGCTTCAGTCTTTTTCCCGTTTTCGCAGAGATGCCGCCGGGGTAACCTGCTTCTGCCAACAGTCTCTTGGCTACCGCAAGACTTTTGCGCACACGTCTGCCCTCTACCCAGTCATATACCACCGGGTTAATTCCCCTCTTCCCCTCTTCATGGCCGAAGATGCCGGGAGGAATGGGGCCCTGCGCTGCCACACCGCGTCCATTGAGAAAAATGGAAATATACTCCTCCTGATCCTGCGCAATACTGATTGCCTGTCTGAGCTTCCGCTGTGCAACACTGTAGCCTCCCACAACCGGATCTGCCATATTGAATGCCATGTAAAAGATCGAAGGCTGTACCGCACTGATCAGGCTAATCCCCTGCTGCTTCATCGCTTCACTCAGCCCCATACTGCCGCTGCTGCCTATCTGCACTGCCTGATCGAACGCTTCGGCACTGATACCGGATGCATCGTAATAGCCCTGAAGAAACTTGTTCCAAAGCGGAATACTTTCTTTTTCGAGTGAATAGACTGCCTCATCTATAAACGGCAACGGTTGACCACTATCTGCAAGAAGTGCTTCGGAAATACCTGCTGCCTGCTGCTCTATCAAAGAGAGTGAAGGGTAATACTCGGTATGAAACAGAGGATTGCGTTTGAGTCGCATTCGCGCATTGGGGTTGTTCTCCGCCAGATAGTAGGCTCCTGTCCCCACCGGTGTGGTATCGAGCGATATATTCTTTGCCTGCAATCCCTCCTGCTGATAAAACAGGTCGGCCTCCCACGGAATGGGCGCAAAAAAATTCATTGCCAGCCAGTAGAGAAATTGCGGATACTTCCCTCTGATAGTGATCTCCAGCGTATTCCTGTCAATTACCTTCACTCCTCTTATATGGTAAGGGCGAAGATCAAGTACTTCCTTCTTTTCGCGTTTGTCTTTTGCGACAGCGGTGATCTGTTTGGAAAATGCTCGCAGTCCGACAATATAGGGAATCATCGTATCGAGAATGGGAGAGTGGTACTGTCTGACAGCCATCCGTTTGATCGCATAGGCATAATCCTCTGCCGTAACACGTCTGCTGCCACGCTCTTTGAGATCATTAAGTGTTTCGAGTGAATCAAGTGTTTTCCAGTCAATCTTTCCGTAGCGCAGTGTACCGTTGCTATTCCTTGCAAAAGCAGGATGAGGCGCATATCGTATATCCTCTCTTAGATACAGCCGGTAACGAGAATAGGAAACCTTGTCACTGAGCCGATCTACCTCTTTTCCCAAACGGTCCAAGTAAGTCACTTCCGGCATGTCAGTCAGACTCAACGGTTCTAGCACATAGGGACGCTTGAGATAGTTGTACTGCAGCGGCGGTTCATATATCTGAGAGAGTATCGCCCATTCATTCGCATTATAGGAAAGTACGGGGTCAAGGTGTTTGGGCGGAGAGGAGAAAGAGCTAAAAAGTACATTCTGCCGACGAAGAGTTTCGGAATAGGGGCTGTTCCAGACTGATGCATCGAGGATGGCCACCATAAAAAAAAGCAAAAACGTACTACGGACGGCCAGAAACACTATTATCCTTTTTTTAGAAAGATTCTACCATACATTCACTGTATCACATCAAAACAGACCGTCCAAACAAGAGAGAATTACTCTCTATTTCATCAGTATAATTGATTCAATCTACACAATAAATAATATTATATTATTAAAATAATAATAATTTATTATACATATAATAATGTATCTATATAAAAAAGATAAAAAAGACAAAATTCATTTCTTTTTAAAAGAGCTTGTCCTACAATAGATATTCAACAAGACTTTAACAAGAAGGAAGGCTATGGCACGATTAGTAGTAATGGGTGGTGGCGTCTCGGGACACACTGCCGCAACATTCGCAAAAAAGTGGCTGGGTAGTGAACACGAAGTAGTGGTCGTTACTCCAAACTCTCAATGGAACTGGATCCCCTCAAATATCTGGGTCGGTGTAGGGCAGATGACAAAAGAGGATGTCGTATTCCCACTCGCACCTGTCTACGAAAAAGCGGGTATCGACTACAGACAGGCAAAAGCGGTTTCCATCCATCCCGAAGGAAAAGCGGACAGCGACACGCCTTACATTACCATTGAGTATACCGGTCAGGGCAAAGAGGGACAGACTGAAGAGATCACCTATGACTATCTCATCAATGCAACCGGTCCAAAACTGAACTTTGATGCAACACCGGGTCTAGGTAACGGCGAAGGACAGCTGGGTGAACACACTGTTTCTGTCTGTACGGCTGACCACGCACTGCATGCAAACCTCGAACTTCAGAAAATACTTGAAAAAGCAAAAACAGAAAAACAGAAAGTACTTGTCGGTACCGGTCACGGTATGTGTACCTGTCAGGGTGCGGCATTCGAATACATCTTCAACATCGAGCATGAAGCACGCAAAGCGGGTGTCAGAGACAACCTCGAAATCAAATGGATCTCCAACGAATCATTCCTCGGAGACTTCGGTATCGGCGGTCTGCACATCAAACGCGGTATGTATGCGGCAAGTTCCAAGCTTTTTGCAGAATCACTCTTTGTTGAGCGTGGCGTAGACTGGCTTGTCGGTGCGCATGTCAACAAGGTTGAAGAGGGCAAAGTACACTACGAACTGCTTGACGGATCGACCGGAGAAGAAGATTTCGATTTCGCGATGCTCATTCCGCCGTTTGCCGGTGTAGGACTCAAAGCGTACGATAAAAACGGTGAAGATATGACAGACAAAATCTTTGCGCCAAACGGCTTCCTGAAAGTCGATGCTGACTATACAGCCAAACCATACGAAGAGTGGAAGGCAAGTGACTGGCCTAGAACATATCAGAACCCTACCTACAGCAATATCTTTGCCGTCGGTATCGCCTTTGCACCGCCACACCTCATCTCCAAACCGATGAGTTCGCCAAACGGTACACCAATCAACCCGACACCGCCACGAACAGGTATGCCTTCAGGTATTATCGGTAAAGCGGTCGCTCACTCTGTAGTTGACCTGATCAAAAACGGTGAAAATGCACACCTGCATGAAGCCTCTATGGCAGAAATGGGCGCGGCATGTGTCGCCTCTGCAGGTAAAGGCCTGACAGACGGTACAGCGGCAGCGCTGACTGTCTACCCTGTAGTGCCTGACTTTGAAAAATACCCTGGTATCGGGCGTGACCTCGACTATACCTTCGGTGAGATCGGACTGGCTGGACACTGGATCAAGCATATCCTGCACCACCTGTTTATTTACAAAGCGAAACTCAAGCCGGGCTGGACCCTTATCCCTGAATAAGAAAAGGGCGTAAGCACGTTACATCAGACAGCAAGGTTTCTCTTGCTGGCAAAGAAAAGAAAGAAGGAGAAAAAATATGGCAAGCGTAGACCATTCAATAGAAAAAAACATTAGACCGTATGAAGCAAGCTTTGAGGCGATGGTACCGACACCATTCGTCAAATTTATGAGAACCTGCCTTATCTGGCAGTTCATCCGGTTTGTAATCATCAACATTAAAATGATCATCGTGGTTCAAAAGAGCCACTAAGCCTCTGCGGGCAGATGCCCGCATTACTCTGCGCACACTTTACCCAACCATTTTACATTCAAACTGTTTTGGTAAATAGTGCCTATATGCATAAATAAAAGGATTACTTTATGGTAAAAGAACTAACCGTCTACCCCGATGAGCGTATTCTTGCATGCGGCGATGTCAGAGGCTTCGATGAGAGTGTCGGAAAACTTTTTGATGACATCATCGATACGATGAAACGCCACGACCTTGATGCGCTCAGTGCCATACAGGTAGCACATCCGTTCAATATGTTCGTTGTTAAAAAAGAGGACCAATACATCGAGTTTGCCAACCCGCGTATTTTGCAAAAAAGCAAACCTTTCGAAGCAGAAGAGAGAAGCAGCTACTACCCCGATATCAGTGCTGTTGTGCCGCGTTTTGAGAAAATGAAAATCGTCTATGAAGACCGCAACGGAAACACCTGCTACATGGATGCAGACGGAGACAGACATTTTGCCGCGATGTTCCAGCAAATGATGGACTTTTCGCTTGGCGGTACCATGCTTGACCGTATAGACAAAAAACAGAAACAGCGCATTCTCGACGCACTGGAGGGCAAAGGGCTTGTACCGCAACCTGGAGATGTTTGTCCTACCTTCTCACGGAAAGACTACTTTGTCTCTTTTGCGGACAAGATTCTCTTTTTTATGGGACTCTCTCTTCTGACCCCTCTTTTCAAGTTCGAAAAAAACACCGTCGAACATATCTACATGTTTGACAAGATCGCCTTTCCTTTGGTGCTCGCACTTATGCTCGGTTTCTTTCTCTATGCTTTTTACGAGTCAAAAAAATACAAACAGTGTTCCTCATGCCAGGTCGGCAATAACATCGGTGTAGTCATCAAACGCAGTGTTGCGGCAGTTGTATTTGCTTTGGGAGCGTACTTTCTTGTCAATCCAAATTAGTACTGAAAAGTTGCACTTTCTTTCCTAGCATAAAAACAAACATACCAAAACCAGAAAAAATGGGGAAAATATAAGAAGAGTCCAACCCGAACGGGTTGGGAAAAAGAGTGTTCGGAAAGTACCGACTATCTTTTTGAGAACTGTGGAGAACGTCTCGCTTTTTTCTTACCTGGTTTCTTACGCTCAACGACTCTGGAGTCACGAGTAAGAAGCCCCATAGGTTTGAGGATCGCTCTAAAAGAGGGCTCATATGCTACAAGCGCTTTGGCAATACCGTGTTTGACAGCATCTGCCTGTGCAGAGTATCCGCCACCGAGTGTGGATGCTTTTACATTCATAGACTCAAGCTGTTTTGTCGCTTCAAGAGGCAGTCTGACTTTCATCTTGAGTGTTTCGTGTCCGCCAAGCCACTGGTCGAGTGTTTTGCCGTTGATGAGCATTTCACCGTTACCTGGAGTGATCCAGACTTTTGCGATCGCCTCTTTTCTTTTACCTGTTGCGTAGATAGTTGCCATTACTTAGCCCCTTTGTTAATCTGTGCTGTATGTGGATGCTCACTTCCGGCATACACTTTGAGTTTTTTAAGCATCTGCTTACCGAGTTTTGTCTTTGGAAGCATACCTCTTACCGCAAGCTTGTAGAGCTTTTCAGTGTGGTTCTCGAGCATGTCGGAAAGTTTTTTGCTTTTGGTGGAACCAAAATATCCAGAGTGGGTAAAGTACTCTTTTTCATCCATTTTCACACCGGTAAATTTCGCTTTTTCAGCATTGATGATCACTACGTAGTCACCACAGTCTACATTGGGAGTAAATGAAGGTTTGTGCTTTCCTCTGAGGATGGAAGCGACTTCAGTCAGGATACGACCGAACGTTTTCCCTTCTGCATCGATCAGAACCCAGTCACGCTGTACTTCATGAGGCTTTACGACTTTTGTCATTTTCATGATAATTCCTTGTTTAAGTTAAAATATCTGCATGCAAATACTTTTTGTGGACGGATTGTACCCACTTAAGCTTAAAATTTATTTAAATTAAGTTTAATTTAAGAATATAAGCCTGTTTTCTTCTTTTTCAAGATAAATAAGCATTCCATCCGTCGGTTTGCCCGTCAATGTTTCGATTGCCTGTATATAGTAACGTACCTGTTCTCTGTGCTTTATTTCGTATTTGGACGAACTTTTGTAGTCGACCACCAGTACATGGTCATCATATTCCAGGAGCAGATCGATCTGCCTGAGCTCTCCACGGTAGCTCAGTGCCGTCTCCCGTCCGATCTTCGCTCCTTCAAGCAGCTGCATAAAACGTGCATCTTTCAAAAGACGTGCTATACGCTGATGAATATCTTCTATCTGTGTACTTTCGAGCATCTGTCCATAACGGTTTCGCATGGCAGTCATCGCCTCTTCAAGTGCATCGGGGGCAAACTCTCCAAGCATCTCCAGCGCATAGTGCAACGCAATGCCAAAACGGATCGCTTCGATGTCACGCTCTTCCTCTTCGGAAGTTTCCTGTTTCTCCTGCGTACCATATGCGCTAATGTGTACTTCCGGTACAGTATGCACCAAGGCAGTTTCCTTTGCAGACTGCTGTATTGGCTCCAGTCTGCCGCGATGCATCACCTCCAGACCTATCTCGTCAAAAATGGACTGTTTGGGTTTTCGAATCACGATCATTGCCTCTACTGCCCGTGTCAACGCGACATAAAGTACATTCATCCTGTCCTTCTGCGCCGAGAGCTTGCGCTCTTGGAGTACTGCCGCATAGATTGCATCAAAATGCTCCCTTTTTGCCGTACGGTAAAGGATTCTATCGATATACAGCTCATCGTTATAGTGAAAGATCAGCGGTGCGGTATCGGCTTTGGGTCTGGTCAGCCTGTCAAGAACAATGACATAATCAAACTCCAGTCCTTTGGAGCCATGTACCGTCATGATCTTTGCGCCGTGTACCGAATGTGACGCGACGGAGATGCTTGAGGTTTCAAATGCTTCAAGAAAATCCGGAATATTCTCATAGGCTGCAGCAAACTCCAAAAGCTTTAAAATGTTGGGATCATTGTCAAAATAGCCAAACTCCCTCACAAGCCGGTCAATGATTTGCAATACAGAAAGATAAGGTGAGTACCATGAAAGATCGAGCTGCTCAAGGCTTTTGCCGACACGCTGCAGCATCGCCTCTGCATCCAGACGCTCACCGCTGTAGAGGTAGGCAACCATCGCTGCAAGCGCAGCGATCTTGGGAAGGTTTTTCAGTGACGAAGAGGTTTTCAGCAGTGTATGGATGCCCTCTGCGGCACATGCCTCCTGCAGTGCCTGTCCATCCTTGTTGGTACTGACCAGAAAAGCGATCTCATCGACATCCACACCCAGTGCAAGCAGCCGTTTTACCTGTGTGACAGCTTCATCTATAACATGTTCGTTCTCTACGACCTCTACATAGCCTTCACTTGCATGAGGTCTGCTCTTTTGCACCACATATCCGGGCATGGTATTCTCAAACCAACAGTTTACCTGCGCAACCACCGTATGGCTGCTACGGTAGTTGGTATCCATCTGTTTTACTTCTACGCCGTAACGATCGGCAACCTTGTCAAACAGCTCCTCCACCCCTCCACGAAACCGATAGAGCGACTGCTTGGTATCACCCACATAGAAAAAGCTGCGCAGCTCGCTTTGGCCCTTGCCAGAAAATATTTCGTCAATGAGCGGCTTGAGTAACAAAAACTGCAGGGTGGAGGTATCCTGAAACTCATCGAGCAGAATGTGTTTGAACTTTGCATCAATCTTGAAGTAGAGAAACTCTTTGGAAATACTCGCATAAAGCAGTCGGTAGGTAAAGTAGGTCAGGTCATCAAAACTGAGTACTCCGTTGCCTTTCGCCTCATCAATAAGGGCATTTTTGTAGTGGTCATAAATTCTGAAAAGTGCGGCGAGTACCACGGCTTCTTTCGCCTTGACCCATTGTTCCAATGCTGTCTTCAGTTCACTGTAGAGCAGTTCGACAGCCGGTGTCGCTACCTTTTTAAACCAACTGTGTTCCCCAAGCGACGCGTTTTCAAACAGATTTTTGGCAAACAATACTTTGGGAGACGTCGTCTCAAACTGTTTGATAGCCCTCTCGGAAGCACCCTCCTCTTTGAGCATTTCTACCATAGCCCTTCGCCGCTTTTCCACCTCTGCCTCAAGCGTTGCCACAGACCCTGCTGCTGCAGGAGGCTGTGGAAGCAGCGGATCGACCTTGTAAAACTGTGACATGAGCTCAAAGATACGGGTGAGACGCTTGTCTTCAATATCAAGCGATAGATGCACCAGCTCTTTTAAGAGTCCTTCTCTATTCAACGCTTCAAGAAAATGCCCATCAAGTGCTTCGTGTGCCTCTTCCTTGGTCAAAAAATCGGGTTCAAGGCCCAGTTCCAGTGAGGCAGAGCGCAAAATGGATGCAAAAAAACTGTCCAGTGTCACAATATGCGAAGGAGACGCAAGAAACCGTGCAAGCACGTCGGGTTGTTTGGCAAAAAGCAACTCTCTGCCAAGCCCCGTCTCTGCACAGACTGCATCAAGAAACGCTTCATTTTCTCCTAAATTGCGCAGAGAATCGACTACACGCTGACGCATCTCGGCAGCAGCCTTGTTCGTAAAGGTTGCTGCGAGTATGGAAGCGGGCGATTCACCCATGAAAAGCAGGGAGATATACCGTACGGCAAGGGCAAATGTCTTGCCCGAACCGGCACTGGCACTGTAGGCAAGGAAGGGTTGAAACTGCATAAAGAGATATCCTTTGATCACAAGGGTCAAGATAACTTTAGAGGATCCTTTTTGACTATTTGTAACAAAAATTTAGATCTTCGCCTCGATGATTAAACCTGAACTCACATTCTTTGAGATGGAAACTCAAGTTCCTTTTTTCGGTCCCTCTGAACTTGACTAATCTTATTTTAGCATAACTCCAGAAAGATTCGATTCCATTAATAGAAGATTTTCCTCTGACGAATTCATCTTTACCATGATGAACCCTAAACAATTTGTGTTTAAGTTTAAACCAACACCCTATGCCATCAAAAGGTGTTCGAATGTAAACACCTTTTTTGCACTATAAAGCAAGGTTAAGCTATTTCTGTAATCATGATTAAAAGTTCCGAAAACACTTGTGCTCTTTTCTTTTTATTGTTATCGGTCATCATATAGATCATTTCACTCAGTTTCTCCGGAACTTTTGGATTGAGTCGATGCACTTCATCTCTTGTGATTTTACGATCATCTTGTAAAATAATTTCAAAGTTTTCCAGGCCTGTATAACGCTTTTCACCTGTTAACATTTTAAATAACTTGAGTCCAAAATCAAATACTTCCAAATTCTCTTGTTTGTGCGTCTTAGGTTCTAAGTCGAGCTCTAAAAATGTATTTAACTCCAATTTCTCATT
>JAUUDF010000050.1 GCA_030826885.1 Sulfurovum sp. | reverse complement strand
TCCTTTGGATCTAATAATTCATATTGAATAATAAGTAATTTTGGTATGTTTTCCTGTGAAACATTTTATGAATTGAATTATAGCAGAGTAATACAAACGAAAGAAGTATTGGGCTTCACATCAGGGAACGACGCATCCGCCACCCTTCCTTGCAACATCAATATTGTTGAGAATTCATTTCCGTTGAAAGCCTCTGCTTTCAATCAAATATTTTTCCCAAAAAGCCCTGCTGTGGCGGTGTAATGTCCGCCATCTCAACCAGGGAACTTTTGTTTTTCTCTCTATATATCTTCGCAGCTTCAGGCTTGTCTATACGCTCATAGAGTGCAGCGATGTTCTCATTGAGCAAATACTGGCTCATATGCAGCCGTACAAGCAGTGTATTGACAAGCGGCGCATACTCCGAGCCCGGATAGCGCATCAGATAGACTTTTGCCTTGTTAATGCTGTCCATAATCAGCTTCTGGTCTTTATAGACATCTTTAATGCCAAGAAACGAGGCCTTCAATTTCATAAACTCAGTATATTCCCTGCTTTCGTCATCGGCATAGCGCTTGTTGAACTCGTCAAAATAGTAGTTTGCAAGCAGATACTCCTCTTTTTGCATGTGCGCATGCGCCAGCATCGTAATGGCTGTTGGCATAAGTGGGGAGAGCATATGCTCGCTTTTAAGCGAAATGTAGTACTCGTCAGCCTTGTCCATATTGCTACTGCTGATACTCCCCGCAATCTTCTTGTACCAGTAGAGCGCGGGTTTGTTGAACTCGGCGACCTCGTCTGTTTTTCCGCATCCTGAAACAACAAAGATCACCGTGGCCATCCCCAACAAAAGAATATTTCTTATTTGCATGCTCACCTCGCTATTGGTTTGTACTATCATAGCTCAAAGTTCGTAAAAAATGCATTAATGTCTTCTTTGTACATATCATCATGTAAATCTATAGATGAAATAGTTTTTTAAAGACATTTGTTATATTTATTTTTATATCCCTTTTATCTTAGATATGATATATTTTAACTCATATATGTAATAAAAGTTAAACCAGCCTTAATGAAAAGAAAAGGGTGCTAATTGTACGTTAGGGTGATTTTAATGTTATAACTTTTTTGTATATATTTAAAACTCGTCCGGTGATCTATCGGGTATTAAAGGTGTTGTTAATGGAATATAGTAAATATTTATTTAATCTTTTATTCTTTCCGCTGTTTATTTTAACTATTATATTGATCTTACCGTTAAAATGGAGGAGGGAATGGGGGCTACAAAAAATGATCCGAATGATTTTTATTGCACTAATGACTTTCAATTATAGTTATGGATGGCAGAGTAATGGTAATGGCTACATCGATATTGATGTCAACAAAAACTTCTCACTCATTAATGGTGGTAGTAAAAATATCGTACTGGGAGATTTTATTGCTACGGGAAATTCAGTATTGTCTGGTAATAAGAATACACCATATTTTGCCGGATCCGATCCTGTAGCCATTAATGACGATACATACATTACGAACCTAGGGGACAGAACCGATAACAAAAACTCTTCGGCAGCAAACCTTCGCCTGCCGGATTATGTCAATGCCGGTCATATTATTTGGGCTGGACTCTTTTGGCAGGGCCAAATACACGGTACCGCATCGTCAACTGCAGAAGTAGACACTAAAGTGAGCGGATGGAACAGTGTCCACCTCCGTACACCCGACAATATAGTGCACACCATTACCGCTCCGATAGGTGGGAACACCAAGGATCATAGCACATACCATTACGCCTATACCCGTAATGGTCAGTTTCGGTATTTTTACGAAGCTTATGTCGATGTCACCAATATTATAAAAAATGGTGGGATACAGCCATCAACAAATAACCAACTGGTTGTGGGCAACGTTATGGCAACACCAGGAGTAGATAATCCCAGTGATATGTATTTTTCCCATATCAACGAACCTAACGGAGCATGGTATTCTGGGGTTCATATGGGACACTTTGGAGGTTGGTCACTTATTGTAGTTTACAATGTTGATTTGGCGACTAGCAATAGCCATCCTAATGCTTTCAGCTACCACAATGTCTCCATCTTTAACGGATTCGATCAGTTTTTAACTTGGGGTAATGGATCAGGCATCCCCTTCGAAACCACTATTCAATTAAGTGGTTTCTTAACACCAAAAAGTGGGGTGATCGACAGTAAACTACTATTTTTCGGTGGAGGTGGCGATTATGGAATGGATCATGATACCTTACAGGTTGAAGACGGGAACTCGCCAGGCTCTTTTGTTGACTTGACCAATTTCCGCAATGGGGGCACTCAGAAGTTCAACGGGACATTCACTGATATAGATCACGATATTTTCCCAAATAAAAGCTATTTCCAGGGTATGGACCTTGATATTTTCGATACGTCAAATATAATGAAACATGACCAAACATCTACCCAAATTAAATTCGGCGTTGTCAAAATGCAAAATTATTGTGATCAGGTTTTTCCTCAGGTTCTCGCATTTTCTACTAAAATTTTCGTCCCAAAAATTTGCTATGACTACACTTATGGGCAAAACGGAAACTATATCACCGCTTCAGATACCCAAGGATTAAGCATAAAAGGATCGTTTAACTCCAATAATCCACTCGATGTGAAACTTTACCTCCGTAACCAAGAAAACTCTGATGTCACACTCAAAAATCTTTCTATGCATATTGAAGATATCAATACAACACAGGCTGTCTATAAACGAGAGAGCACCTACATCGCACCGCCCGGACAATCAATGACATTCTTAAGTGATAGCGGCAGAGAAGTCTCTGATGCTTATGATCGTAACATTACCATTGGAGATGTTGGCGGACTGGAGTATCTTTACACATACTACAGTCTTGATATTCGAAACACTGGGGATATTGACATGCCGATCAATGCTCATGTTTCCTATGACCTTGTTGTCAATATAAATGGAACAGACCTGCAAATTGGACACAGGGAGAATCTGCTCAAAAATTTTGGTATCTGCCAAGATAGTGGAAGTTATAAGCCTACTTATGGCAGTTTTAACATAGTGCATCCCGCAATGGCACGCTCAGGAAATCCGGACTTCTTCTACAATTTGCCTACACAAGTTGTTAAAAGACCAGAGCACTACAAGCTGGAGTTTATGATCCCAGGAAATGATAATAAATACAACCTTTATGGCAGCACTGACTATCTCATAGCAGCAGCGATCGAAACAATCAGCGCAGATGGATTCCACTACACTGATGCCACATGTACAGACGATAATAGCACAAAGATTAGTCACACTAGAGTTTGGGGATTCATAAATAAAAATGAACACCTTGGAGATCTCAATGTTACTGAGATGGATAATGCAGGATTTTTCGATAAAGCCTCTTCCAATGCCGCTTTCCTCATCTCCGCACCTCTCGATGGAAATGGAAGCTTAATTATTTTTGATAAACTTGGCAGTGACTCCTATCGTCTACATAATTTCCCAAGCTATGGAGGTCAACAATGCTCCCCAGATTTCGTACCGCCAACCGGAAACAGTAGACAAATTAGCCGATGGTGTGGTGACAATACCGGTGGTAATAGCGATCATGGTGGTGGAGGCCAATCTGGGCTCAGCCTCTCCCGGGGAGAAGTGCGTACCTGTTTACAGTGTATATTTGGCTACCAAACCAAAAGACTCTGTTCAAGAGACAACTTCGCCATCCGCCCCGAAGCATTTTATGCAACCATTACCGACTCAAATGGAAGTACCTCTTCTTCTACCAGCAGCGTAGCAGTTGCCAATAATGCCCCTGCCCCATCACCCAACGTAAATCTCGCCGGTGGGTATAACTATCTATACGATGTCAACGCAACCACCCATCTAGGCAACGATGCATCCCCTGGGTACAGTGCCGAGGTCAATGCCACATTTGTATGGGCACCGACTATCAGTGTTTCAAACTGTAACGATACAAATGACAAAAACAACAGTTTCCCTTTTACAGGTGGAGTAGCACAGCAGACATTTCCTATTGACCAGGTGGGTGAATATGACATGAATATGACAGACTCCAAATGGACAAGAGTGGACCATATATCCGAATACATGGTGCACCATAACCCATCCTATTTTAAAACGAATCAAAATGCAGACTGCCTTGAAAATGATAATAGTGTCCAAACAAGTGCAAACAGAGGTATCAACGGATGTGATATTTCCTCAACGCATACCAATCTGGATACATCAACCAACTATACTGATCTGCATCTTAGATTCTACCCTTACACATTTGATCAGTCAGGCATTACTCCAAAGGCTGGGCCATATACCAGAACAGGAGGCCAGACTTTTATATACATAGATACCCCTCCTACACTGAATATAAACAATACTGACATGAGCTATAATATGAATGGAACTTTTTATGCATCAGGAAAAAACAGGGTACAGCTTAGCAACTTCGTTAACGGCTGCTATGCCGAAGATGTCAACATGAGTCTTCACTATGTCTATAACACTCCTGCACCCACACAAAAACCATACTTGTGGTACAGCATTAAAGATTACAATACTACTGACAGCACTGTGGTCTATAGACCTGCTTCGGGCAGTGATAATTTTGAAAGACCGTCGGAACCTACTGCTATCAGTACGCCAATTTCTATTACACAGGCAAAAAATTTCTTTGCAAAAGACATGAATGGTTCCATTACAATGGATCTTGGATTCAATTTCAAACGCGATTACAATAAGCCAGTCAATCCCAGAAGTATAGAATTTCAGGATTTCAACATTACTTATGTGACAAATCCCAGCAATCTGCATGCGGATTTAAGCCCCAATTACCAAATACATGGTAACAAAGACCTTGATCAGAATGTAACTTTTCTTTATGCCAGAGCAAAACCAAGTATATATTTCTACCAAACTACCACAGGCACCCAAAATACACCTATTATGGTTGAGGTTTATTGCAACAGATGGCCGACAAGTGCAGCAAACTGTCCGGGTGTTGACATTGTCAATGGTCAGACAAACCAATACCAGTGGTTCCTTTCTGTCGATCACAACATGTCTCAAAATGACGGCAATATTACCCTGGGAGCTACCAACGGTTCCATTCTCTCAACCTTAAATGGAACGCAGGATCCGGCTACAGTGACTATAAACGGCAATACCAACGGTCGTGATAAAAATATTCAGGTACTTTGTACAGCACCCAACACAACCGATATAGACTTTGATACGACGACTGCTACAACCACAAGTGACTGGCTGATCTACAATAAAGACAGTAACAGCATTCCCTCACCGTTCTACAGAGTCAAATGTATCAACATCGGTGACTGGGCAGGATACGGAAAAACTGGCCATGTCATGGAAACAAACTCCAGTAAAACAACCAACAGGCGACTGGGATGGTAATGTCAATGAAAATGCGAACTGCCGCCGCCATGATCGAACTCATTTTTGCACTTGTCATTATGGGACTGGTACTGATGTCTGCACCAAAACTCATAAGCACAGCCACAAAAAGCTCCTTTGTTGGACTGCAGCAGGAGGCCATTACTGAAGCGGCTTCACACATGAATATGATTTTGGGGTACCACTGGGATGAAGGCGATACCAATGAAGAGTATCCTGACCCAATTCTCATTGTATCGACAACGGCTGACAACAATCTCTCCTTCTTTAAACTCAACAGTTGGCGTATTGGAACCCCCAAAGAGAGCAGCCGTTCCATCATTCGTGAAGACGGAACAAAAAATATCAACGCTACCGCTCCTGCAAACCTTGGGAAAGATGCAGGAGAACCACCTGAGGATGATGTCGATGATTTCATCGGCACTTATGTATTGCAAAATGTAGCTGCAGCAGGAAAATCAGATGTTGCAGACAAACAGATCAGTGTAGCGACTACCGTCAGCTATGCACTCGATAGCCCTGTTGCAGGTACAGGGCCCTATGACACAACCGGTGGAGATGGTATTATTTCATTCAATGGACTCGCAGACACAACTGCAGGCAGTACCAACATTAAACATGTTACCGTAACGCTCACGAGTACTAGCGGTGTCGATGAGTACGCCAAGCAAATCGTATTGCAAGCATTTGTCTGTAACATCGGTGCATACAAACTTGCATCAAAGGCATTTTAATGAAACTTAGGTTACTACTGCAACAATCCCGATCTGCCTATACTCTGATCGAACTGATATTTGCCATCATCATCCTGGGTATCGTCTCGGGTATCGGTTCGCAGATCGTTGCGCAGGTGTATGAAAGCTATATTATACAACGGGCAACACATCGCGCGACAATCAAGACTGAGCTGGCTTCTCTTGCCATTGCAAACCGTATTAAAGATGCCATACCTGGCACGATTTTCCGTATTAAAAATGACAACACCCTTGAAAGCGCTGAAGTAGGTCTCAGTATCAGTGGCAACAACTACAAAGGCTTGCAATGGGTCTCTGCTGACAGTGACAGTTTTGAAGCCATTCGCAGCAATGCTGACAGAAGATCGGGCTGGAGCGGTTTCGTCGATGTTGAGAACCCAAGTACTGATATTAACCATATGAAAACATCCGGCTCATACTTACCGCTTGCAAATACCATTATCGGCAACCTCTCTCCCAGTGGAAAAAGCATTGCAAATGCCTATGTCTACTTTCCAAACGATTCCACGTCCTATGCAGTTCAATCTGCAGCAGGGGACATCATTACACTTGCATCAGCAGCGAATAAAACGATTAAGGAACATTACAAACTTGCTTGGACCTCCTATGCGCTGGTTGTAGAAAACGGGGACTTGAACCTCTACTATGATTTTGCTGCTTCACCTGCTACAGCAAGAGGCAACACCAAAGAGCTTCTCTTAAAGAATGTCACTACCTTCAAATTTAAAATAGCCGGCAGTACCATACGTTTCAAGCTCTGTGTCCAAGAGGAAGTCGGCGATGACTACAACATTACATCCTGTAAAGAAAAGGCGGTATTCTAATGATACAAACAACAGCATCTAAAAAAGGCTTTTCACTTGTCACCGCTATTATCGTCATCATTCTCATGTCAAGCGTCAGCATTTTCGTCATGAACCTCTCTTCGAAAATGACAAGAGAGACCACGGCACAGTACCAGCGTGAACAAGCCATGCTTTATGCCAAAAGCTATACAGAATACGCCATACTCGCCGTTATGGCAAACGACCGAAGTGCAGCAGGACAGTGCCTGAATGAGATAACTGGAACAATAGGAGGCTATTCTATTGATGTCCAAATTGCCTATATTGGGGATAGTACTGAGATAGTAAACTGTTCAACACAACTTGACAATACGGTAGTGACACCGGAATCACCATTGTCCATTATGGTAGATACCTATGTAAGTTACAAGGAACCAGATCATCCAGATCCCACGAATGCTCCGGATATCGTATATCATAAAAGGACACTACAAAAGATATGATTATGAAACAAAAAAACGCCTTTACCATGCTTGAACTCGTCTTTGTCATTATTATTATCGGTATTCTTGCCGCACTTGCGGTTCCCCGTATGGAACGTGACCTGCGCCAGGAAGCCGGAGACAATATTCTTTCGGCCATACGCTATACACAGCATCTTGCCCTGACTGATGACAAGCAGAGCTACAATGATGCCAAATGGCAGCAAAAACTCTGGCTCATTCGCTTTAAAACATATGGTAATGAAGTTATTTATAAAATTGGTTCGGATATGGATCAAAAGGGGAAAATTGATAAAAATGAATCTGCAATAGATCCTCTTACCGGAAAGTACCTCTGGACATCCGATGCAACAAAAGACAACGATGAATCAGACCAGATTTTCCTTACCTCTCAGTACGGCATTGACAGTGTCACTTTCAATAATTGCAAAGGGGCATCAACGACGGCAGCCAAACATATTGCCTTTGACAATAAGGGCAGACCCCATAGAGGCATACTTGATACAACCTCTTCAGGAGGCACTTCTAGTGGTGCGACAGATACCTATAGTACCTATGTAAAAAATGGTCGCTGTGAGATCACATTCACTTCCCCTTCATTTACAGGAAATTTAAAAATCATTATTCTGGAAGAAACAGGCTATGCCTACATACAGGGTCAGCCAAACTCATAAACTGCTCCTATTTACCCCTCATTAAGCCTATTAAGTTACAATTAAGTATAGAAAGTCCGTGAGGGCTTTTTATACTTCAACACTAAAGGATCTATCATGAATAAAAGTATTACCGGACGACATTTCGAACTGACCGATGCCATCAAAGCCTATGCTGATGCACTGTTGGAAGGATTGAAAAAATACAACCTCGATATCATTTCAGGGAATGTGGTCATTTCAGCCGATGAAAAGAACGGGAAAAAAGGCTTTAGTGTAGAGATACTGGTCAATCTTAAAGACAAGAACACCATTGTCATCACCGAACGCAACAAAGATGTCTATGCCGCACTCGACCTGGGCATGGAACGTGTCAAAAAATCACTCAGACGCTACTCGGAAAAGATCAAAAACCACAAGATAAACAGCTTTAAAGACCTCGGTGAAGAGGCTGAGGCAGTAGCGGACATTGACATTGACGAAATAGAGATTGTCCCTATGGATTTGGAGCTGCACAAACCGCTTGACTTCGACGAAGCCATCGAAGCACTAAGAGCAGAGAAAAAACGCCAGTTCATTGTTTTCAACGACTATGACGGCCATATGCGTGTCATGTACAAACGTGCCGACGGGAAATTCGGACTCTATTAATTCCTACAGGATGCACTCTCGGTGCATCCTATTCTTCATTGCCACAAAACACTTTCACAATATTATATAGATCAATTATCTTCCTGAATGTGCACTCTCTCTTTCGCCTTGCATATGATTGCATCATCTTCAGCCATATCGAGCCATTTGAACTTTTGACCGCTTTGGATGGTACCGTCTATGATGTCGCCGCTGTCCCGGAACTTGAGGTCAAGTTTGGCAATATCGAAACCGTTGGTGGTTTTGCTAAACTGCGCAAGACGCTCACTCTGCGGGGTATTGCTAAAGAGGTAGCACCAGCTTTTCAAACCGTTACGTCCTACCCTGCCTCTAAGCTGATGCAACGTAGCCAGCCCCAACCGCTCCGCACCGACAATGACAATAAGCGTAAGCCGAGGCAGAGAAATGCCTACTTCCACAACCGTGGTTGCAAGCAGTATGTCACCCTTCTCTCTAAATTGCAGCAAAACTTCCTCTTTCTCCTTATCTTTTCCGTGTGTGACATAGACATTCTCAAAACGCTCTTCCCAAAACCCCCTGCTCTCTTCAAGTGACTGGTAAGGCACTTCCTGACTCTCTTCGACCAGCGGGTAGACAATGAGTACCTGATGCTTCCGGGCTATCTCCTCTTTGATGTGTGACAAGAGTGCCGGAAACGATTCTCTGCCAACGACTTTTGTATGGACTTCCCTCTCAAATGGCGTGGTCGTGATAAGGCTTACATCGATCAGCTCCGATTCCATCATTGCCTGTGTACGAGGAATGGGCGTAGCAGAGAACTGTATGTAGTGCGGTTTGCGCTCTCCCTCGCCGCTGACAAGTGCTTCGAGCATTTGGCGCTGATTGGTACCGAAACGGTGCTGTTCGTCTACCATTACCAACGCTGCGGACGGCATATCCTCTTTGTAAAGCAGCGCATGGGTACCGATGATAAAATCCGCTTCTTCATAATCACCCTCCTCTTTGCCCTGCATGACCAGTGCGATGCTGATATCTTTAGGCAGATGTTTGCTCGCCTCTTCATAGAGCTGGAGTGCCAGCAGAGAGGTAGGTGCCATGAGAATGCTTTTGTGCGGCAGTGCCGTCATGGCACTGGCTAAAATGACCATCGTCTTGCCGGAACCCACATCCCCCACAACCATGCGCCTTGCCGCTTTATCCTCTCTGGCAAGGTCCTTTCTAATGTCGCCAATAACCTGCTGCTGTTCCTCAGTCAGTGTAAAAGGCAACCCCTCGACAAACGGCGTGATATCTCCGCTCAACGCTGCCAAAGCAGGGAAATCTACCCGCTTGCCCCGCAGTTTTTTGAGATGGTTGAAGGCTTCGACAAACTTGAGCACCTCAACGATTTCAGGCTTCAGTCTACTGTCATGGTAAACTTCTTCAATGCTGTTTGGAAAATGCAGACGCATCAGCGTGGCCACCTCTTTGGAGTCCAACCCTTCATTATAGAGATTTTTTTCAGTAATGTAGCGTTCCATAAGGGAGCGAATTTCACTCTCTTTGAGTACGGTTTTGTACTTAGGGGTGACCCTGCCTACCTCTTTAACCGATTTGGGCTGCGACATTTGCAAATAGCCCTTATAGACATCGAGTCTGCCCTGTATGACATGGCTGCTTCCCGGCTCAAAGAGTTTGTAATGATAGGGGGTTGTTCTGAAAAAGGTCGAAGAGAGCCTGCGGTCATTGAAACGTGGTAATACAAATGTTACACGCAACTTGCCGTTGTAGACCCTGCTCTCAAGTACTTTTGCATCCAAAGTGACTGTTTTACCAATATCGAGGCTTTGTGAGAGTGTCGTATCACTATAGGCAGCGGGGACAATGAGGGCGAGATCAAGCAGCGAATAGATTTTGAGTTTGCGAAACAGCTGCTTTGCCTCTTCCATGATTCCACTCCGTTCAAAATGAATAGTTAATAATTAATAGTGAATAGTTTTGGTTGCATTGCCTTGCAATGCTTTTGTCTATGGGAAGATTATAGCGAAGGTTTGGTGAGGGAGAAGAAAAGATGTCAAATTGTCATACACCACCCCCGTTGCAAAGCAACAGGAGCATCTATTGGTTTACTTCTTCTCTTTCTTTGTGACAATGGCAAACGAGAGTTTAGAGAGTTCCGGGTGTGCCTCGATAAAATCATTAACCTCTTCGAGGCTCACATGCTCAATCTTCTCAAGCTGTGCTTTGCTGAAACCTAACGGTCTGCCGTAATAGTATTCATTATAGGCACGGTTAAGACGCTGTGAAAGGGTTTCGACACGCAGCGGCTCACTGCCTACAAGAAACTCCTTGGCTGCCTGCAGTTCTTTGGCAGTGATACCCTCTTTGACAAAGTCACTGACAACCTCTCTGACCAGTTTTACCGCTTCATCCTGCGTGGAGAGTTTCGTTTGAAGGTAGCCGCTGAGATAGGAGCCGTACTTTGCGCGTCTGAGCATACTGTATGCGCCATAGGTCAAGCCTCGTTTGACACGCAGCTCCTCCATAAGCCGGCTGCCAAAACCCGCACCGCCAAGTACATATTCGGCAATTTTTGCCTTGTACTGGTCTTTCGCTTTGTATGAGTAGTCAAACGGCGCGCCGAAGTAGATGTATGCCTGCTGTGAATCTTCGGCAATCTCCTCGACCTTCTGTTTGTCAGAAGCTCTGAAAGGACCTACAGTCTGGGTATGGGACTTTGGCAAAAGCGGCAACAATGTGTGAATATAGTGCTCTGCATCTGCCATACTAAGGTCACCGCCGATGACGACAATGAGATTGTTGTATCCCAGACGGCTCTGAATGAAGGATTTCAGATCATCAAGTCCCATCGCCTTGACACTCTGCATGGTACCGTCATATGGACGTGCCAAAGGGGTGCCCTGAAAAAGTTCTTTTCGTAAAGCAGTGGCGGCAATGTAGTCAAAGTCACTCTTCTTTTGCGTCAGCCAGCCGATCTTCTGGCGTTTGACCTGTGAGAGTGCTTCCTCGGTATAGTTCGGGTCTTTAAGCAGATCAGCAAGCCTCTCTACCCCATACCCGAACTCCTCCTTGAGTGCAGAGAGTTCAATGACAAAACTTTCCCGCCCCACCTGTGCGGAGAGATCAATGGCATGGTCGTCGAGTTTTTTTGCAAAACCGACTGCGCCATCCTTTTTGGTTCCTTCATTGAGCAGCTTCGCCGCCATGTCGGCCTGTCCGTCTTTGCTAACATCGTTGCTTAGGTGTCCCGCATTGGTAAAGACAAGCTGCAGCGACACAATGGGTACCACCTTGCTCTCTTCGAATATCATCGGGATTTCGCTATGTTGATATTCTATTTTTTTTATGGTTTCTGCCATCAGTAGTCCTTGTAGTAAAAAAATCGTCAATATGATCTTTTTCAATGAATAGTGAATAGTAAATAGTGAATAGTAATTGCGCATATTGCTTTGCAATGCCTTTGTTAAAAAATACATACCTGTACTTCCTTTAAAAAAATAAAAGTTTTTCGACAGAAAAACATACATTGGTTATTCACTCTTCATTATGCACTCTATTGATGCATCAGCATCAATAGTATCGCTCTAAAATCTCATACGCCGTATTGCGCTTGGCGGGGTTTTCTCCGACATCTTTGATCAGCCTGATCATCTCTTCCTGATTCATCTGGTTTTTTGCACCTGCGGCGGAGACGACATTCTCTTCCATCATGGTACTTCCCAGATCGTTCGCACCGAAAAGCAGTGCCATCTGACCGATATAACTGCCCTGTGTCACCCATGAACTCTGAATATTGGGAACATTGTCCAAAAAGAGTCTAGCCACCGCAAGATAACGCAGATACTGGTTGGAGGTGGTTTTGGTGATGGTGGGCAGCTCTCGCTTAAGCTGGGTGTTGTCACTCTGGTAACTCCACATGATAAAGGCTCTAAAACCACCTGTCTCATCCTGCAGCTGACGGACGTAATCCCAGTGTTCAACGATCTCACGCGTGGTCTCTACCGTACCGTACATCATCGTCGCAGTGGACTTGATGCCCAGTTTGTGAGCCTCTCTGTGCACCTCCAGCCAGGTATCCTTGTCGAGTTTCTTTGGCGCGATGATATCACGCACACGGTCACTGAGTATCTCCGCACCGGCACCGGGAATAGAGCTGAGCCCCTTGGCTTTGAGCCTTGCAAGCACTTCGGAGATGGAGATGCCCGAACGACGTGCGATATAGTCGATCTCGATCGCGGAAAATCCGTGAATGGTCACCTGCGGATACTTCTGATGGATATGCTCTACCAAATCCTCATACCACTCGATCTCAAGCTTTGGATGCACCCCGCCCTGAAACAAAATCTGTGTACCACCGATAGTGAGCAGTTCGTCGATCTTCTGGTCGATCTCATCAAAACTGAGTATATAGGCATCCTCTTTCTTTTCATGGGTATAAAAGGCACAGAATTTACAGTCTACCCAGCAGATGTTAGTATAGTTGATGTTACGGTCAACGACAAAAGTGGTGACTTTTTGGGGATGAAGCTCCCGCTTTTTGGCAAGAGCCATTTTCCCCAGTGTCTTGAGATCGGCCTTTTCAATAAGCTCTACCGCTTCATCAATAGTCATTCTTCTTTGCATGGTTGTTGTCATGGTTCTTATTTCCCTATCGCATCCAGCACACCGTTAATAAACTTCGGTGATTTATCATCGGCAAGTTCTTTGGCAAGCTCGACCGCTTCATTGATGATGATCGCCCTGTCTGTCTTGGCGACCAGAATCTCATACGCCCCCAGACGCAAAATGGCCTTTTCCACCTTCCCGATACTCTCATAGTCCCAGTCTGTCAAATGTTTTTCTATCTCTGCATCGAGCATAGGAAGGTTTTCAATTGTACCGTTAAAAAGCTGGTTGGAAAACTCTTTTTGTTTATTGCGTATCTTGTCCTCTTCGAGAATCTCGTCGGAGAACTTGGCAATATTTTCATTGCCGAGATCATACGCGTACAAGAGTCCCACAACCGCCGTACGTGCCTGATGTCGTGTCGCCATTAGGAGAGCTCCTCATAAAGATTCATCAGCTCTATCAGTCCAACCATCGCCTCAGCACCCTTGTTGCCCGCTTTTGTACCTGCCCGCTCTATCGCCTGCTCGATGCTGTCGACGGTCAGTACACCAAAGGTGACGGGTTTTCCGTACTTAAGTGCCATATTTGCCACCCCTTTGGTCGCTTCGGCAGAGACATAGTCAAAGTGTGGCGTCGCTCCCCTGATAACAGCACCCAGACAACATACGGCATCATATTTGCCTGATGCAAGCGCCTTGTCCAGTGCAAACGGAATCTCAAAGGCTCCCGGCACCAGAATCAAGTCCAGATCTTCGGTATTGCCGCCATGTCTGGCATAGGCATCTTTAGCTCCCTCTACCAGTCTGTCGGTAATGAAGTGGTTGAAACGCGCATTGATGATCGCGACTTTTTTTGTCTTGTCTACCTGAAGATTACCTTCTACAATATTCATTCTTTTTCCTTTGCATTTATTTTTCAAATCAAAGCTTTTCTTGAGAAAAGCATACCAAAATTATTCATTATTCACTATTCATTTGAGTAAGCACCGCAGTGCTTACTCCACAATACTCCTGATCGCATCGATCTGCCCGATGAGTGCATCGAGTTTCTCCAATTGTATCATATTGGGTCCGTCACTCAGAGCAATGGACGGATCGAAGTGGGTCTCAAAAAAGAAACCGTCCACCCCGACCGCTGCCGCTGCACGGGAGAGATACGGGACGAAACTGCTGTCTCCCCCGCTGCTCGCTCCGCCACTGGCAGGCATCTGTACAGAATGTGTCGCATCGAAGACGACCGGTGCAAACTGGCGCATCGTCACCAGCCCACGCATATCGACAACCAGATTGCCGTATCCGAAGGTGGTACCGCGCTCGGTGAGCCAGACACGGTACTTTTGCGCATTTTCATAGGTCACTTCACCGTCAAAACCGCGTGTTTTGAGGACTTTTGCCACGGAGTGCTCCATCGCCGCAGGTGCGAGGAACTGTCCTTTTTTGATGTTGACCGTCGCATCGGTCTTGGCGGCTGCCACCAGCAGGTCTGTCTGACGACACAAAAAGGCAGGAATCTGCAGTACATCCGCCACCTCTGCCGCTGCAGCAGGCTGCGTATAGTCATGCACATCGGTCAGGATTTTGTAGCCAAACTCCTCTTTGACCTCCTGCAGCATCTTGAGCCCCTCATCGAGTCCCGGCCCTCTGAATGAATCCAAGCTCGTACGGTTGGCCTTGTCGAAACTCGCCTTGAAATAGAAATCTTTCGTACAGTCGTCATGGTATTTCCCCAGTGACTCGGCGATGCGCATGACATTGTCACGGCTTTCGAGTACACAGGGACCTGCTATAAGTATCATTGGTATCCTTTACTGCTTCTCTTTGACCAGTGCTACGATCAGCCCCGATACAATTACCAAGATTATACCCAAAATTGTCCAAAATCCCGGAACAGGGTCTCCCAGTGCGATTCCGATGATCATCCCGAACACAATATTGGTATAGCTGATCGTCCCTACGATCCCAGCTTTGGTCAGTTCATAGGCTTTGGTCATCAGCAGTTGTGAAACAGTCGCACTCAGCCCCACCATCACGATAAAAAGCCACTGCCACCCCTGCGGCATCACGAATGGCGCGATGATCCAGTCCCACTCATCCGACACTTTCACCACACTGCCGATCGCCATCAACAGCAGAGGCCCCACTGTCCCTACCAGCATGAAGCTCATCACGATCGCACGGGTATCGTAATAACGACGAAGCTCACGGATCGAGGTATAGGCAAGCGCCGCACCGATACCGGAGAAGATCCCCAGGATGTCATACTTGTCAAAACCCCCACCCTCCGGCTGAGCGATAAGCACAATACCCGTAAAGCCGAGAATCAGTGCGATGATTGCACTCCAGTGCAGACTCTCTCTCAGAAAGAGCCATGCAAAAAAGGCGACAAAGAGCGGAGAGGTCTTGTTGTAGGTGATCGCCTCTCCCAGAGGAATCTTCCCCATAATGTAAAAATAGGCCAACAGCGCCAAAAACCCCATCGCTCCGCGAAAGAAGAGCAGCCACGGTTTGCCGCCGCTCTGCTTGAGCGGGACTTTCCAGATCGCCGCAGCGATGATGGCCACACCGAAAATATTGCGAAAGAATGTCACCTCCAGTGCCGGCAGCTGCTGGGTCAGAACCTTGGCAAAACCGCCCATGACCGCGAAGGTCAGCGATGCCAACAGCATCAGGACAATACCACGGTCAAGATTTTTGATACGTTCTTTCATTATCTTACTTTTTCATTTTCATTTTTACTTTATTTAAACGCGCAAGTGTAGCATAATTGGGTAAAATAGCCCGATGAATGAAACCGATTTTTATCTAAAACTGCTGGCGCTGCCCGATGGGGCCAATGATGTAGAGTACCAAAACAGACGTTATCTGCTGCGCAAAGAGACCTTGCTTCAGGGAAAACTGATCAAACTCTACGCCGAGGAGCTTGGAGGCAATGATATCGTCAGCGGCAACTACTATCCCACCATCAAGGAGGGGACACTCAAACCCTGCGAGATGAGCGATGCCAAGGTGATCGATTTTGTACTTCGCGCTACTCTGCTCTAAAGCGGCTCTCTGTCAGCATCCTTCCCTGGGCATATATCTGTGCATGCAGTCTGTCGCCTCGTTTATAGGTCGTCACACCTTTTGGCGTACCACTCATAATAATGTCACCATCTTCAATGCGCATGAATGATGCAATCTCATCGACGATCTGCACGGGTTTATAGATCATCAGTTCATAGGTCGCATGCTGCTGCAGTCTGTCGTTGAGGTAAAGTTTCATCTCCAGCGTCTCAATCTCTCCTTTGAGAGCAACAAACTCCCCAAAAACTGCCGAATGGTCAAACGCTTTGGCACGCTCCCAAGGCAAGCCTTTGGATTTGAGATAATTCTGCAAATCGGCCTTGGTTAGATCAAGCCCAAACCCCACACCGGCAATGCCTCCCTCCTGCATGACAAAACAGATCTCCCCTTCAAACCGGCACGATTCATCTATATAGTAGAGTGTGTCGTCAATAGCAGAGTTTGGTTTATTGAACAGTACCATATTTTCCGGCACCTCATTCCCCAATTCATGGATATGTTCAACATAATTTCTCCCTACACAAATGACTTTGGAAGGGTACACCTTCTCGTCTTCAAAACGGATATGCTGCATTATTTACTCCTTTCTGAATGCATAAATATCCCCAAAGAGAATGAGATCTTTAAGCAGTGCCGCCCGGGTAATACCATCTTTGCCCACTGCAAGCTCCAGCCTTCCCTCTTTGCTCATAAAAATTTTCTGATGGATGATCGCTGTGGCATACCATGCGGCATCTACATGCAGGTCATGCCGGTACTGGGCTATTTTGGAAGCGGGAGGGAGTATGACCGTAACCCTGCCCTGCTGCTTCTCCGCACCAACCGCACTGAAAACATAGGTACCTTCTTTATGTTTATCGGGAATGAGCTTGTCGAGGTTAAAGTAGAGACTCAGCAGATCGTTGGAGGCGTAGAAATCAAGTACTTTTTTCTGTGTGTCTACCAAGGTACCTTTTTTGTATTTTCTATAAAGCTTTTTTACCTTTTTATGCTTATGATCGATGCGGTACTCTTTTACCACACGCGTATTGCGGTACTCCCTGATGACCCGGTAGAGATCACTGACAAGAACCCCCTGCTCCATATGCCCTTCAGAGTGGTGGAACTCTTTTCGGTTGCCGCTGAGTGTTGCAGCTAGTCCGGTAGCCGCAAGACGGATGTCAATATGGTAGCGTCCATCCCCTTTCTGCAGCTGTGCCTTTGCCGTACCGATTTCACCAAAAATGCCGTAACTGACATCGTACGATGCACGGAGCGTCTCGGCAGAAAGCAGGGATGAGAGCATCCCCATTAAGCCCAAAACCGTTATAATTGTCTTTACCATACAAAACCTCCGCATCTTTTGTCATATTGTACAGTATGATCGTGGATAAAAAGAAGAGAACATGACACCTACGGAAACGAATACCACTTTGACACAGGAGAGTCTCAAGGTCATTAACGCCTACGATGTTGACATCATCAATGCGGTTCAGACGAAACTGGCACCTGTCTACGAAGCCTACCCTGTTCTTACTACCACGATTTTGGGTATTCCGTTGGCAAATCTCATCGCTGCAACACTGCTCTCTTTACTTATTTTGGGCTTACGAAAGTTCTTTACGCGTATTGTGCTGGCATTTTTCCAAAAACTTGCCAAACGGACGGAAACCTACTATGATGACCGCATTATCTCGGCACTGAAGCAGCCGGTACGTTTCATGTTCGTCATCATTGCACTGCATGTTTTTTTTCTGCTGACATTCAAGGAGACACACTTTATTAAAAATATATTAGACTCACTTGTAATTATTACACTCTTTTGGGCGATTCTTGACATTATGGAAGCACTCAAGGAGCTGATATACGCCGCAACTGAACGGCTCAATCCCGATCTTTCCAAAGAGATGGGAAACTTTATTCTTACACTTTTAAAAGTGCTTGTCGGCGGCATTGGACTGGCCGCCGTTCTGACAGTTTGGGGCATTAACGTAACCGCGCTTATCGCTTCACTCGGACTTGGCGGTCTGGCATTTGCCCTCGCCGCCAAGGACACCGCGTCCAATCTTTTCGGCTCTTTTGCCCTGCTGGCGGACAAAGCTATCCGCATCGGAGAGTGGGTCAAGGTCGGCGGCGTGGAAGGTGTCGTCGAGGATGTCGGTATGCGTACAACCAAGATACGTTCGTTTGAAAAAACCCTCATTACCGTTCCCAACCAGCTTGTCGCCAACCAGCCCATAGAGAATTTTTCCCGCCGGGGCGTTCGACGTATCAAAATGCACATCGGTCTGACATACGGCACAACATCCGAGCAGATCACCGCTATCAGAACAAGTATTGAAGCGATGCTCAAAAGCCATGAGGGCATCTCCCAAAAAGAGACTATGCTTGTCAACTTTGACAACTTTGGTGACTCCTCTTTGGATATTTTCATCTATACCTTTACCGCTACAGCAAACTGGGAGCGCTATCTGGCGATCCGCGAAGATATCAATTTGAAGATCATGCAAATCGTCGAAGCAAACGGCAGCAGCTTCGCCTTCCCAAGCCAGAGTATCTATGTCGAATCTCTCCCTGGTGAACCGAAGCCCCTATCCTGATTAAGTTATGGTATAATAGCGCCAATAATTTAAACCCTCTCGTTTCTTCCTGTAAGAAACGCTTCTGAAAGATAACAAGCATGCAAGAAAACAACCTCAAAAAAGTCGCCATCCTCGGCCGTCCCAATGTCGGAAAGAGTTCACTCTTCAACCGTCTGGCACGCCAGCGCGATGCCATTACTTCCGATATGAGCGGTACGACCCGTGATGTCAAGAAACGCATTGTCACCATCAGTGAGAACCGGGATTTTGAGATCCTCGATACAGGGGGGATAGACTACACTTCCGAACTCTTCTCCAAAGTGGCGGACTTTTCGCTCAGGGCAGCCAAAGAGGCCGATGTCATCGTCTATATGGTCGATGGAAAAACCCTTCCGGACGAAGAGGATAAAAAACTTTTTTACGACCTGCAGCAGCTTGGCAAACCGCTTGCCCTTGTGGTCAACAAAATCGACAACGACAGAGAGTATGAGGAGCGTTTTTTCGAGTTCTATGAATTCGGTGCCGATGCTACGTTTCCCATGTCTGTCAGCCACAACCGCTACTTCAATGACTTTTACCAGTGGCTGGAGCAGTACATCCCCGCACGCGAAGAGAAACCCGAACTGGTGTTGGAATCAGACGAAGAGGCAGACCCGTTTGGAGAGTTTGTCAGTGACATCAACAGCCTCGAAGAAGAAGAGGACAAAGAGATCAACGTTGCCATCATCGGACGTGTCAACACCGGCAAAAGTTCCCTGCTCAATGCCCTGCTTGGTGAAGATCGTTCCATTGTATCGGACGTAGCAGGTACCACCATCGACCCCATCGATGAGAGTGTCGAACACAATGACTACAAGATCACCTTTGTGGATACTGCCGGCATACGTCGACGGGGGAAGATTGTCGGCATAGAAAAGTATGCACTCGGACGCACCGAAGCGATGCTGGAAAAAGCGGACATCGCACTGCTGATGATCGATGCTACGGAAGGAGTGCTGGAGCTGGATGAACGCATTGCCGGACTCATTGAAAAGTTCCGTTTGGGGGCTCTCATTGTCGTCAACAAATGGGACATCCGCGGAGAGAAAAGCTACGAAGAGATGGTCGATGACATCCGAGACGAACTCAAATTCCTTCACTACGCTCCACTCATTACCATTTCTGCAAAAACAGGTATGCGTGTACATAAAATACTCGATCAGATCACCGCTATCTATGAACGCTACAAACAGCGTATCCCTACTTCCAGACTCAACGATGTCCTGCGTGAAGCGATGAACCGTCACCACGTACCAAGCCACAACGGGGCTGTGGTCAAGATCAAATTTGCCACCCAGTATGAAACCAAACCGCCCAAAATCGCCCTGATCACCAACCGCCCCGATGGACTGCACTTCAGCTACAAACGCTACCTTGCCAACTACATCCGAAGTAAATTCGATTTTGAAGGCGTGCCCCTTGATATTGTCGCACGTAAGCGCGGTGAACGGGTAGACGAGGAGTGATCGTAGGGTGCATACCCACACTCTTCTTCATTTTCTAAACACTCAACGCTTAACGCTTAACGCTTTCCTGCTATAATTTTGCAAAAACAACAGCAGGAATCACATTATGCGCGTACTTACCGGAATTCAGGCTTCAGGCAAACTCCACATCGGCAACTACTTTGGTGCAATGAAACCGATGGTAGAGCTGCAGGAAGAGCATGAACTCTTTACCTTCATCGCAAACTACCATTCACTGACCAGTTCCACCGATGCCCAGACACTCAAACAGTACACACTCGATGCAGCGGTCGACTACCTCTCTGTAGGTATCGACCCCAACAAAACCACCTTTTGGGTACAAAGCCATGTACCCCAGGTACTTGAACTCTACTGGATTCTCTCCAAGTTTACCCCAATGGGACTTTTAGAGCGTGCACACAGCTACAAGGACAAAGTTGCCAAAGGTATCCCCGCTTCACATGCACTCTTTAGCTACCCTGTCCTCATGGCAGCAGATATTCTGCTTTACGACGTCGAGAAAGTGCCTGTAGGCAAAGACCAGATACAGCACCTTGAAATCACACGTGACATCGCCACAAAATTCAATAATGAGTATGGCGAACTCTTTGTACTGCCTGAAGCAATGGTCAGTGAAGAGGTTGCGACTATTCCGGGCATTGACGGTCAAAAAATGAGCAAAAGCTACGGCAATGCCATCGACCTTTTTATGGAGAGTGAAAAAGCCCTACAGAAGCGCTGCAACAAGATCATCTCCTCCTCCACACCGCTGGGAGAGCCACTGGAGTGGGAAGGGTGCCACATTTACAATCTTGCCGCCCTCTTTCTTGACGAGGAGGGCAAAAAAGCACTGCAGGCACGCTACAAAAGCGGTAAAGAGGGGTACGGGCATTTCAAAAAATACCTCAAAGAGCTCATTTGGGAGGAGTTGGCAGAAGCAAGAGAACGCCGCGCGTACTACCTTGAGCATATGGATGAAGTTAAAGAGATTCTTGCCGAGGGGGCAAAAAAGGCATCTGCCATTGCCGATGCGAAAATGCAGAAGGTCAGAGAGGCCGTCGGACTGCTTTAAAGCGCAACCGTCTCAATAGCTGCTTCTCTTCCCAATATTGCATGGACAATCGTCTCATCGATCGTGCCTGTTGCGGAGAGTTTCAATGTCGTTTCCCCATAATTTAGATGCCCACGCTGCCGTGCAAGAGAAAGCAGCCGTCTGGCAATCGCCTCACCGGTATGGATGAGACTGAGACGATGCTCCATGATGTCTGCTATCATCTCTCCTACCAAAGGATAGTGAGTACATCCAAGCACAATGGTGTCAACGCCGCCCTCTTTCATAGGGGCAAGCCACTCTTCAAGCATTGCCTGTGTTTTTGGGTGCTCTATGTGCCCCTTCTCAATCTGGTCGACAAGACCGGGACAGGCCTGCTCATAAAGCGTAATATTTTTTGTCTTTGCATGGGTATCGACAAGCTGCTGATACTTTTCCCCTTTAAGCGTTGCGGGTGTGGCGAGTACGCCTACCCTGCCTGTCTGTGTCTGTTCGATTGCAGGTTTGACGCCCGGCTCCGTACCGATGACAATCAATTGGGGGTAACGTTCTCTTATTGTAGCAATCGCGGCAGAAGTGGCGGTATTACAAGCGATGATAAGGGCATCGATGTGATGGTTTTTTAGAAAATAGTCTGTGATGTCCAGGGAGTATTGCAAGATCTCTTCGGTACTTTTTTCACCGTACGGAGCATGCTTTGTATCGGCAATGTAGAAAAGCTCGGCACCTTTGAGTACGTCCAGTATGGAGCGAACAACTGTCAGTCCACCCAACCCGGAATCGAAAATGCCTACTTTCAAAAAAGACCCTACGCGCCTTCGTTCATCATCGAGAGGAACTCTTCATTGCTCTTGGTTTTCATCATTTTGGAGTAGAGGAATTTCAGTCCTTCAACCTCTTCCATGTTCTGCATTGCATTTCTGAGTGCCCAGACTTTCTGCAGGGTTTCAGGATCGACCATGAGCTCCTCTTTACGGGTACCCGATTTTGTCACATCAATCGCAGGGTAGATGCGGCGTTCGGCGACATGACGACTGAGTACTACTTCGGAGTTACCTGTTCCTTTGAACTCTTCGAAGATGACCTCATCCATACGGGAACCCGTATCGATCAGCGCTGTAGCGATAATGGTCAGACTTCCGCCCTCTTCAATGTTACGTGCCGCACCGAAAAAACGCTTGGGCTTATGCAGCGCATTGGCGTCAACACCGCCTGAGAGGACCTTTCCGGAACTTGGTGTCACGGTATTGTACGCACGGGCAAGACGGGTAATGGAGTCAAGCAGAATGATGACATCCTTGCCCATTTCAACACGTCTTTTGGCTTTTTCAATGACCATCTCCGCTGTACGGACATGGTTTTGCGCAGGCAGATCGAATGTCGATGCGTACACCTCTCCTTTGACAGAACGCTGCATGTCGGTAACCTCTTCTGGACGTTCATCGACCAGCAGTACCATCAGCGATGCATCCGGATTGTTGTGCGTTACCCCGTGTGCAAGTTCTTTGAGCAGTTCGGTTTTACCGGTTCTTGGAGGCGCAACGATGAGTGCACGCTGCCCCTTCCCGATGGGTGCGAAAAGATCGAGCACACGTCCTGTCATTTTCATAGGGTGATACTCCATCTTCAACTGCTCGGAGGCATAAAGCGGTGTGAGGTTGTCGAAGAGCGGTCGCTGTTTGGACTTCTCCGGCGGCAGGTAGTTGATTGCTTCGATCTTCAGCAGCGCGTAATACTTTTCCTGATCTTTGGGAGGACGCACCTGTCCGGTAACGATATCCCCGTTCCTAAGTGCGAAACGCTTTACCTGTGTACCGCTGACGTAGGTGTCGTTGCTTGAGTTGGCGAAGTTCCCGTCGATGGAGCGAAGAAAGCCGTATCCGTCAGGCATGATCTCCAGAATACCGGTATAGAGAATGAACCCTCCCTGCGAAACCTGTGATTTCAGAATTTCGAAAATTAGATCTTTTCGCTGAAACTCGTTGGGGTTTTCCACACCGACCTCTTTGGCGATCTTGACAAGGTCATCGAGGGGTTTTTGCTGAAGGTCTTCTATTTTGTAGCCCTGCACAGGCACATGGGTTCTGTTTTTTTTACCGGCATTGCCGTTGGATTTTTTGTTGTCGCTCATAATTCCTCTTGTATTCGAATATGAATAATTTAACGATGGAGTGTAAATAGTAGTATGGTATTACTGCTATGTAGTAGCCGCATTATAGTTGTTTTTGGCTGAAATGTCAAATACTCGCTTTCCTTATATAAGTATCGTTATAATCCTACAAACTTTGATAAAAAGGAAGCACACATGTCTGTCGAGTCTCACATCAAAAAGGTCCTTCGTACCATAGAGCACAACAGTCCCGGGCAGGCAGAGTTCTACCAGGCGGCACATGAAGTACTCTATTCGCTTGTTCCTCTGCTTAAAGACGATGAGCGTTACGACCATTTCAACATTCTTGAGCGCATTACCATACCGGAGAGAACACTCATTTTCAAAGTCAGCTGGGTCGATGATAACGGCATTATTCAAACCAATATCGGCTACCGTGTGCAATTCAACTCCGCTATCGGACCCTATAAGGGGGGACTGCGTTTTCATCCGAGTGTCAACCTTGGTATTGTCAAATTCCTTGGTTTCGAGCAGGTCTTTAAAAATGCCCTTACCGGTCTGCAGATCGGCGGCGCCAAAGGAGGCAGCAACTTTGACCCCAAAGGCAAAAGTGACAATGAGATTATGCGGTTTTGTCAGGCATTTATGACCGAACTCTACCAACATATCGGCGAGACAAAAGATGTCCCTGCCGGCGACATCGGAGTCGGTGCAAGAGAAATAGGCTACCTCTTCGGACAGTACAAGAAGATCACCCATCAGTTCGAAGGCATACTGACGGGGAAAAACATCAACTGGGGTGGTTCAAACACCAGAAAAGAAGCGACCGGGTACGGTGCGGTCTATTTTGCGGAGAATGTCCTCAACAAATACGGGGAAGGTCTGGAGGGCAAACGGTGTTGTGTCTCCGGTTCGGGGAATGTCGCCACCTATACCATAGAAAAACTCTATGAAATGGGAGCGCTCCCGGTAACCTGTAGCGACTCCAGAGGTACCATCTACCACGAAAAAGGGATCGATCTCAATTCGCTTAAAGCGGTCAAGGAGATTGGCCACCAGTCACTTGAGGTCTATGCCCAGGTACATCCTGATGCCATCTATACTCCGGTCAATCACTATCCGGACGGCAGACATGCTGTCTGGGATATCCCCTGTGACATTGCCTTTCCAAGTGCTACGCAGAACGAACTCAACCTTGAAGATGCCAAAATGCTTGTCAAAAACGGCTGCCGACTGGTCAATGAAGGTGCAAACATGCCTTGCACTCCTGAAGCGGTAGAGTACTTCAAGGAAAAAGGCATACTTTTCAGTCCGGGAAAAGCCGCCAATGGCGGCGGTGTCGCCACTAGCCAGTTGGAGATGAGCCAGAATGCCAGTATGTCCCACTGGACCTTTGAGGAGGTAGATATTAAACTGCGCCAGATCATGAAAAACATCTTTGAGACCTGTTACAACACCTCTGTTGAGTTTGATTGCGAAGGTGATCTTGTCATAGGTGCCAACATTGCCGGCTTTAGAAAGGTCGCCGACTCGATGATCGATCAGGGAAGCGTGTAGCTCTAACGAAGAGTGAATAGTGAATAGTTTTGGTATGCTTTTCACTGAAAAGCTTTTGTTTGTGGGGTACTGTGTCCTCACAGCACCATTACATTTGTAACGCATAATAGAGCAGCGGGACATAGAGCAGTATGCCGGTCAGAAAGAACCACGAGGGAATCTTCCATGAGAGCATGGCTGCCAGATCCGCAGGTACCTGGCGTTTGATGTAGACGCTCTTGATCAGTTCCAGTTTGTAAAAGATATCAAACACCTTCATTGCGATAATGATGACCATATAGAAATTCAGTACCCCTGTCTCCATCACGACATAGAGAGCGAAATAGAAACTCGGATGGAGGAGAAAAAAGAGAAAAATACTTTTGCGGTACCATCGGTAAAGCCGCCCAATCACCCCACCAAGGGTCGGCGCATGCTGCATGAGCGCTTCAACAATTTCCAGTATAAACAAAATCAGTGTGAAGGTAAGTGCCTGTTCCATGCCGGATTTTATCCAACTTTCGATAAAATAGCTCTCCATAATCCAAGATTGTTCTACACATAACCTGAAGAAGGAACCTTAATTGGCACAGATCTCCTGCACCCACTGCAACCTGAAATTCGACGAATCGGTCATGATCACAGAACAAGAGGGGGACAAAACACTCTATTTTTGCTGCAAAGGGTGCCAGGGCGTGTACCATCTGCTTGAGAGCGAAGGACTTGACACCTTCTATGACAAACTCGGCGACACAGAGCTTCAGCCGGCTGTACAGACAAACGATGACCTCGAAAAATTCGATCTGGAGGGCTTTAAGAACAAATACATCAAAGAGCACGATGACGGGCTCTACGAGATCAATCTCATCATCGAAGGTATCCACTGCTCCGCCTGTGTCTGGCTCAATGAAAAAGTTCTACACAAAACAGACGGTGTCATCGAGGCGACAATCAACTACACAAACAACAAAGCCAAAGTGGTTTGGGATCCCGAAGAGATCAAACTTTCAAAAATTATCGAGACCATTCGATCTATCGGCTACAATGCCTACCCTTACGATCCGGCCCTGCAGGAAGAGCGCGCGAACAAGACCAAAAAAGAGTACTATTCACGTATCCTTGTTGCCGTCTTTGGTGCCATGAACATTATGTGGATCGCCATTGCCCAGTATACCGGATACTTTACAGGGATGCAGCAGCGCTTCAAAGACATCCTCAATGTCGCAGAGTTCATTCTTGCCACTCCGGTACTTTTTTACAGCGGGTGGGTCTTTTTCCGCGGTGCCTATTATGGCTTTAAAAACCGTATTGCCAATATGGACACGCTGGTTGCTTCAGGTGCGCTGCTCGCCTATCTCTACTCCATTTATGCAATGGTTTCGCAAAGCGGAGAGGTCTATTTTGACTCGGTCGTCATGATCATTACCTTCGTGCTTGTAGGCAAATACCTTGAAGTACTCAGCAAAAAACAGGCGGTTGACACACTTGACTCCATTATGGGAAGCACCCCTACGGAAGTGACCCTGATACAAGGACAGGAGAAAACACTTGTAAGCATAGAAAATGTGCACAGAGGGGATCTCATAGAACTCAAACCCGGAGAAAAGGTGGTCATTGACGGCATTGTGGTCTACGGAGAAGGTTCTTTTGACGAAAGTGCATTGACAGGAGAAAGCGAAGCCGTACTGAAACGCAAGGGTGATCCCGTACTCAGCGGATCGGTCTGTCTCGATTCGGTTATCCGCTATGAGGCGACGAAGGAGGCTTCCGATTCACTGCTGCACTCCATTGTTTCTCTGCTTGAGGAGTCCATTACCAAAAAACCCCGTATAGAGCAGTTGGCAGACCGGGTCTCGGGCTACTTTTCTACCATTATTTTACTGATCGCACTGCTTACCTTTGCAGGCTGGTACCTCTATAGCGGCAGTTTCGAAACGGCTCTGATCGTCGGTATTTCCGTCATCGTCATCGCCTGTCCCTGCGCACTGGGCCTGGCCACTCCTATGGCGACGCTGGTAGGCATTTCCGTTGCGGCAAAGCGAAACATACTCTTTAAAGAAGCGGGGTTTCTCGAGACTATGGCAAAGAGTGACCTTCTCGCACTGGATAAAACCGGTACCATCACCGAAGGCAAACCCTCTGTCATCCAAGAGACCCAATACTCTCCTTATGATGCTTCTTTGCTTTTGGCGCTGGTAAGCACATCGACCCACCCGGTTGCCAAAGGCATATACCATTACCTTCAGGACAAAGAGGAGTCGCTGCAGCCTGTTACACTTGAAGAGATTAAAAGCATTCAGGCAAAAGGGATTCAGGCATCGTATCTCGACAAACAACTCTTTGGAGGCAATGCACTCTTTATGGAGGAAAACGGTATTGTGTGTGCACACGAAAGTGACCACACGCTGTTCTATTTTGCCATTGACGGTGTTCTTGTTACACGTTTTGAACTGAGTGACACCATTAGGGAAGGTGCAAAAGAGGCGATTGCCGCCATCAAATCAATGGGTATCCGTGTCGTCATGCTTACCGGGGACCATGAAAAGAGTGCACACCATGTAGCCAAGGCAGTCGGTATTGACGAGGTACATGCCAGACTGCTTCCACAGGGAAAAGCCGCCTTTGTTCAGACTCAGCAGGCAAAAGGACACATTACTGTTATGGTGGGTGACGGTATCAATGATGCCATCGCACTTGCACAGTCGAACATCGCCATTGCGATGGGTAACGGTACGGATGTCGCAATCTCCGTCAGCGATGTCGTGCTCATGGATGAAAAGCCCCAAAGCATTCATGATGCCTACCGTATCTCCCGTCGTACTTATCTGGCAGTCAAAGAGAATCTTGCGCTTTCTCTCCTCTACAACGCCATTGCCATTCCGCTTGCCGTATCGGGGTACGTCACTCCACTTGTTGCCGCACTCTCCATGAGTTTGAGTTCACTCATCGTCGTAGGGAACTCCATGCGTATCAAAAGGATTCGCTTGACCCACAGTTAGTACTTTTATGCTACAATTTATACACTAATCCACAAAGGGAACGGAATGTCCGGAAATATTATTATACTCATGCTCGGGATTTCTACTTTTCTTGGGGCGGCAGGTCTTGCCGCACTGCTTTGGGGTGTCAAGACCGGTCAGTTCGACGACCATTCCAAATTCATCGATGCCGCCCGTTTCGACAATGAAGAGGATCTGCGCGATGCCGCAATGATGGAAGAGAAGAAAAAGGCCAGAGAGAAAAAAAGAAAAGAAGAGAAAAAGAAACACTATATGCCGGTTGACTGAATATACTTTAATGCAACTCCTGTTATAATATGAATAAATATTAACAAAGGAGCTTACATTGTTGAAACATATCATTTTTATTTTTACTTTCCTCTCATCTCTATTACAGGCTGACAGTATCGGTCTTAACGTCAACAGCGATGACATTGAAGTAACCGGTACATTCAACTCCGTTTTCGGCTATGGGGACGGCATTACCTATGCACTCTCGGGAGACTATCTTCATAGCGAAGAGGATCTTTTCAAGGCAGCTTTCAGTGCATCGAGTGCACTCTCCGGTGCTGAGGGGCTGACACTTACTTTCGGACTTGAATCGGTGTTTGCCGACAGTTACGCAGCCTTGCCTCTTTTCGGACAGGCCGCTTTGCGTCTGCCACTCGATGAACCTGTTCCCCCCACCTCTTTACTTGTCAAAGTCGACTATGCACCCTCCGTTCTCTCTTTTATCGATGCAGACAGCTATCTGGAGTACCGATTCGAAGCCAGTATGGAAGTCATTCCCAACATTCATCTCTATGGCGGATACCGCAATATCGATACAGACTATGAAGCTTATGACCATACGTTTAACGACAGCTGGTACGGCGGTTTGAAGATAGGTTTTTAAAATCATTTGATATACTTTCCTAATCAAAACGAGGGGTTAAGATTTTTATGTCCATCAACAAGTCCATTTTCCGTGAATATGATATTAGAGGTATTTTTGAGAAAGAACTCAACGAAGAGAGCGTCAAACGCATTGGTTACCATTTAGGCAAAAAGGTCGGCGGCAACAAAGTGGTCACTGTCGGTTACGATGCACGTGCACACTCTCCCCTGCTTAAAGCGTATCTCGCCTCCGGACTCAATGCTGCAGGGTGTACTGTACTGGATATGGGCATGGTCGCCACACCGGTCAACTACTTTGCCAATTATCAAACCATCGAAAGCCTTCTTCCGCATCCTGCATCTAACATCCGCCATCCTGAACACTCTCCTGATGCATCGGTCATGATCACCGGCTCACACAACCCTCCGGAATATAACGGGTTTAAAATCACGCTCGACCGTGCACCCTTTTTCGGAGAGCAGATCTATGCGCTTGGAGATGAGATTGTCTCCGATGCTGACCGTGTAATTCCCGACAACCCCAAAACAATTGCCATAGATGTCAAGACACCCTACATCAACTTTATGGTCAATGCGTTTTCCGCGCTCAAAGGGCTTGACAAGAAAATTGTCATCGACTGTGGAAACGGCGTCGCGGGGACGGTCATCAACGACATATTCGACCAACTCGATTTCGACTACAGGGGACTCTATTGTGAGCCCAACGGCACATTCCCCAACCATCATCCCGATCCGTCCGTCGAGAAGAACCTTGCGGATGTCAAGGCGGCACTCGAAGAAGCGGGAGACATCGCCTTTGCCTATGACGGAGATGCCGACCGTATTGCGGTATTGACGCATAAACACAATATCAAAGGTGACCAGATGGCACTGCTTTTTGCCATGGGAATGGATACGCCTACAGTCATCGGTGAGGTCAAATGCTCACAGGTCATGTACGATGAGCTTGAACGGCGAGGGGCAAAAGCCATTATGTACAAAACAGGCCACTCCAATCTCAAGGTCAAAATGAAAGAGACAGGTGCCGACCTTGCCTGTGAAGTAAGCGGTCACATCTTCTTTAAACACCGCTACTTCGGCTACGACGATGCCATCTATGCCACACTGCGAATGCTTGAGCTCGTTGCACAGGGGATTGATCTAGACAAGGAGCTTGAAGCACTGCCGCAGGTTTTCTCCACAGAAGAGATCAAGGTAGAGACTACCGAAGAGGAAAAATTCGCCATTATAGACAGAGTCAAACTGCTGCTGCAAAACCCGCCTGCCGACTTTCCCGCCATTAAAAACATCATTGATGTCGACGGTGTACGCATCAACTTCGAGCATGGCTGGGGACTGGTGCGCGCTTCCAATACCACTCCCGTACTCGTCACCCGTTTCGAATCGACTGATGCAGCCCTGGCTAAAGAGTATGAAGAGAGGGTCAACGCTCTCATCGCAGAAGCGAAGGCATCCCTATGATCAACAAACTCTATTTTCCACCGCAGAATGACAAAACCAAACATACAGCGCTACAGGCTGTTACAAAAGAGCAAGAGCATATCGGCTACTATGCCCTTCCCGATCAGGACATCACACCCATTATGGATTATGCCGAAACCATTGATAACACTGCAACAACCATCGTTGTCATTGGGATTGGAGGGAGTTCACTCGGTGCCAAGGCGGTCTATGAATTCATCAGACCTGTTACGGCACTTACACGAAAACTCTACTTCTTTGAAAGTACCGATCCCGTCAATATCACGACTCAACTTGAAAAAATCGATGTAACCAAAACCCATTTTCTGGTCATTTCAAAATCGGGCACAACTGTAGAGACTTTCTCCATTTATAAATATATATATTCCCTGCATCCGCACCCCAAAGCCTACACCTTCATTACCGATCCCGGCTCTCCACTTGAATCCTATGCCAGTGAAACGGGTGCGGCCGTACTGCACCTGCCTGCCAATGTCGGCGGACGTTTCTCTGTGCTCTCTTCAGTCGGTCTGCTGCCACTGACACTCTGCGGTATTGACATCCGTGCACTGCTTGAAGGTGCAAAAAGTATCAAAGAGAGTTTTTTCAATGCCGGCTATATGCAAGACACCATGCTTAACAAGGCTGTATATTACGCAAAACACCATGCACAGTACCATATCAACTGTCTTTTTGCCTACTCGGAATCTCTAAAATATTTTTGCGAATGGTATGTGCAGCTGTGGGGGGAGAGTCTTGGCAAGCACCAGCGCCACTCGGCATTTCACGTAGGGCTGACCCCTATCGGGCTTATCGGTCCAAAAGACCAGCACTCTTTTTTACAACTCATTATGGAAGGTACACGTGACAAATCTGTCACTTTCATCAAAATTGAAAACTTCAATGATGCCACTGCTATCCCGGACCTTTCTCTGCCACACCTCGAGTCGCTTGACACACTCAACGGACTGCCCTTTGGAACACTGATCAACATGCAATGTGACTCTGTTATGGAAGCGCTGCTGAATGAAAAGGATATTCCTATTGACACCATCAGCATTCCCAAAACAGATGCCTACAACATTGGTGCGCTCATCTTCTACTATGAACTGCTCACCTCCCTTGTCGGCGAACTCATCGATGTCAATACCTACGACCAGCCAGGTGTTGAAGCAGGCAAGATCATTTTGAAGAAAAAACTTGCCAACAGGGCATTTTGAAGCAATGTTTCATATCAACCCTGTTTCATACAACCCTATCCTGCAAAACCTAAAATAAATACGCTATAATACCGCCGACAATTTACCCTTTCAGAAGGTTTTGTATGATAAAAAAAATACTCTACACCCTTGGTACCTTTACCATCCTCTATGCAGCAGGCTCAGCAGAAATCTACCAAAAAAACTTAACCGACTGTGCTTCAGGCGATGCAGAAGCCTGTTATGATGCCGGTGTATTCTACTCTGCTCATGGCTATACACTCAAAGAATATGACAGCACCAATGCGGCACACAAGGTTGCTGCACTCTACAAGCAGGCATGTGACCTTGGCTACATGAAAGGATGCCGTGCCTATGCCATGAGCTATGCCTCCGGAAAAGATCTGGACACAGAGCAAAAAGGTGCCAAATACTTTTTTCAAAAGGCCTGTGACGGTGGTGATGAAAGTGCCTGCACAATGTTGAAAATGATGCCGGAAGAATAATATCCATGAGACAGTATCGCGCCTCCCTGCACTACCTGACACTGCTCTTTTTCTTTCTCGTTATGCCGCTGCATGCAACAGTCAAAATCATGCCTTTGGGGGACTCCATTACCTGGGACTGGTACTATGGCGATACCCGGACCGATGCCTACCTACACGGCTACCGAAACCACCTGTGGTACAAACTTCAAGAGAAGGGGTATGACGTCGACTTTGTAGGCTCACGCTCGAACGGAGGTGCCATTACCCCCCACTTCGACGGAGACAATGAAGGGCATACAGGATGGACGACATCCCAGATACGTGACCATGTTTACAGTTATCTGCAACAAAACAGACCCGACATTATTCTGCTTCATATCGGAACCAACGACATGATGTACATTTCTCCCGCTTCATCAGTCAATGGTGCAGAGCAGATACTCTCTGAAATTCACAGGTTTGAGCAGGATACAAACACAAACATTCACATTGTTTTGGCAACCATCGTCAACTGCCGTAAAAACCCGTCATGGGTTTCCGAGTTTAACAGCTATTTGCGCTCAATGGCCGCCAACCATATTGCCAACGGAGAAAGACTGACACTGGTGGAGATGTATAACCCCGTAGGGGACAACCTCATAGACGGTATTCACCCCAACGATACAGGCTATAGTATTATGGCAAATGTCTGGTATGATGCCGTATCCAAAATCATCGACGAAAACTACAGCTATGCATGGCTTGTACCTTCACTCTCCATGCTGCTTGACTAAAAAACGGTTTTTGCCCGTACTTAATGGGTTATTGGATATAATCTCGTATTTATTTCATCATTTTGATAATCCAGGAGCCCTGCTTGATCAACAAATGTCTTTTCCCCGCTGCCGGGTACGGTACCCGCTTTCTTCCTGCCACCAAAGCGACCCCCAAAGAGATGCTGCCGGTACTGACAAAGCCACTCATTCAGTATGGTGTGGAAGAGGCGCTTGAAGCGGGAATCAGCACTATGGCAATCGTCACTGGACGTGGCAAACGTGCCATCGAGGACCACTTCGACATCTCCTACGAACTTGAACACCAGATCAAAGGTACGAGCAAGGAACCGTTGCTCGATGAAATTCGTTCGCTTATCAACCAATGTACTTTTTCCTATACAAGACAGACAGAGATGAAAGGGCTGGGGCATGCCATCCTTACAGGGGAAACCCTCATCGGTAAAGAATCCTTTGCCGTTGTGCTTGCCGATGACCTCTGTACACCGGCAGGCTATACAGAGGGTATTCTTTCACAAATGGTCGCTATTTACGAAAAATATCAGTGTTCTATTATAGCAATCGAAGAGGTATCACCGGAAAATACGGACAAGTACGGCATTATTGCCGGCCACCTCATCGACAATACCGATGACATTTATCGCGTCACCGATATGGTCGAAAAACCTTCCCCCCAGGAAGCACCCACCAACCTGGCTATTATCGGGCGATACATCCTCACTCCCGATATTTTTGATATCCTGCGAATGACACAGCCTGGCAAAGGGGGTGAGATTCAACTTACAGATGCCCTGCTTGAACAGGCCAAACAGAGGAAAGTGATTGCCTACCGCTTTAAAGGAACACGTTTCGACTGCGGTTCTGTCAACGGTTTTGTGGAAGCGACGAACTATTTTTTCAAAAAAGGAGAGAAATAAATGAAGTTTTTAGTTACAGGCGGTGCCGGATTCATCGGCTCTGCGGTCATACGGCACCTAATCAACAATACAGAACACGAGGTGGTCAATGTGGACAAACTGACCTACGCCGGGAACCTCCAGTCACTTGCAGAGGTCAGCGGCTCCCCGCGCTACACCTTCGAACAGGTAGATATCTGCGATGCGGACGAGGTTGCACGTGTCTACAATCAACACCAGCCCGATATTGTCATGCACCTTGCGGCAGAGTCCCATGTCGACCGTTCCATCGACGGTCCCGGCGAATTCATCCAAACCAATATTTTCGGTACCTACACCTTGCTGCATGAAGGCAGAAAATACTACAATACTCTCGATGAGGAGAAAAAGAAACGTTTTCGTTTCCACCATATCTCCACAGATGAAGTCTACGGTGATCTGGAGGGTACAGACGACCTCTTTACCGAGACAACACCCTATGCACCCAGTTCTCCCTACTCCGCTTCCAAAGCAAGTTCCGATCACCTCGTGCGTGCCTGGCAGCGTACCTACGGCTTCCCTACACTGGTAACCAACTGTTCGAACAACTATGGGCCATATCACTTTCCCGAAAAACTGATTCCACTGGTCATACTCAATGCCCTGGAAGGCAAACCGCTGCCTATCTATGGCAAGGGTGACCAGATAAGAGACTGGCTCTATGTAGAAGATCATGCACGCGCACTGGTTCTTGTTGCAACAAAAGGACTAATCGGAGAGACCTACAACATTGGCGGGCATAACGAAAAGCAGAACATTGAAGTGGTCAAGACCATCTGTAAGATCCTCGACCGGAAAGTACCCAAAGAGACACCATACGAAGAACTCATTACTTTTGTAAAAGACAGACCGGGTCATGATGTGCGCTACGCCATCGATGCTTCGAAGATCCAAAGAGAGCTCGGCTGGACGCCGGAGGAGACCTTTGAGAGCGGTCTTGAAAAAACGGTACAGTGGTACCTTGACAATGAAGCATGGTGGAGAGCTGTACAGGATGGCAGCTACCAGAGAGAACGATTGGGAGCAAGCATATGAAAGGCATTATCTTAGCAGGCGGTTCAGGCACCAGACTCTACCCTATTACCAAAGGGGTCAGCAAACAGCTCGTACCCATTTACGACAAACCGATGATCTACTACCCGCTTTCGGTTCTTATGCTGGCAGGCATTACCGAAGTGCTCATCATCTCCACCCCGACCGACCTTCCCCGCTTTGAGCAGCTGCTTGGAGACGGCTCTGACATCGGTATGTCCTTCAGCTATATCGTACAGCCTTCTCCGGACGGTTTGGCACAGGCGTTCATTCTGGGGGAAGCGTTCATCGGCGATGATGATGTCGCACTGGTACTGGGAGACAATATCTTCTACGGACACGGCTTGACAGACCTCTTGGCAACATCCGTCAAAAATGCCGAGCAGGATGGTAACGCTACCGTCTTTGGCTACTATGTCAAAGACCCTGAGCGTTACGGTGTCGCCGAGTTCGATGAAGCCGGCAATGTAACCAGCATCGAAGAAAAACCAAAAGAACCTAAAAGCAACTATGCCGTGGTCGGTCTTTACTTCTACCCCAACGATGTTGTCCAAAAAGCCAAAGAGGTCAAACCGAGTGACCGGGGTGAACTGGAGATCACCACGCTCAACCAGATGTACCTTGAAGAGAAACGTCTCAAGGTAGAACTGATGGGTCGCGGCTATGCATGGCTCGATACCGGTACACATGAAAGTCTACTGGAGGCTTCAACCTTCATTCAAACCATCGAGAACCGTCAGGGACTCAAGGTCGCCTGCATTGAAGAGATCGCCTATGAAATGGGCTACATCAACAAAGATGAGCTTATAGCACTTGCACAGCCACTCAAGAAAAATCAATACGGTCAGTATCTGCTCGGCAGGGCCAGGGAAAAGTAAAACATTAGAACGGGGTAACCAAGGGGCAGTAACACTACTTAGATACCATAATATGGTGACACGCCAGTGTCACAGTCACCTCTGTTCCTTTTACACTAAATGTTCGGTCAATCCCCAGTGTTTTGCACAATTTATTAACAATATGTAGGCCTATCCCAAGTCCTCTCTCACTCTCTTTATAGAAACGTTCAAAGACCCTCTCCGGATGGCGCACCCCATAACTGCTGTTTTGAATAGAGAGCATGGTATCTTTAACCCGTATGACTATTTTCCCTTCACCTGTATTATACCTGCAGGCATTACTGAGCAGATTATAGACAACGCGTTCAAAGGCATTCCGGTCAGTATGCACAAGACACGGTTCTACATTCACTTCCCATGTCAGGTAATCATACAAAGGGGTAAAAAAAGAAACATACTTCTCTACTACCTCTTCGACTAAAAAAGTCTCCTCTGTCTGCTTTTTCTCTTTGATGTAGGCATCGAGATTGTAATGCAGCATCTCTATGGTCTTGGCTGCCGTGTCGATGCTTTCTATCTCGTCATTTTTGCTCTCAAGCATCTTGAGGTTCAGCAAAATGGAGGTTAGCGGCGTGTTGATATCGTGAATGATATCTTTTATGAAGTCTTCGAGCATACGCAATGAACTGCGCAACGGTCTGAGTGCATACCAGGCAGCAAGCAGTGAGAGCACCAGTGCCCCCAGTAGGGCCAGTAAAAATTTCCATAACAGATGATGACGTACCTGTTCGAGCATGTTTTGGTAATCTGCAAGAGGGAACCAAATTTTCAGCACATCCGTTTCCCTGTTTGTCTTTGGCACCATCACTGTCCCCAGGGGAGTCACGACCGCTACAAAATCCTCTTTCCCTGTTTGATGGTACGGTAGGAGGATATAGAGGCTTTGAGCATCCTCATAAAGTGTATAGTACTTTTGTACTTTTTGCTTGTGCATGGCATCCATATGAAAACGCCTGTCGTCAAAAGTGAAACTGTAATTTTTCATCTCCAAAAACAGGTTATTGCGAATATAACTCTTTTCGGTACGGTATTTGTCGTAAAAAATAAACATCATCAACAACACAATCACAGTAAAAAAAGCATAAAGCTTTTAATGAACGATTCTTTTTCAGAGAATTTTATAACCCACTCCTCGTACAGCCTCTATCTGAAGACCGGTCTCTTTTTTAAGTTTCACAATGTTTACCCGCAGTGCACCGTCATTATATGTCTCCAACCCCTCCATCAGGGTCTCTTTGTCCGCAGGGTTGGGGTAAGCGTGTAAAAGTGTAGCAAGAATATTTTTTTGCACCCTCCCCATACTGCACAATACATCATTGTAATAAACCTCACCCGTTTTCGGATCAACGCTGTAGCCATGTACACTTGTACGTTTTTGTTTCAGCAGGGTCTTTGCCTCAATGCGAAGAAGCAACTCAG
>JAUUDF010000005.1 GCA_030826885.1 Sulfurovum sp. | reverse complement strand
CTCATTCAACTCATTTACAGACTAAACAAGAAACTGTATGAAGAGACAGACTACCAGGAGAAGATTGTAGAAAACAGCTATACCCTCGGCTATCGCATTTTACATCTTGGCACCTGATAGCCAAAAGCGACATAGTCAAATATAACATCTTTTTGGTACACTGTTGCTATGAAAGTTGGAACAGACATTATTCAAATACAGCGTATAGACAAACTTGTCAAACGTTACGGCATTAAATTCAAGCAGCGTTTTCTTTCCCCTAAAGAGATCGCTGTTGCAAAACGCATTGAGACACTTGCGGGGTTTTGGGCAGCAAAAGAGGCTATTGCAAAGGCACTCGGATGCGGCATCGGGGCACAACTTACTTTTCATGACATTATCATTGCCAAAGACCATAAAGGCGCGCCCTACTTCAAACTTGCGAAAGAGGCACAGGAAGCACATCGTATTAAAGACTCTTCCCTCTCCATCAGCCATGACGGAGGGTTCGCCATTGCCGTTGCGGTCATAATACACGAAAATAGAAAGGATTTATCATGCTAAAATGGAGCCTGCTCTCACTCATCCTTATCCTCTTTACCGGTTGTATACAGCAAGACATCCCGGAGTACAGACCTGTTCATACAGCACCTAAAACTAAAACACAGCCAAAACCCATATATTCTGCACTTCCAAAGGTACAGCACAAACTCAAAAAGGTGGAAGATACAAACTTTTCACCAGACTACATGTACCCTGAAACAGCCACAACACAACCGAAAAAAAAGAAACAGGCCAGTACCAAAACAGTAACGGAACAAATGAGCAAAGAAGAATGCATCGGTATGATAGGTCAGGAGAAGTTCGACCGCTATACACAGATGCTTGGCTCTGAAGCGGGTATCATTAAACGGTGTGTACTGCTTAAACCGATGCAGTAAGCCTACTGTTTTCGCAAATGCAGCATTTTAAAGCGCTCCCCCATCATCGTGGGACCTATGAGCGTTTTTATCTTGTCTGCCTCACGCAGATAGTTCTCATGGCTGGTCTGTTTTGAAAACTGTTCCAAAATATCAATGATTCCAAAATCTATCAAGGCACGTGCCTGTGTCACATAGGTTTTCTCTTCAAATCCTGCGTCCTCAAATGCCTCTACAACATGGGCAAAATTGACATCATAGGTAATATCGTCATTCTGAAAAGATGAGGCAAGGTCTAATGCGTCGTCAAACAGAGGAAAGGTTTCATGCTTTCGGTAGACCCTGATGGAGAAGTCATTGCGTACATACTTCTCGCCATAATCGAATGTCACGAAATCACACTTTTTGATACCCTGTGCCATTGCCTGGGCAAACGTTTCGTAACCGACAGCGACTTCTCCCTGTGTCAGGTAATGCTTTTTTGCCCATTGAACCATCTCCGGGCTCGCGTCTTCCCACGCTATGGTGTGATTGTCCACCACCGCAATTTGTTCATCTTTATACAACTCGCAGGGAAAAGCATCGAAGATCTCGTTGGCGACAACAAAGGCACGCTCGACCTGCACATTGGCAATGTCATCAAAGTGTTCAACTTCCACATCATTGCCAAAACGTGAATAAATATAGGCTTTCTGTGCTTCTCTGACTTCAGGCTGCCGTTCAACAATTCCAAATTTCATACGCTTTATCAGTGAAGAATCGAGCGTATAGAGCCACTGGACCATATCGCACAACAGATACCCCTGGTGGGCGCCTACTTCAATGAGCCATGCCTCTTTGGCTGCATCATCCTCACGGATCATTCGGTAGAGATAATTGGCAATACTCGCACCAAAAAATGCACTCGTACTTACCGCCGTATAGAAATCCCCCTCTTTTCCAATAGCTTTGAACTTTCGGTAGTAGCCGTTCTCTCCATAGAGCCACTCGTTCATATAGTCACTAAAGTACATGTTCCACCCGTATATACAGTTGTAACAGCTTCAGCTGTTTGTCTATTTCATAGATCTTCGCATCGAGTCTGCGGATCTGACGTGAATTTTTCATAACCGCTACATCCAAAGATGTTTTTTCACCGGCTTTTGCAAGATTCTTTGTCAGCTTGTAAAGATTGTCATATACCTTTTCATCTTTTTTCGACAGTGCGATCTTGCGATCAAGTATATGCAGAGAGTTTGTGATCCAGTCATACTCCTCATTCACCGTCTCCTGTCTATCGAGTACCTGTGTAGCGGCTTTAAGTTTTGCCACTTTGCTTGACTCAATATCTGTAAAACTGTTGACGTCAATAGGCATAGAGACACTGAAGCCGTAATTGTAATAGCGCTCTTTAATGCCGCTTGTTGCCCATAGAGGATTCAGGTCACCATCAATGTACTGTCCCTGCAGTGAGAGTGCAGGCATATACTTGGCAGTGGTGATGTGTACCTCATAGTCACTCTCTCTGGCACGCTCTACATCACGTTTGAGTTCAAGGTGCCCCTCTCTATAGTGCGCTTTGTCAATCAGTTTGAGTTTAGGAAGTGTCAATGCCTCAGGCTTTTTGTCACTCAAAAGAGAAAAACGCTGCTTCAATTCCAGTCTGGCAAGCTGAAGTTCCAACAGATTCGCTTCATCCTGACTCTTTTTCAAAATAGCCTGATCCAAAAAACTGCTGTCAAGAATGCCGGCATTGTAGCTGTCACGCTTTTGGCGGATATCGATCTTGTCATTGGCAATCTGCAGCTTCATTTTCTCCTGCTGCAGAACATTCTTTTTAAGATTGAACAGAATGGAAACGGCATCGCCTATCATCTTTCTGCGCTGAAGCACAATATCGGCCCTGTTGGCACTGCGGAGCGCATCGGCGTACTTGATGGCATAATAGATACCTCCCGAACGGAAAATAGGCTGATCGATCGATACAGAGTAGTTCCCTGTTTTAATGGTCTTCCCGGGAAACTGTGTCGTGCGGTTTTGGTTATAGCGCAGTCTAACCGGGTTGATCCAGCTTTTGGAGAGTTTGTCACTTTCAAGTTCGTTGCGCTGAAGATCATACTCGAACATCAGTGTCTTGTTCTGCGACAAAATATCACCCAACTCATCTGCCGCAAGCGGCAGCAGCAGAAGGCTACAAAGAGATAAGAGCTTTTTCAAAACGCTTGAACCCCTCATCTATTTCTGCTTTGGTGATGGTCAGGCTTGGGAGGAATCGCACCGTATTGCGTCCCGCTTTAAGCACAACAAGCCTCTCCTGCATTGCCTGTTTGATAACAGCTGCCTGAATTTCTGTACTTTTGGCACGCAGTCCGCGCATCAGCCCCAAACCGACCTCTTTTTCAAACAAATCTTCATGCTGTGCAGCGATATCTTTAAGTTTTGTTTCAAAGTAAAGCAGTGTTTCATGCAGCCTGCCGCTCTCATACGCTTCCGAGAGGATTTCGAGTACCGTATTGCCTGCTGTGGTACTGAGATAGTTCCCGCCAAACGTACTGCCGTGGTCTCCTGCTTTAAGCACCTCTTTATGACTTGTCATGACCGCACCGATGGGCACACCCCCACCCAGACCTTTTGCAAGGGTAATGATGTCGGGTTCAATCTCATACAGGTTCGAAGCAAGGAATTCACCGGTTCGGTAAACGCCGGTTTGCACCTCATCAACAATCAGCAGTACCTCTTTCTCTTTCAAAAAAGCGGCAAGCTTCTGCACTTCATCCTTTTCAAACGGCTGCACACCGCCCTCTCCCTGTACGAGCTCCAGGAGTACTGCAACCGTCTCATCGTCTATGGCGTCATAGACATCCGAAATACTCGGTACGTAACTAAATCCGTCCGGATAGGGAGAGAAGTGCGGGGTATGAAAGCTCTCCTGTCCCGTCGCCTTGACAGTCGTAATGGTACGGCCGTGAAACGAATGCTCAAGCGTAATGACTTTGTAACGCTTTTTCTTGAAGTGTGTTTCACCGTATTTACGGGCAATCTTTATCGCTCCTTCATTTGCTTCCGCTCCCGAGTTTGCGAAAAAAACGCCCATATCATAGCCGCTCAGCTCCACCATGCGTTTTGCCAGCTTTGCCTGAGGCTCGATCACCTGCAGGTTGGAAATGTGAATGATACGCTTTGCCTGTTCACAGATCGCATTCGCAAGCTTTTCATTCCCGTGTCCTACAGAATTTACGGCGATCCCCGATGCGAAATCAATATAGTCCTTCCCCGCTTCATCGTATAGTGTCGCACCGACTCCCTTGACAAAGTTGGTATAGTCACGGGCATAGGTACCCAGCACATACTTTTTGTCTATCTCTTCCAATGTCATAGTGACCCCTGTCGCCAATGCATACCTTCTGTTTCAAAGTGCCGATACATGGCTTACTGAATTTTTGACATTATAGCAGAGAGTTCGTAACAGAATATCACATCCAACTGTTTTCTTCATCGAAGCTATTGCATATGGCTCCATTATTCCGACCGGAATCTTGATTCGACATATCCTCAAGGTAGACAAAAGGGTCATCAAACAAAACACCTTCAGGAATACTTTCAATCGACCTTAAAAACCACTCCTGCGCTCTTTTAAAATCGCCCATCTCCTGATAGCATAGTCCAATATCATGCAAGAATACCGCCTTGAAAAACTCAAGGTCAAGGCTGTCATCTATCATTCCTCGAGAAAAAAGATACTCAAACCTAATACTGGATTTTCGATATTTTTTTCCCATAATATGTTCCAAAGATAGAAAGTTTCGTCTATAGAGCATTGTTATTTGTTCAATCCCTTTTATAAACCAGTTGATCGCTTCGGAAATATTTCCCTCTCTCATGTAACAAACGCCAAGCCTGTGATAAAGCGGAACTCTTTCGGGTTCATGCGCAACAGTCTCTTCAAACAGTACCTTTGCTTCGTCATACCGACCCATCTCTTCATATACCATACCAAGAGAATGCGCAATTTCCGTATTTTCCCTTTTATTGCTGTATGCCTGAAACAGATAAAATCGTGCAAATTCAAGCTTGTGCATCATACGATAACACTCCCCTGCAATATAACAGTATCTCCACTCTTCCAGTTCCTTTGGACTGAGCATGTGCAACTGCTGAACGGCTTCACTGTAGCGTCCTTTTTCCATCAGCGCAATGAGTCTCTTTGTATGTGTCTGCATCATATACTCCTTGCAGGTAGATACAGAAACTATAAACATTCAGAGAAAATGAGACAATGGCATTAAAAAGAAAAATAGGAAGTAAAAATGCCTAGTTGGCAAGAAGAAGAGATCAAAGAAAATAAAAAGCAAGCTTACACGCTTTCAACTGTAACCTTGACCTCCTGATAACAGGCATTATTGCCCTCTTCACTCAAAATGGCAGGTGTCAGGAAATTGACACCAAGAGTGTTGTTTGTCACAACCACACAGTTGGGTCGGACATCTTCATTTAGATGCACGGTAAAAAGGTATGAACCGTATTCTGAAACAAGACGTACACGTTCACCTTCCCGATAACCACACTCAGGGTGCATCTGTACACGAGTATCTCTGACAAACTGTGTATTGAGCGATTTTGCAGACTTGGGCGAGAGCAGCCAGTATGTCGTATCTTTTGGTTTGTTCTTGCTTAGTTTTCTGTACTTGGTAAAGCGTTTTGGATTGATAAAATCGTCACTGTAATCATCAATGAAAACGAACTCTTCATCACCCTCTTCACCAAACCCCTCCTCATACGGACAGGCCTGATGACCGGGTGCACACAGCGTACCGTCTCTCTCTTGACACTGTTCAAGCCACATCCGAATATATGCATCTTCACTTTTCAGTCCCTCAAACCCAAACGTATCAAACAGATAACGGGTAAAATCATATTCGGAGATTCCCCACTCAACATCTGTTACTTTGCGCATAGGTTCTACATAATGATGCCCGTAACTCAGTCGCACATCTTCTTTTTCAAAAAAGTTTTTGGCCGGAATGACAATGTCTGCACGCGTACAAAAAGAGCTTGAAGCGGTAGATACGCTTATTTATTTCGGTCT
>JAUUDF010000006.1 GCA_030826885.1 Sulfurovum sp. | reverse complement strand
TCGTTTCTCCCCAATATACCGTACTTTGCTTATGTTTTTAAGCGCCTATTTTTTTCATTAAGTCACAATTTTACAAAGAAGAGTTAGAAAAGACCGAGCAATGGCTGAAGTTGCTAATAGCCCATATGCCAAAGGTGATTGGCGAAGCTGAAAAGAGTGAGAAATGAATGCAGCCACAAGGCTGACGTGACCAGTGTCAAACGTGTGTGAACTTTACGATAGTCTCGTACAGAACTATTGTGTTTAGATATAGAGCTGCACTTGTCGCAGCAGGGACGGAAAGGACTACTCTCTGTGAAAAGAGGGGTTGCACTCTCTGCGTCCGGCAAACCATCCATTCTCATAGTCGGGATCGTTTCTGAATCGTTCGCTGTCTTTTGTGTATGTGCCATGGGCAGTTTGGCAACCATCATGTGCGCCCTGTGTGTATGCGGGACTTTTGACAGCGGGGGTGCTGCCGCATCCGGACAGAAGCAGTATCCATAATGCCACCGTTATGCTGTAAAACAGAGTTTTCATGCTGTTTCCTTTGTTGTCATTTGAAAAGTTGCCTTTCTTGAAGTATAGCAAAAAAGGTATATTTTAATGATGAATTATAAATATGCTGAATATAATAAGGCAGAGGAAAATCAAGGTTGATGATGAGAGTATTGTGTGCGTGGTTGATACTGGGAATGTGGGTACTGCTGTATGGTGGGGAGAGTCATACACGTGTTATTCCGTTGGCCAAAAGCAAGTTTGCAATAGAAAACGGCGAGGAGCATAAGCTTGTTGAACTGTCGGGGGAGGCATATATTGTGGTCTCTTTGCGCACGGAGGAGGCTGACGGTATGATCTATGCTGTTGACGAAGAGGGCGTGTTGTGGTGGGCAGATGCTGTCTCTTCCGGTGCCTTGGGAAACGATACCCCTGAAGGTATTTTTACAGTCTGGCGAAAAGACCGCAGCTATATGTCCAAGACCCATCCGGATGAGAGCGGTGTGAACAATATGGACTTTGCACTCTGGTTCACACATCAGGGGCATGCCATTCATTTGGGAAACAATGATGTCAAGTCATATGGATGTGTACATGTCGCGAATGTGACGGCAAGAGCACTGTTCGCATGGGCAAAAAAAGGGAAAACCCGCGTGGTAATTACCGGGACACATTATCTTCCGTTTGTCTATGATGACTGGGAAAAAGCAGGCTACGGACTTACCTCCCAGACACCGCCACACATAGAAGCCTATCTTCAAACCTTGGTACCGATAGTGCCCGAAATTCCCAAATAGTGCATAGCTCATTGGGGGTTAGGGTAAAATTTGATAAAATAATTGCAAACTGAATACAAATGGAAAGGAATAGAATGGTATTTATCGATGATGTAATGGCAACAGAGGTCATGGACAGCCGGGGAAATCCGACAGTACGTGCAACAGTGAGTTTGAGTGACGGAACGGTAGAAAGCGCCATTGTCCCAAGCGGTGCGAGTACAGGAAAGCGTGAAGCACTTGAACTGCGTGACGGCGGTGAGCGCTATATGGGCAAAGGTGTGCTGCAGGCATGCGAGAATGTCAACGGACCGATCAACGATGCGCTGCTGGGGCTCAGCCCGTTTAACCAGGCAGAGATAGACCTGACAATGAAAGAACTTGACGGTACGAATAACTACGGAAATCTCGGTGCCAATGCTGTTCTGGGTGTTTCCATGGCAGTGGCACGTGCAGCGGCGGCATCTTTGAAGATGCCGCTTTACCGTTACCTTGGAGGCGCGAATGCCGTCACAATGCCGGTACCGATGCTCAACATCATCAACGGTGGTGAGCATGCGAACAACTCGGTTGATTTTCAGGAGTATATGATCATGCCTGTAGGATTTGACCGTTTTAGTGAAGGGTTGAGAGCCTCTTCCGAAGTCTATCACCATCTGAAAAAAATCATCGACGCAATGGGCGAGAGTACCGCTGTAGGAGATGAGGGCGGTTTCGCACCGAACCTTAAAAGCAACGAAGAGCCCATTCAAGTGATTATGCAGGCAATAGAAGCGGCAGGGTATAAACCGGGTGAGCAGATCGCCATTGCACTCGATGTTGCGGCAAGTGAACTGGTAAACGAGGAAGGGAAATATGTACTCAAATCTGAGAACCGGGAGCTGAGTAGTGAAGAGATGGTTGCGTACTATGCCGATATGGTTGCAAAATACCCTATTGTTTCCATCGAGGACGGTCTGAGTGAAGATGACTGGGAGGGATGGAAAGTATTGACGGATACACTCAGTGACAAAATTCAGCTTGTCGGAGATGACCTTTTTGTGACCAATGTAGCCATTTTGGCAGAGGGAATCGAGAAGGGCATCGGTAACTCTATTTTGATCAAGCCCAACCAGATCGGTACGGTCAGTGAAACGATGCAGACCGTTAGACTGGCGCAGAGAAGCGGCTACACCTGTGTCATGAGCCATCGTTCAGGTGAGAGCGAAGATACCTTCATCGCGGATTTTGCCGTAGCGCTCAATACCGGAGAGATCAAAACAGGCTCGACGGCACGAAGTGACAGAATCGCCAAATATAACAGACTGCTTGCGATCGAAGCGGAACTTGGGCAGTTTGAATATCTCGGTGCTTCGATCTTTAATCGATAGGAGAGGATGTATTGGCGGATACACAGGGCGTTGCAAACCTTGCGGGACTTTCTCTCAAAACCCTGCTTGTGACGACAATAGGTATTCTGCTCTTTGGCATCTATGTGGGGGTGTTGATCTATGGAGAAAACTCCCTGAGTGTTCTTCAGAACCTCAAAGAGGAAAAAGCGGCATTGAAGCAGCAGAAACGCAGACTGAAAGTGCAGAACCAGAAGCTTCAAAAAGAGTATTTTGAGTTAAAACAATTAGAACCCAAGGAGTAGAAAATGAAACGATATGTATGGATGGCGGCAGTGTTTGCCCTGACAGGTGTGAACGCTTCGGAAAACCCCTTTGAGCTGAAGGAGAACTTTCAGAAGATAGAACAGGAGCAGAGTGCACTGATCAAAGGCCTCCAGGAGGTTGCCAAAAAGCAGGAGGCAGCAGAAGATGCTGCACTTGACGCTGATCTTGATGCCGAAGATGATGAAGAGGCAACGACAGATACCGCCCAGGAGAATGTCCCTGAGGAGGGTAACAGCGAGAACGATGATGTTGAAGTCGAGGTAGTCAAAGTTGAGAAAGAGGCACCTGCTGCATCTGAAGAAACATCTGTAACGACAGAGACGCAACAGCCGGTTGAGACCAAAACCGCTCCGGAAGTTGTCAAGATCGATACAATCAAGGTCGAGCAGGAAGCTGCGGCAAAAGAAAAAGCTGAAGCCGAAGCGGCAGCGAAAGCAGAGGCTGAAGCAAAAGCAAAAGAAGAGGCAAGAAAAGAGGCGGCAGCGAAAAAAGCAGAGCAGGAACGTATTGCCAAAGCCAAGGCTGAGGCAGAGCGTAAAGCGGCAGAGAAAAAAGCGCAGGAAGCGGAACTGGCACGACTAAAGGCTGAAAAAGCACGTCTTGAGGCCGAAGCAAAAGCCAAGGCTGAAGCTGAAGCAGCAGCTGCGAAGGAGACAGAGGCTGTTTCCGGTCTGGATATCGATATTGCCAAAGAGAAACTTGAAGCCAAGCGAAAGGCAGATCAGGAGCTGCTTGAAGCCATTAAAGAGGTCGATCAGGAAGACTGATCGCGTCTCTTTTTCTTTCTACTCTGAAGTACCTTGATCGTGACCATCACGATCAGGATCTCAAAAATACTCGCTAAAATCAACTGATAATAACTTAGCAGATCCAACAGCTTTGCCTCATATCCAATGGTCGCAACAGCGATCAGGAGCGTTAGTGGCATGGAGAGAGAAAGTCCTGCAAGCAGAGCATTCATAGACCCATGGATATGCTTGAGTGCAATAGCAGCGAGAATACGGGAGATGATCATCAAAAATGTGATGAGCAGGGCTCCCGTTACCACTCCCTCTACAGCAAGCGAGGCAATGTCAAACGATGCACCCACATGAATGAAAAAGAGTGGAACCAGAAATCCGAATCCCAAACTGGACATTTTGGTCTCAAGAGCCTTTTCATGGTGAAAGAATGCCGATATGGCAACCCCTGCAATGAATGATCCCAGTGCTAGTTCCAGATCGAGTGCAAGCATGACTGAGATAAGAATGAAAAAGAGTGCCATGGCAAGGCGAATATCCTGGTCTGACGTATCGAATTTGGGTACAAGTGTACGTTTGAGTTCCGGAAACCACCAGAAGAGTAGATGCAGCAGGCGGTAGAGAATGTAGACAATGCCCATAAAGAGTGTCAGGTAGGTGATTTTGCCAAGCAGTTCAATGGTAAAGCCGGTTGTCGTTGCGGCATCATAGACAGTTAGTACGGCAATGGAGATTACCTCACCGAGTATCCCCGCAATGAAGGCAAGTTTGATCCATGCTTCGTCCTTCCCATAGGTTTTGGAAAGCGAAGCGAGCAGACCGATGGAGATAAGCGGCATTGAGATAATGACGATGGTATTGAGTCCGAAAAGCAGACCTGAACCGATGGAAAAGAATGCCATCAGAAGTAAAAAAATGATGCTTTGGCGCAGCACAAGCGGAGAACTTCTGGTGATCTGTTTGAGGTCAACCTCCATTCCGGCAAGGAACATCAGATATAAAAAGCCGGTCTCGGCGACAAGATCGAAATATTCATTATGCCCAATGAGACCAGCATAGGCAAATACGGAACCAAGCATAATCTCCACGGCGGGAATGGGAAGACGCAGCAGTTTGGCGACAAAGGGGCTCCCCCAGATGAGCAGCGAGAGGGTGAGGATGAGGGTGATGCTAGTGTGTATCACAGCTTACGGCCACCTCGTAGCCCAGTTGTTCAAGCATAGCCCTGTCTCTGTCAGGTGACTCCCCTTTGGTAGTCAGATAGTTCCCGATGACAATGGCGTTGGCACCCGCTTCAAACATTTTTGCCTCCTCCCCACCGAAGAGAAGTTCTCTTCCGCCTGCAACCATCAACAGTCGCTCTTCACCGAGCAGGCTTCGTGCCTTTTTGATGATTGCTATGGCTTCATTCTGTTCGATATTGCGTGTTTTAATGGGGAGTGCAGGGTTGGGATGATAAAAGTTCAGCGGAGTAGATTCGGGCTGCAGGGATGCGATGGCTTCAAGCAGGTCATCTCTGTCCTGTGCACTTTCACCCATTCCGAAAATCCCGCCACTGCAGAGCGCCAATCCAACCGACTTGACATTTTCACAGGTAGTGTAGCGCTCATCCCATCCGTGTGTCTGGCAGATATCGGCATAATAGCGTTCACTCGTTTCAAGGTTGTGGTTGTAGCTGTCGATACCGTGTGCTTTGAGGTAGGAGAGCTGCTCTTTGTTCGCAGTACCGTTACAGGCGATGAGATTGAGTCCGTCAACCTCTTTTTTGACCGCTTTAGCCGCACGGGCGACAAAGTCAACTTTTTTATCATAGAGTCCCTTGCCGGCAGTGACCAGACAGTACCCTAACGCACCATTGGCTTTTGCCTGTTTTGCCTCTTCGACGATCTGTTCGATCGGCTTGTAGTTGTAGCGTTCTATGTCGGCATGGTAGCGAACACTTTGCGTACAGAACTTGCAGTCTTCAAGGCAGGTACCACTGAGAATGTTGTTGATGGCACAAAGAAAAATGGGTCTCATGACACCTCTTCCTTGTGTTTGCACTTGAAACACTCATAGACCTCTTTGCCCCGAAGGGTTTTTTTGCCCATCAGATAGCCGCATTCGGGACACTTTTTGTCTACCGGTTCGAAGTTGGCGATGAATTTGCATTTTGGATAGTTGCTGCAGCCGTAGAATTTGCCTCTTCTGCCTTCTCTCTCCTGAAGCTTCCCGCCACATTCAGGGCAGGGAACCTCAAGCTCTTTGGGAGGAGTGAGTGATTTTGCGTTTTTACATTTTGGATAGGCAGAACAGGCAAGGAACTTGCCTCGTCGTGAGTTCTTGATGACCATAGGAGAACCGCACTTCTCACATTTCTCATCAGTCTCTTCGGGTTGTTCCGGTTCCGTGCCATCCGTATTTTTCGTATATTTGCATTTTGGGAAGTTTGAACAGGCGATGAACTCTCCGTAACGGCCTTTTCTAAGCAGCAGTTCCGCTCCGCACTTGGGACAGTTCTCTCCGGTAGGGATGGCAACCTTTTGGCTTTTGATGTTCTTTTTCCCCTCTTCTATCTTTTGCATGAACGGGGTATAGAACTCTTTGAGGATCTTCTGCCAGTTTTCTTCTCCTGCAGCGACCCTGTCGAGAGTCTCCTCCATTTTGGCAGTAAAGTTGCTGTCAACAATTTCGGGGAAGTGTTTTTCAAGCAGCTCTATGACAGTAAAGGCTATCTCTGTCGGATGAATACGTTTTTTGACCAGTTCAATGTATTTTCTCTGCTGCAAAATGGTGATAGTCGGTGCATAGGTACTTGGACGGCCGATACCGAGTGATTCGAGTTTTTTGATAAGGCTTGCTTCATTGTAGCGTGCCGGCGGCTCCGTGAAGTGCTGCTCTTTTTTGATTTCATCGAGAGAAACGGGTGTTCCTTCTTTGAGATCGGGCAGCAGTTTGTCTTTTTCGCTGTAGCCTGTAACCTTGTAGAAACCGTCAAAGAGCAGTTTTCTGCCACTTGCCTTGAAGGTACACTTCTCCCCCTTGAAAAGAATGGTTTGTGACTCAAGCAGGGCTTCTGTCATCTGGCAGGCAAGAAAACGGTTGTAAATAAGCCTGTATAGCTTCAGTTCATCAGCGCTCAAGTGAGCAGCCGCTGTCTGGGGGTCGAAGTCAACACGTGTAGGACGGATCGCTTCGTGAGCTTCCTGTGCTCCTTTGGATTTGCTGGCATAGATTTTGGGCTTTTTGGGAAGATACTTCTCCCCATAGGTCGCGTTAATGTGCTCACGTGCTTCCTCAACAGCCTCTTTGGCAAGGTTGAGAGAGTCGGTACGCATATAGGTAATGACCCCCATGACACCTTTGTCCGTTTTGACGCCTTCATAAAGCTTTTGGGCGACCATCATGGTTTTTTTAGGGGAAAAGCCAAGTTGTGTCGATGCCGCCTGCTGAAGCGTTGAAGTCATGAACGGCGGTGGTGTTTTGGTTTTTCGCTGTGTTTTCTCTATGGAAGCGACTTTGAACGATTCGCTCTGCGCGGCAGAGACAATTTCCTGGGCATCCGCTTCTGTTTTGATGGTCAGTTTCTCTATTTTCAGACCGTTATAGTCATAAATGGCGGCATCGATGTTCTTTTCAAAGAGTGCATCGATTGTCCAGTACTCTTCAGGCTTGAAGGCTTTTATCTCGCGTTCACGGTCAACGACGAGTTTGAGGGTGGCACTCTGCACACGACCGGCACTCAAGCCTTTTTGGATTTTACTTGCAAGCAGCGGCGAGAGTTTATACCCCACGATACGGTCAAGCAGACGGCGTGTCTGCTGGGCATCCACGGAGTCCATATCGACCTTTCGGGGTGTCTCAAGCGCATGCTGTATGGCACTTTTGGTGATCTCATGAAAGACAATTCGCGGCAGTGCTTCGGGGTCTTTGCCGATCGCTTTGGCAATGTGGTAGCCTATTGCTTCTCCTTCACGATCCTCATCGGTCGCGATATAGATGGTCTCTGCCTCTTTGGCAAGTTTTTTAAGTTCTTTAACGGTAGCACTGGCGTCTCTTGGAATGGAGTATTTGGGAACAAGATCGCCTGTTTCGTCATCGACAGTAATACCGAAGGTACTTTTGGGAAGGTCGCGGATATGTCCTTTTGAGGCGATGACCTTGTACTCTTTGCCAAGGAAGTTGGTGATGGTCCGGGCCTTTGCCGGTGATTCGACGATAATGAGATTCTTCATAGTTACTTACTTTATATAGAGAGAAATTTTTTGGCATTGTAACACAAATGTTTGCAAAAGCGCATGTTTTGTGTAAAAAATGTGGGAAGGGTGTATCAGATAGAGGGTCAGGATTCCCTCTTGAGAATGCGTGGAAGGGTGATGCCCGTTTGGGACTGATACTTCCCTTTTCTGTCAGAGTAAGTGGTTTCACATGCTTCGTCTCCCTCTAAAAAGAGCACCTGTGCGATCCCTTCATTGGCGTAAATTTTTGCCGGGAGCGGTGTGGTGTTGGAGATTTCAATGGTAATATGCCCCTCAAAGCCCGGTTCAAAAGGTGTAACGTTGACAATGATACCGCAGCGTGCATAGGTACTTTTACCAAGACAGATGGCCAGTGTGTCTCTTGGCATCTTAAAGTACTCCACCGTGCGTGCCAGCGCAAAAGAGTTTGGCGGTACGATACAGACCTCCCCTTTGTAGTCAACGACATTGTTTTCGTTGAAGTCTTTGGGATCGACCACCTCCGCATTGATGTTGGTGAAGATCTTGAACTCGTCACTGACCCTGATGTCGTAGCCGTAACTGCTCAGTCCGTAACTGACAACGCCTTCTCCGACCAGTCCCTCTACAAAAGGAGTGATCATCTCCTCTTTGAGCGATTTTTCCCGTATCCATGTATCTGATTTTAAACCCATTGGTTCCTCTTTTTATTTTCTTAATATACGTATATTGGCTTCGGTTTTCATTTTTTTGAAATAGTCTGCAAGTGCTTTTTCCTGCTGTTGCTGCCGCCATCGTGCGGCAACCGCTCCTTTTGCCTCTTCGAACGGCATTTGGGTACGTCCTATTTTGGCAACTACCTTGTACGCCACATAGCGGTCACCGGCATTGATCGGTGCGGTAAAACGCCCTTCAGGGGTTTGCATTAACATTGACATCAGTGCAGGGTTGAGGCTTTTTGTCTTTAAAGACTTTCGTCTGGATGTGACGCCTTTTGCATGACCGCCATTCATAAGTGCATTGAGCGCACCTTCCGTTTTGGCGCTGTACTCCGTCACTTTTACGGTAGAGGGGATGGTGAACTGTTCCCGATGGTTTTGGTAGAAGAGTTTGAGTTCATCCTCTGTAGGAGAAGGGATGGTTTTGGCGACTTTTTCTTTGAAAAATGTCCGTTTTTTGAGTGCTTCACGGATGGTACTTCTGTATTTGCTCCAGCTGGTACCCTGTTCTTTAAGAATTTGCTGCATCTTTTTGACGCTGATACCGTTTTGTTTCGCGATGCGTTCGATCTCTTTGTCTATGTCAGCTTCAGGAACGGTAATATCTTTCATCGCCGCCTTTTGCAGACGATCCTGGATGAGCAGATCGATCGCCTGCTGTCTGGAAACACCGGTTTGCTGCTCTACTGCACGGATCTCTGCTGTAGTGACAGGCTCCCCCTCGACAATGAGCGCAATGGCATCGACCATTTTTGCATAGCTTAAACTGATGCCCAGCAATAGAAGTAAAAAAAGCGGTTTTTTCATCATTGTTATTCCAATTTATGTAAATTCCAAAAATTATAGCATAACGATAGATAGAATAAGGTTTAGGGTATAATTGTTCTAAAATTGTCAAAAGGTTTTGATGTATGCTGAAAATGCGCATGTTGTTTGTTTCCACATTTCTGTTCACAGTGCTTTGGGCAGCGGAAAACAGCTGTTTGACCTGTCATAAAGGCATTGAACCCATTCGGGAACATCAGTCTAAGATGATGAAAGAGATATTTAAAGTCGCCGAAAAAGCAGGTGCCCCGGGTAACGACTGTATTGTTTGCCATGGCGGTAATCCAAAAGCACTCAGTAAAGAGGAGGCGCACAGCGGAACACTAGTCTATTTTGAAACACATAAAGGCCCAAAAGCCTTCTACCCCTACCCAGGCAGTCCATGGATAAACAGACACACATGCGGTATGTGCCATGAAAAGCAGGTCGCGGCACAGGAGAACAATCTGATGGCGACCGAACAGGGCAAGATACACGGTGCAATGTGGGGGTTCGGTGCCAAAGAGGGGTATAGGCATACGTTTACCAATTTTGGCGGCAAGAGCCCGGCACTACATGAGCGTTTGGGAACCGAGACCTACCGAAAATATATGGAAAAACTCGCCAAACTCGAACCGCAGGGATTCCCGGCCGAAACGAAGCCGCTGCCGCCCGCGCCGACTGCCGAAGAGGTGGAGAAGGATCCCTCTTTGAGTGTCTATACCTATCTGCGTCAGGAGTGTCTGCGCTGCCATACGGGCGGCAAGGGACGCTACAGACGGGGAGACTACCGCGGCATCGGGTGTGCGGCGTGTCACGTTCCCTACTCCAACGAAGGCTACTACGAGGGTAACGACACCAGCATCCCCAAAGACAAACCCGGGCACATGCTGGTACACAGCATCCAGTCCTCAAGCAAGGTGCACGTGAATGTGCACGGTGTACGCTACAGCGGGATTCCGGTAGAGACCTGTACCACCTGCCATAACCGTGGCAAGCGTATCAGGGTGAGCTATCAGGGGCTGATGGAGACGGCATACAAAGCGACCTTCGATGACCATGGCAATCCGCAGCCGAAACTCCATACCAAGCGCTATCTGCACCTGACAGAGGATATCCATTACTCTAAAGGGATGCTCTGTCAGGACTGCCACACCTCCAACGACATGCATGGTGACGGCTTCTTCAGGGGTGCCAATCTGGGTGCGGTGGAGATAGAGTGTCAGGACTGTCACGGGACGACCAAAAAGTATCCGTGGGAGCTGCCCTTTGGCTACTCGGATGAGTTTAGTACCAAGCCCAAACAGGGCAAGCCCAGAGGCACCACCAAAACACTGGCGGCGTATTTGAAGCAAGGAAGCATTCCCAAAGACAAAGGTGACGGTTTCCTGCTCTCCGCCAGAGGCAACCCGCTGACCAAAGCGGTGCGCAAGGGCAATAAAGTAGTCATGCATCTGGCATCGGGGAAAACGCTGGAACTCAAACCGCTCAAACTGCTCAAAAAAGAGAAAAAAATCTCCGAAGAGGGGATGATAGCCATGGATCAGGTAGCCGCACATACCGACCGTATGGAGTGCTATACCTGCCATGCAACCTGGGCACCGCAGTGTTACGGGTGTCATGTAAAAATAGATTACAGCGGCGGCAAACAAAACCCGGATTTTCTTGAAGCATCACGCCATCATGTCAACGGAAAGACAGGAGATGTTGACACACTCAAGGAGTATCTTGTCGACGGCAAAGTAACAGAAACACGCTCCTATCTGCGCTGGGAGAATCCGGCACTCAGCCAGAATGGGGAGGGACGTGTCTCTCCGACAATTCCGGGATGTCAGGTTACGTTGACGGTGATTGGCAAAGAGGGGAAAGCACTGCTGCAAAACAACATTTGGAAGCTTAAAGGTGTAGAACAGGGCAAAGGTGTCAAAACTCCAAAAGAAGGGGTCAACTCCATCGTCATGAGTCCTGTACAGCCGCACACCGTCAGCAAGCGTTCCCGCAGCTGCGAGAGCTGCCACAATGACCCCAAGGCGATGGGGTACGGCATTGGCAGCGGCAAATACTTCTCCGATCAGCGCAAGACAACCATTGTAGATTTGATGACAGCCGAGAAGAAGGTACTGCCCCATAAGATCGACGAACAGATCCCGGCGATTAAAAACCTGAACCACGACTACTCTGTCATGCTCGATGCCAACGGTACGCAGCTGCAAACGGTAGGTGACCACTGGAAGCTCTCACAGGCACTGCCCAAAGAAACCCGTGACAAACTCGACCGCCGCGGTACCTGTCTGGCATGCCATAAGGAGATGCCAAGTGGAGACCTTGCCGTGTCACTGCTGGTACACACTGCCAAATATGCCGGTGTCAACGTCGACAACAAAATGCACCATACACTGGTACATAAAAGTTTGCTTCTGACGGCATGGGTGCAGGTGCTAGGGGTGCTGATTCTCATACTTAGTGTTTTGGTTTGGTGGGTGAGAAGAAAGTAGCGGTGTAATATTCTTTAGATATAGTCTTATATAGGCAGGAGCTGTTTGATGAAAAAAAACTTAGTAGCAACGGGTATTCGGAGAGGTTATATGGTACCAGCATGTCTTACAGGAACGTGGAATAATCTACGTGAAGTGATAGCCCATAATAATGTAGTTTCTTGTCTTGACCCGTGAAAGAATCATACAGGAGATTTTACCGAGAAGCTGCCTATCGCTATTGGAATTGGGAAAAATAATATGGTAAATAATAAAAAATATACTCTTCATTTGATGACATCCTATATGCAGTGGGGTTTTTCTATTTTGATTCCTATTTTATTGATTCCCTATATGCTTCATCATCTGGGAAAAGAACAATATGGCTTATGGGTACTTTTTAGCTCAGTTATCTCTTATTTTTCGCTTTCAAATTTTGGATTTACAACATCACTTCTGAGAGAACTCAGTAAAAACAGTACTAGGTTTAGAGAAAATCAATATATTTCTACGACCTTTATATTTTTTGTTTTCATATTGTTGGTATTATCTGTTGTATTTTGTATGTTTTATTTTGGTATCGAATATTTTTTTATCATAAATATTCAATTGCTACATATAGCTAAAATTTCTTTTTTATTGATATTTCTTACATTTTTGTTGAATTTTTTAACAAATATTTTTTCTACTATTTTGTTTGCCAAAGGTTACTTGCATATAAAAAACTACATTACTATACTTCAGTCTTTGTGTGTTGCCTTTTTTACATATATTGTTCTTTATCTCGGGTATAGCTTAATTGCTATAGCTTTTGTTCATTTTATTGTGGCATCTGTTTTTTTAGTAATCTATTTTGTTATTACAAAAAAATATACAGGATTTGAAATATCCAAACACTATTTTGATAAAAGTATTTTAAAAAATATGGCTTTTCCCAGTTTTCACTATTTTCTAATCAGCGTGGCAGTAGTGATCGTATTTAATACAGATAACATTATCATTTCATCGTTTGTTGGTGTTGCTGCTGTAGCATATTATGCTATTGCAAATAAACTTGTAAATATGGTACAGACGGTCTTGTTTAAAGTAGTTGATATACTGGTACCGGATATTACAAAACTTTATGAAGAAAAAAAATATAGAAAAATTTTGTCTTTACATAACAGGTTACAGGTTTATATGATTGTGTTTGCATTGATTGGTTACCTTTTATTATATATTTGGGGCTTTGATGTTTTAAAGTTATGGGTTGGCCAAAAATTTGAACTCGAAAAAAGTATTTTTACACTTTTTTTGCTGTTTGCTTTTTTCCATGCTGCTGTTCATGTTAGCGGTATGTTTATGTCTGCTATGGGTATTCATAAACCAAATGCATATATGGCAATGGCAGAAGCCTTATTGAATCTTCTCCTTTCGTTGCTTTTTGTGCACTTTTGGGGGCTTTATGGTGTTGCATTAGGAACATTCATTTCAGGGATGTTAACAACATTTTGGTTTACACCATATTGGTTTTATAGACATATGAAAGGCATAGTATGAAAAACCCGAAAATATCGGTCATAATGCCCGTTTACAATGGAGAAAAGTATCTTAATGAAGCCATTGACAGTATTTTGCATCAGACATACACTAATTTTGAGTTTATTATCTTAAATGACGGTTCGACGGACAAGACAGAAGAGATCATTCTCTCCTATGATGACCCTCGAATTGTCTATGTGAAAAATGAAGAGAATCTTCAAATTGTAAAAACACTGAATAAGGGTATTGATCTTGCCAAAGGGAAATATATTGCCCGTATGGATGCAGATGACATCAGTTTGCCGGAACGGTTTGAAAAGCAGATAAATAGATTGGAAAACAGCAACATAAAAGTTTTATTTTCAAAAGTTATTTTAATAAACGAAAAGCAAAATAGTTGTGGTGATTGGAATGATGATACAAACTGTAAAGATATCGGATCTATAGTAAAAATATTACCAAAGAGAAACTGTTTGGCACATCCCACCCTAATGATGGAAACTGCATTGTTGCGACAATATAAGTATGATATTCATGCAGCGCATTCAGAAGATTATAATTTATGGTTACGTTTGATTTCCGATGGAAATATGTGTGATAAAATTGATGAGGAACTTGTTCATTATCGTATCCATGAGCAGTCAATTACAGTATCCCAAAATAAAAACAATATACACAGATACAAGAAAAATATATTGGCAAAGTTCTACCATTTGGTTTATAAAGCAAAAAAATTATCAATAAATGAATTTGACAAGCGTGTTATGAAATATATGTTTATTGATATTGTAACAATGATGAAAGAAGTTGTAAGAGAACCATTAAAAAATGTACTTATGAAATTGGGAAGATTTACCTGGAATTTGTATCCTAAATATCTACATACTGACATACTGTTTGTTTTTAATACATACGATATGGGTGGAGCAGAAAGAGTACATCTTGAAGTATTGAAAGTGGCAAAAAAATACAACACTGTAACACTTTTTACAAATAAAAGTCGAGATAAACATTTTTTTAAAGGATATGAAGAATTAACACAAATAGAAGACACGTCAAAGATTTCGAACACTATTTTGGGACGTTGGCTTATGGCAGGTTATATGCAAAAATCGATAGAGCAATCCAATATTAAAATGCTATTTGGTTCTCGAAGCGGATTATTTTATGATGTATTATCATCAATACACAAAGGCAATATGAACATTATTGAGTTGTTTCATGCGATGGATGGAAATATTGAGTTCTATTCTATTAAAGAGAGCGAAAAAATTAATGTAAGAATTTTTATAGACAATGGAACACGGGATTTATTCTGTAAACTATTTGACAGGTATAATTTGGATAGCATGTTAAAAAAGAGATGCTCAATTATTGAAAATGGAGTCAGTGTTCCTGATGAAATGAAGAAGACAAAGAAAGAGGATGTGCTAAAAGTTTTATTTGTTGGCAGGGATGCTCCGGTAAAACGTTTGCATATCATTCGCAATATTGCCCAAAAACTGGAAAAAATTTCATTTGTGTTTGTGGGCGTTTCGGATAATGTAGAAGATGGTAAAAATATTCACGCAGTCGGAAAAGTCCAGGGCCCCCAACCATATTACAGAGAAGCGGATATACTGTTGCTTACCTCAAAAAGTGAAGGGTTTCCAATGGTCATCATGGAGGCTATGGCAAATGGGGTTGTTGTTATATCAACAGATGTTGGGGGCATCTCAAAACATATTCATAATGCTGATAATGGATTTTTAATTGAGTCGGATGATGAAGAGACAATAGAAGAACAAGTTGTTGATATGATAAACTATTTGGATTCAAATAGAACAGTGTTGGACACTATGTCAAAAAAATCATATGAATATGCTAAAAATCATTTTAGTATAGAACGTTTTTATCAGCAGTATGAAAAATTATTTGATGAGAGTCTCAAAGGAAAAAAAGATGGATGAAATAGACTTTGTTATTCTTTGGGTTGACGGAGATGATGAACAATGGAAAAATGATAAAAATCAATATTTAGCCATGGAGGGTGAAAAAGGAGAAAGCAAGTTTCGAGATTGGGATAATTTAGAGTATCTCTTTAGAGCTTTTGAAAAATTTACACCCTGGGTCAGAAAGATTCATTTTGTAACTTGTGGTCATCTGCCAAAATGGCTTGATAGATCCCATCCTAAACTTAATATTGTAAACCATAGTGAGTATATGAATAAAGGTAATTTACCAGTTTTTAATGCTCACCCATTGGAAATTAACTTACATCGCATTAAGAACTTATCAGATAAATTTGTTTATTTTAATGATGATACTTTTATTACAAGGGATGTTAATAAAGAGCGATTTTTTAAAAATGATTTACCATGTGATATGCTTATATCGAATGCTATTTCAAGTAGTAGTGGAGTAGGTCATTTTGTCCTTAATGATATTGAGATTTTAAACAGACATATGTCAAAAAGAGATTCTATAAAGAAAAATATAGGAAAGTGGTTTAATATAAAGTATGGAGTTGAAAATTTAAGAAATATTGCGTTGCTTCCATGGAATAGATTTACCGGCTTCGTTGACCCCCACCAACCACAGCCATTTTTAAAATCGACGTTTGAAGAAGTTTGGAGTTTGGAAAACGAGACATTGGAAAAAACCTCTACTTCAAAATTTAGAAGTTGTAATGATGTTAACCAATATCTTTTTCGTTATTGGCAGCTGGCAAAAGGAAAATTTATACCTGTATCTATGAAGGATACAAAGTATGTAACACTCAGTATGGAACTGTTGCGATCTGGAAAAATTGGAAAAATGATCACCTCCCAAAAGCTTTCGATGCTCTGTCTTAACGACTCCGACAGTATACAGACAAAAACAGAGTTTGAGGAAGCAAAACAGATTATTCGAGATGCTTTTGAGAAAATTTTGCCAGACAAATCCGGATTTGAAATATGAAGATAGCCTATATAGTGCCTTCGCTTATTAGAAGCGGCCCTATTAAAGTTGTGCATATGCTTATCGAACAGCTAAAAAGCAATCATGAAATAGAAGTGTTCTATTTTAAAGATATTACCGATAGAGAACTTTTGCATTTTAATGTGCCTACTCGCAAGATACGTTTTGGTGAAAAGATTGATTTTGACACGTACGACATTATACATTCACATACCATACTTGCAGATGCCTATGTGTGGCGGCACGCAAAAAAAATCAAAAAAGCAAAGAAGATTGCTACGTTACACAATTACGCCTATGAAGATTTACCTTACAGTTATGGCACTATAAAAGGTTTGGCAATGGCCAATGCATGGAATCTTTTTACAGTTCGGCATGATGTTTTGGTAACGCTCTCTAAGAGTGCAAGGGCATATTACAAAAAAAGATGGTTCAACAAATCACTGGAATCTGTTTACAATGGAATCAATATAGATAAATCATATGAATATATCAAGTCTGAACATGCTGGAGTAATTAAAATAGGGAGTGTGGCTTCAGCCGGAGGAATAAACAAAAGGAAGGGTATTGATCAGGTGATAAAAGCACTTTCCTTGTTGGATGAGAACTATGAACTTTATATTGCCGGAACAATGAATAAAGAAGCTAGGAAGTTAATGATGTTGGCAAAAGAGCTTGGAGTGGAAAACAGGGTGCATTTTTTGGGATACGTTACCGATATGAAAGCATTTATTTCGGACATGGATATGTTTGTTGTGGCTTCAAGAAGTGAAGGATTTGGTCTTTCTTTGATAGAGGTGGCCAGTTTCAAAAAAATGGTTGTGTGTTCAGATATTGAAATTTTTAAAGAGTTGTTTTCTGAAGAGGAAGTCGGCTTTTTTAAACTTGAAGATATAGAAAACCTGACCAATACAATAAGGTTATGCTATAAGCATCGACAGCAGCTCTCAATGAATGCATATAATAGGGTCATAAGTAACTACACTGCAGAGAACATGGCTGAAAATTATTTAAAAATATATCAAGTAGCGATCAATGAAAAATAGTGATGTAAAAAATGCACAGGATGTAATGCTGAGTATGCTGATTGAGTTTGATGCTCTTTGTAAACAACACCAATTAACCTATTGGCTTGACCATGGTACGTTACTGGGTGCAGTAAGACACAAAGGATTCATTCCCTGGGATGACGATCTTGATGTGACAATGCCAAGAGATGACTATGAAAAGTTTTTAAAAGTTGCCGAAAGAGAGTTGCCAGACCATATATTTTTACAAACCAAAAAACATGATCCGTGTTCTCCTGTCCATTACACCAAACTAAGGGATCGTAACAGCACCTATATAGATGCGTGGGAAGATGGAAAACATATATGTTATCATCAGGGTATATTTATCGATATTTTTCCGGTAAATTACATTGAGTATGCAAAAAAGGAACATTATCGTCGATTACTAAACCTGGCTAAACTATTTAGTAATCGTTATATAAAAATAGATAAAATTGCCAATATAATGATTCAATATTTAAATGCCTTTCATTCGCAGAAGAATGGCTATATAGTTTCAGGAGGAGAGAGTATGCATTATGTGACACATATTGAAAAAGAGAAAGTTTTACCTCTGAATTATTTGCCTTTTTGTGGGAAAAAATTTCCTGTACCTGCGGACTATCATACCTATTTGGTTTCAATTTTCGGAGAGAGTTATATGCAGTTACCTCCTGAAAACAAAAGAAAAGTACACAGCATCTTCATTAGTACCAACACAAAATGCCCCTACGAAGAGAAAAATTATGGCTTATAAAACAGTGATAACCTATGGTACATTCGATATGTTCCATATAGGGCATTTAAAACTTCTTCAGCGTGCAAAAGAATATGGAGACAGGCTGATTGTAGCCGTGTCGACAGATGAGTTTAATGCCCAAAAAGGTAAAAAAACACTTATTCCTTTTGAACAGCGGGCTGAAATTGTTGCCAACATAAAATGTGTAGACAGTGTTATAGAAGAGTCCAGCTGGGAACAAAAGGTGGACGATATCAGGAACTATAAGGTAAGTACGTTTGTAATGGGGAATGACTGGGAGGGAACATTCGATCATTTAAGAGAATTTTGTGATGTAGTGTATTTGAACAGAACACAAAACATCTCAACGACTGACTTGAAGAAGTCATTGACACGTATTTTGACAGTTCCCAAAGAAGATATTATAAAAGCTTTTGAAGTTATAGAAGTACTAAAAAATGATTTCCAGTAGTCCCGTTGCTGTCATCATGAGCGTCTACAGAGGAGACAAGATTTCATATCTTCGGGAGTCACTCAATAGTCTCTACAGTCAATCTGTAAAAGTTGATATTTTCATCCAACAGGATGGCTGGGTAGAGGATGAGGTATCTTTATATCTCAATAGTGAATACCAAAAAGGACATATCGCCTATATGGGGGTGCATAAGAAAAATATGGGCTTGGCATATTCATTAAATCAATTGCTTGAAATTGTACTGAAAAGAGGATACAGGTATATTGCCAGAATGGATGCTGATGACATAGCCATGCCTTACCGTATGGAAAAGCAGTTAAACTTTATGGAAACACATAAAGCTGTAGATGTGGTAGGTGGGGCGATTGAAGAGTTTGGTGATGACGTAAATTATCAAAAAACAGTACAATACCCATTGGCCCACGAAGAGATGTACCGTTTTTTTGCCAAAAGGGTACCAGTAGCGCATGTAACAGCTTTTTTCAGGAGAAGGTTTTTTGAAAAAACGGGGCTTTATCCTACCACCTCGCCAACCAATGAAGATACACTGCTTTGGATGAAGGGCTTTCAGTCGGAATGCCATTTTGCCAATCTGCCCGATGTGTTGGTCAGGGTTCGGGTAAGCCAGTCGTTTTTTAACCGTAGAAGGGGCATAGGAAAGGCATGGGGTGACTTGAAAGACAGAATATTGGTTATACAAACATTAGGCTATTATAGCTTTTCATATGTTTATGCTTTTGCGCTGTTTATGGTCAATTTGGCACCGGCAGGAATAAAAAAATTTTTATACAAGAGGTTACGATGAAAAATGAGCGCCACATGGGTCAGGTAACAACAAAACAAATGTTTGGACTAATGCTGATAGCATACCTTTTTTCCATTGCGATGCGGATGATATGGGTCTATCAGTTTCAGGACAATCCGGCATTTTACTGGAACGGGCAGCTAATGATCAATACCAATGACGGGTATTTTTTTGCGTCGGGGGTTCAGCACGAACTCTTTGGCTTACATGCCGACAATCCGAGAACACCGGGTTTATGGGATTATGGACTGGTATTCTTTACAACATTGTTGGTAAAAATTACCCCGTTTAGTCTCGAGACGATCATTCTCTACATGCCGGCAGTCGTGTCAAGTCTAGTGGTTATTCCTGTCATTTTAATCGCAAGACTGTATGGGGAGTCACTGTGGGGGTTTTTCGCCGCACTGCTTGGAAGCATTGCGTGGAGTTACTATAACCGTACCATGACAGGATATTACGATACCGATATGTTTTCGGCAATGGCGCCGATGTTTATTCTCTATTTCCTGATGAAAAGTACAGTAGATTTTAATTTGCGTTCGGCACTCTATGCGGCCATTGCCATTGTACTGTATCCGTTTCTTTATGATCAGGGACAGGCTATCGTGTATGCTATGGGCATTATTTATGCGGGGTATATGGTTTGGTTCCATCGAGATGAAAAAACGACCTATGCATCGCTTATTTTGATTTTTCTTTCATTGCTGCCACTGGGTATGGACAAGCCTTTGACCTATGTTGTTCACTTGATTCTCTTGATGGCGGTATATTTTGTTTTGAGGCAGGGCAGAGTAAAAGAACAACACTTGATAGTGGCTTCAGGTATTTTATTTGTTCTTTTTCTGTTGTTGGGAAATGTGTTCGGACTGATTTGGCAAAAAATGGCAGCCTATACCATTACGGGAACCAAAGAGTCGGGACTTCACTTTTACGCGGTAAACCAGACAGTAAGAGAGGCAGGACAGATTCCTTTTTCAGTCTTTGCCAACCGTATTTCCGGTTCGCAGATAGGTGTGATTCTCTCTTTGATAGGATATATCGTGCTGGTAATAAGACATAATGCGTTTGTATTGGCACTGCCACTGGTTGGTATAGGTATTTTCGCGCTGTTCGGTGGTCTGAGGTTTACCGTATATGCCGTACCGATAGCGGCTATGAGTGCAACATATCTCTTTTTTGTCATAGGTGATTTTTTCAGGAACAACCGTACGAAATATCTGTTGGTTGCTATGGCTACACTGGGGATGCTTTATCCCAATATTATGCATATTGTCGGATATAAAGTGCCGACAGTATTGACACACTCGGAAGTAGAGGATCTTGACAAACTCAACAAGATAGCAAACCCTAAAGACTACACTCTTGCATGGTGGGATTACGGCTATCCCATCTGGTACTATTCAGATACATCAACACTCATTGACGGAGGCAAGCACGACAACGACAACTTTATTGTTTCCAAGATCATGCAGACAACCTCACCGGAGCTGGCGGCAAACCTGAGCCGTCTTGCGGTAGAGACATATGTGGATTCAAACTACTCTGTCGTGAGTAATACATTGTTTAAAAACGGACAAAAGGATCAACTCGATCCTGAGATAGTACTGTCGCAACTCGAAAACGGAACCTACCCGTTGCCGCCAAAGAGCAGGGATATTTACCTATATTTCCCTTACCGCATGATGGATATTTTCCCTACGGTGGCACTTTTTGGGAATTTGGACTTGAACACCGGTAAAGCGGAACGTCAAATGGCTTTTTACCCTACTCGTGCGGTGGGGAATCATGACGGGATATTGCAATTTGAGAACGGTATGGTGTTTGATGTGAACCAGGGTACCTTGAGCAGTGGAAAGCAGAAAATAAATATTAAATATTTTATGCTGACAGAAATGAAAAAAGACGGTACGACACAGGTGCAGGCACGGCCATATGCAGCTGACGGTGGATATATTGTAGTCTACATGAAAAACTATGGCCGCTTTGTGGTGATGGATGCCGAAACGTTCAATTCTGTATATGTACAGATGTTTATTCTGGGGAGATATGACAAACGCTATTTTGAACCGGTTGTCATCTCACCCTATAGTAAAATTTACCGACTGAAAAAGTAAATGATTCAAAAACGGGGGCTGTACACGAAGCGGATGTTTGATGTTGTTCTGGCAGCGACGGCTATTGTCATGACTTTGCCGATAATGTGTATTGCCTGGATGGTTGCATCGGTAGAAACCCGCAGTAATGGGCTGTTTATGCAGGAGAGAGTAGGGAAAGACGGAAAAATATTTAAAATACTTAAAATCAAAACAATGAATCCCTCTGCGAATAACCATAGTACGGTGACTACCAGTAGAGACAGCCGAATTACAAAAAGCGGCGCCTTTTTCAGAAAGACTAAAATCGATGAGCTTCCACAACTGTTTAATGTGTTGATAGGCGAGATGAGTTTTGTGGGGCCTCGTCCTGATGTGCCCGGATTTGCAGACAGACTTCAAGGAGAAGATCGTATTATTTTAAGTGTAAGACCGGGTATTACGGGACCGGCGTCACTGAAGTACCGCAATGAAGAGGCACTTTTGGCAAAAGAAGAAGATCCTGAACACTATAATCGTGAAGTGTTGTGGCCGGATAAAGTAGCGATAAACAAAGCCTATGTTGAGCACTGGTCATTCAAACAGGATATGGTATATCTTATCAAGACAATAATAGGATAAGTAGATGGAACGCATTTTTCTCTCTCCTCCACATATGAGCGGCAAGGAACAGGGGTACATTGCAGAAGTGTTTGAAAGCAACTATATTGCCCCCCTTGGTGCCTTTGTAGACAGGTTTGAACAGTCCGTATGTGACTATACTGAAGCAAAATATGCACTGGCAACCAATACTGCTACAGCGGCACTGCATCTGGCACTGCGGGTATTGGGGATAGAAAGAGGAGACTATGTCCTTGCATCAACATTGACGTTTATTGGCTCTGTCAATGCCATTTTGTATCAGGGGGCTCAGCCCATTTTTGTCGACAGTGATGAGAGCTGGAACCTCTCACCAAAACTGCTGCAAGAGGCCATCGAAAAGGCGCCGAAGAAACCCAAAGCGCTGATTGTCACACATCTGTATGGGCAGGTGGCAAAAATAGAAGAGATCGCCCGGATATGCAAAGCGCATGATATCTATCTTGTCGAAGATGCGGCAGAGTCTCTGGGTGCCTCCTTTGAGGGCAGGCAGAGTGGTACTTTTGGCGATATGGGTGTCTACTCTTTTAACGGCAACAAAATCCTAAGCACCTCCGGTGGCGGTATGCTGGTAAGTGACAATGCCGCATGGATTGAGAAGGCATCATTTCTCTCAACACAGGCCAAAGAGCCTTTTTTGCATTATGAGCACAAAGAGTTCGGATACAACTATCGTATGAGTAATGTCCTTGCCGCTATCGGTGTGGCTCAGATGGAGGTACTGGATGAGAGGGTAGAACGCCGTAGAGGGATCTTCCAAAGATATGCCGACCGATTGCAGGAGATTGAAGAGATCCACTTCATGCCTGAGATTGAAGGCAGTAGGGGTAACCGGTGGCTGACAACGTTGACGTTGGAGCATACCGATCCGCTCAAAGTGATCAGGCTGCTGGATGAAGCAAATATCGAAAGCAGACCCCTGTGGAAGCCGATGCACCTGCAACCACTGTTTGAAGGGAGTTTGGCAATTGTAGATGGTGCCGCCGAGAGGCTTTTTTCCACAGGGGTTTGTCTGCCAAGCGGTTCAGCCATGCATGATGATACGGTTGAACGGGTAGCGGACATTGTAAAAAAGGCATGCCGATGAAGTTCCATATAAAACCTACGGCAACCAGACGCACCCTCTTTTTCATCGGTACCGATATGATACTCTCTCTGGTGAGTCTCTACAGTGCTTATCTGTTGCGGTTCAACTTCCATATGGAAACCCAGTTTTTACAGACTTTCTGGGTGGTATATGGGGTGCTTGTGTCTTTGAAAGTTGCAGGCATGTTCCTATTTAAGAGTTATTTCTCGGTATGGCGTTTTTTTAGTTTTTCTGACGCGCAGAATATTATCAAGGCACATCTGTTTTCCTATGGTGCATTTGTATTGCTCTATTTTCTCCTTCCCTCTTTATTTGTGCCCTTCCCCCGTTCAGTAATCATCATAGATTTTTTTCTTTCATTGATTTTAATAGGGATGTTACGTGCGGCCAAGCGTTTCTGGAATGAAGCTATGCAGGATAGAACACTCAAACCGACACTGCTGCTGGGAGCCAACAGTAAAGCAGCAACTATTATTCAAAGTGCACTTAAACATGAGATTGACTACTATCCGGTTGCGATAGTGGCGGTAGACAACAAAGAGACTCTCTCTGACAGCTACATTCATAATGTAAAAGTATATGCTCTTGAAAAGCTAACAGACGTCATTCGGAAAAAGCGGGTAGAAGCAGCCATTATTACCCATCCGATGTCACAAAAAGAGCTTAAAGAAGTGGTTTCCCATTTGAATGATCTTGGTGTTTCGGAGATCAAGCGGGTGAAGCTGCTTGGTTCCGAACATGAAAGGCTGGAGAATCTTTCTATTGAGGACCTTCTTGCCCGCCATCCGCAAGATCTCGATACTAGTACGATCGCAGCATTTATAAAGGATAAAACAATACTTGTAACAGGCGCAGGCGGCAGTATTGGTTCGGAAATAGCCAGACAGTGCCGCCATTTCGGCGCAGCGGCTTTGACACTGGTAGATAACTGTGAATATAATCTTTACCGCATAGGTGAAGAAATAGGGGATGCCGATATGCGTCTTCTCGATGTCACTGACCTAAAGGCAGTAGACAAACTGATGAGAGAGCTTGCTCCGCAGATTGTCATCCATGCAGCTGCCTATAAGCATGTCCCTATTTGTGAACACAATCCCGATGCGGCAGTACACAACAATATCATTGGCACAAAGAACGTCATAGACTGCGCTATTGTTTCCTGTGCAGAAAAAGTGGTGATCATCTCTACGGACAAGGCGGTCCGTCCGACGAATGTTATGGGTGCGACCAAGCGGGTGACGGAACTTTATGCACAAAATGTACCAAGCGGCAATACAGACATTGCCGTAGTACGTTTTGGGAATGTGCTCGGTTCAAGCGGTTCGGTGATTCCAAAGTTCAAACATCAAATAGAAGAGGGTGGTCCGGTGACGGTGACACATTCGGAGATTACCCGTTATTTTATGTTGATTCCAGAGGCGTGTCAGCTTGTCCTTCAAGCAGCAGCTATCGCAAAGGGAAGGGAACTTTTTATTCTCGATATGGGCGATCCTGTAAAGATTGATGACCTGGCGAAACAGATGATACGTCTCTACGGCAAAGAGGGTGAAATTGAGATCGTCTATACCGGGCTGCGTCCGGGAGAAAAACTCTATGAAGAAATTCTTATCAGTGAGAGCGAGCAGAAAACGCAATACAGTTCCATTGTGATTGCGCATCCGACAGAGTATGATATTGAGATGCTGCGCCATGATATTGACGTGCTGGTTGTAGCGGAAGAGAAAATAAAGCAGCTTCAAAAGATCGTGCCTGAATTTGAACATCGGTAATATTTTTACGATATTCTTTGGTTATGATGACAGGACATACATACAAAGGAGAATAGATGTTGAAAAAAGTGCTATTGGTCATGATGTTTCTTGGGAGTACGCTTTTTGCGATGAGTCTGAGTAAACTCAATACGGCAAGCAAAGAGGAGCTGATGCAGATTAACGGTATTGGCGAAAAGAAAGCTGCGGCGATCATCAAGGAGCGCAGACATGGGAAATTCAAGTCTTACGAGGATCTCTCTTCAAGAGTCAAGGGTATTGGAGATCAGGTATCTTCCAATATCAAACATGATGTAAAAGTAGGCGAAACACCTAAAAAAGTGAAGAAGTCTGCGAAAAAAAGCAAAAAAACAACAAAAAAAGAGACAGCGAACAGCAGCACTAAGAAAAAGCAGCATGAGGCTAAAAAGAGATCTAAGAAAGAGAAAGCAAAAAAGGCAGAAAAAGAGCTGAAGGAAAACAAGAAAAAAGCCAAAAAAGAGAAGTCCAAAAAATCCAAAAAAAGCAAGAAGAGCAAAAAAGCGGCATAAGCCCGCCGCTTTTCTCCCCTCCCTCTAAATCCCTTCGTGGTATAATGCCACAAAAACCAAGGCTAAGTTTATGTCAGTTGTTACACGTTTCGCACCCAGCCCTACAGGGTATCTGCATATCGGGGGACTTCGCACCGCACTCTTTTCATGGCTGACTGCCAGACACAATGACGGAAAATTTCTACTGCGTATCGAAGATACCGATCTGAGCAGAAACTCTGATGAGGCACTGCAGGCGATCATCGAGGCGTTTGAGTGGGTCGGTCTGAACTATGACGGTGAGGTGATCTACCAGTCCAAACGTTTTGATCTCTACAAAAAATACATCGACCAGCTGCTTGAAGAGGGCAAGGCCTATAAGTGTTATATGACCAAAGAGGAGCTTGATACGCTCAGAGAGGAGCAGATGGCACGCAAGGAGCGTCCGCACTACGACGGCAGATATCGCGACTTTGAGGGTACCCCGCCCGAAGGTGTCGATCCGGTTATCCGTATCAAGGCGCCGCAGGAGGGTGTGATCGCCTTTGATGACGGCGTGAAAGGGCATATCGAGATCGCGGCAGAGGAGGTAGATGACTTTATCATTGCCAGAGCGGATGGCACACCGACCTACAACTTTGTAGTTGCCATTGACGATGCGCTGATGGGGCTGACCGATGTGATTCGCGGGGATGACCATCTCTACAATACGCCCAAACAGATCGTGGTCTACAATGCACTTGGCTTCAAGCTGCCCAGATTTTACCATGTGGCGATGATCAACAACGAACAGGGCAAGAAGCTCTCCAAGCGTGACGGTGCGACCGATGTGATGGAGTATAAACGACAGGGATTTTTGCCCGAAGCGCTGTTGAATTTCCTTGTGAGGCTTGGTTGGAGTCATGGTGACCAGGAGATTTTTTCACTCGATGAGATGATTGCGCTCTTTGATCCCAAAGATATCAACAAGTCTGCTTCGAGTTACAACCTGGACAAACTTCTGTGGCTCAATGCCCACTATATCAAAAACACGCCCAATGAGAAGCTGGCAGAACTGCTCAAGGATTTCGGTGTGGATATCACCGATCATGACAAGCTGCAGATGCTGCTCGATGCGACCAAGGAACGTGGCAAGACACTTGTAGAGCTGGCAGAGCAGATCAACCTGATCCTCAATGCGCCCACAGAGTATGACCCCAAGGCGGTCAAAAAAGCCTTCAAAGGCAATGCCAAAGCGATCCTCACCGATTTTATCGCGATGCTTCAGACGTGGCCCAAACCACTGCATCTGCCGAGTGACTACCATGAAGTGCTTGAGAAGATCGTAGAAGAGAAAGAGATCGGTTTTGGCAAGATCGGTATGCCGCTGCGTGTCGCACTGGTAGGGGCACTTACCGGTGCCGGTGTCGACGAGATGATGGCGATCATCGGTATGGATGAGACGATAGCACGTATCGAGAAGGCGGTAGCGACGATCGCGTAGGGTTCGTAATGCCCGAAGGGAATGCCCTTGGGGTACACGCACCCATCCCAAATTATATATGAAATAAAAGACGCGTACACGGTACACTATGCGTTCAAAAACTGCTTCAAGCTTCGCTTGGCTCTCCAATCCATTTGGTAGTAGATATGCTCTAAATACCAGCTAAGCTCTTTGGCGCCGATATTTCTTTTTTTTGCCTCTTTGTGCAGTATGTACTGTGGGATGCGTATACGGCTGTGCGCAAATCGCTTTGCCAGTCTGTGCACCTGTGTGCCGTTTTTTGTGTAGCAGAGTCTGGCAAAAACAAAAGGAAGCCCTGTCTTGTCATGCCATGCCTGGGCAAGATCGATCCCCTCTCTGCCGCTTAGGTAATGGTGCAGTGCAGCATCACCGATGAGCACTTTCCCTTTCAGCCCAAGTATCTCTGCAAGATGGTTCGAAGTAGCTGATGCTGGATCTTTTTGTCTCTTTCCCGGTAGTAGCAGGACACTGTAAACATGTTTGTTAGCTATGATGCCAAGGTCGGTACAGCGGCATTTTTTTGATTCGATTGAGGAGATGAATGCCGCATCGACGGCTCTGCGTTTGAGTGCTGCATTGATTTCGGAAGGTACCCCTCGTCTGTAACGAAAGCCCATTTTCGCGGCATTGCTTCTGAGATGTTTTTTCAAAAAGAGCTGAAAGGGAAGCAGGTTGAGGTAGCCGATGGAACCAAACTGTATACCCATACTGCCGCCCCTTCCAAATTTTAAGCACAATTATACCAAACAAGAATTATAATCAGCGCAATTCAATAGAAGAGTATAAGTATGGTAAAAATAGAATTTCTGGGTCCTATCGGTAAAGCACCTGTGGAGATGGATGCCGCTACATTGGCGGATGTCGCGAAGAAACTGCAGGAAGATGGCACACTCAAAGAGTGGCTTCCCAAATGTGCGGTTGCATTGAATGATACTATGGTGAGTGATCTCTCTACCCCTCTTAAAGAGGGTGACCGCATCTCTATTCTGCCTCCGGTTTGTGGCGGATGATGGAGCTTTATCACGGACCGCTTGATGTCAAGGAGATCTTTGGCAGATGGCTGGATGAAGAGGCGGAGTCCAACTACGGTGCATATATTCCGTTTGTGGGGACCATTCGTGCAGAAGATGGCATAGAGGCATTGAGTTTTGACATTTATGAACCAGTGCTGCAAAAATGGTTTGACGCGTGGCAGCAAAAAGCGAAAGAGAGAGGTGCAGTGGTTAAAATGGCACACTCAATCGGTGATGTTCCGGTGCATACCTCCTCGTATGTCTCTGCCGTCTTTTCCCCCAAGCGCCGTGTAGCACTTGAACTTATTGAGGAGTTTGTCGAAGATTTCAAGGCAAACGCACCTATTTGGAAATATGATGTCAAAAACGGCAAGCGTATCTACGCGGAAGATAGAAGTACACCGATGGACGGAAGTGGATTACTGGCGTAGGGTGCGCGTAACTACGTACCTTTTATACATCCTTTCGGAAAACATATAATGGTATGTTGATTTTATTATGTGGTGCGTGGTTACGCACCCTGTAAAAGGAATTGTTCAATGATGATGCATTTTGATGAATCGATGTCGCTTTTAGAGCAACAGCAAGTCGATACCTATAAAACCAAAAAACTCTATATTATGCAGGCACAGGGGTTTGTGCTGGCTGAAGACATTGTGGCAGACCACAACTCGCCTGCCTATCCGACTTCGGGAATGGACGGGTATGCGATTATCTCCGAAGACCAGGCCATGGGACGGTTGAAGATAGACAGCATTAATCCGGCGGGCTCGGCACTGCGCAACAAGGTAACAGGCGGTACCTGCATCAAAACCTTTACCGGTTCACTGATGCCTGAGGGAGCCGATACGCTCATACCCATAGAGAATGTTGAAGTCGATGGTGAAGAGATCATTATCAAAGAACCGGTACCGCAGGGGTTCTCGGTGCGTGAAGTGGGCGAGAACTATGCAAAGGGCGAGGTTCTTATTCGGAAGGGTACAAAGATCGACTTTGCGCATATCGGTGTACTTGCGAGTTTAAATATCGTTCATGTACTTGTCTATGAAAAACCGACAGTTGCCATTCTCTCCACCGGGTCGGAGCTGCTTGATTTGGGAGAAGTACAAACTAACGATGCACAGATACGTTCGTCAAATAATTATGTCATTGAGGCGATCGTCAGAAAGTATGACGGTATTCCTATGCAGCTTGGGTGCATCAAAGATGATAGAAAGAGTATTTCTACAGTAATGTCAGAAGCATTGCAAAAGAGTGATATTGTTGTCACAACCGGTGGTGTGAGTGTCGGAGATTTCGACTTTGTCAAAGATGTGGTGCGTGACGATCTTGGATGCGAGGTGATCTTCAAAGGTGTGCGTATCAAGCCCGGACAACACATCATGGTGGCAAGACGGGGAGACAAATTTGTTGTTGCACTACCGGGGTTCGCCTACTCTTCTACGGTAACGGCACTACTGTATGTCGTACCGCTTATTGAGAAGCTTCAGCATGGCATTAGTCCACTGCGCTATGTCAAAGCCAAACTCAAGGAGCCTTTTGTCAAGCGCGCAAAAAAAGCGGAATTTACCGCCTGTAATGTCACGCTGATGCATGGAGAGTATTATGTCGATTTCAAAGACAAAAAAGTTGGTACTTCCGCTATTTTGACCAACATGCTTGGTGATGTGGGACTCCTTTATACCTCAGAAGAAGATACCTCAAAAGAGGTAGGGGATGAAGTATTCATTCTTCTCCCATAAGCAGCAGGTTATTTCCTATAGTGCCAGGATGGACTCTCTTGCTTTTAGAAAGAGGGCGAAGTCCGACGCTGTTTTACATCCCATTTTGACCGCATAGCTAAGAAGTTCTTTGTTCAGTTTGTAATCCATCTTTCATCCTTTTACGATTGATATGCCAAATTATATTGATATATTAAATCTTTTCTTTGAAAATATTTCAAATTGTCATACTTTTAAGAAAAATAATGTACAATTTGAAATATAAAATAATAAAGGAGAGGATATGCTCAATATGAAGGAAATTATAGAAAAGCTTAAAGATGTAATCTCGGAGACAAAGATAGGGGGAAAAGTATTCGACAAAGATGTTGCCACTGCTCTGGGGATTCCCCAGGCTACATTTGCGACAATGAAAAAGCGAAACTCCATTCCCTATGAGGAGATACTTGCGTTTTGTGCATTGAAGAAAATCTCTGCAAACTGGCTTTTTTTCGATCAAACAGTTGATATGCTCAAAGAGCAGACAGAGAAGTTCTTTCAGGTACGCTACTTTGCAGATATCCGTGCGAGTGCGGGAGGCGGTGCGGAGGTTTTTGACGAAAATTACGAAACGATTACGATCGATGAGAGGATTATACACAATATGGTCGGTATGGGCAATACGGAACTTGAAGCGATCCATGTAGATGGAGAATCGATGGAGCCTACTTTGCAGGATGGCAGTATTGTATTTATTGACCGAACACAGACAGATATTCGAAAGAACGGCATTTTTGTTGCATCGACAACCAGCGGACTGTTTATCAAACGGATACAGCAGCGCGCAGACGGCATGATAGAATTGATCTCCGACAACAGTATGTACCCTCCACAGGCTGTAGCGCCGGATGAGGTGAGTATTGTCGGCAAAGTGGTTGGGAATATAGAAAGCCTGTGATTTTGAGGCGTACAATTAATGATGTATAATGCATTGTTTTGGCATGCATTTGAATAAACAGGAGGTCTTGTAATGGAAATGCCGACCAGAGAAACGATGATCTGTCATTGTCACGATAGAACGCTTGGTATGATAGCTGATTATATTAAAGCCAACAACATAGAAAAGTTTGAACAGATCGTTGAGGATTTGGAATTTGAGTGTGGTGATACCTGTGAGAACTGCCATACAGATGGGTACCACAATGACGGGCTCTCACTTGCCATGGCAGTGGGCATGGTCAAGAGAGGATATATTTGACAGGTAGTTGATAGCAAGGAGCATCTGAGGTCAGGTATGCAAAATTGCTACCTGCTACCTGCTACCTGCTACCTGCTACCTGCTACC
>JAUUDF010000021.1 GCA_030826885.1 Sulfurovum sp. | reverse complement strand
TTTCTTTCTTTTGAAAAAGTATCGTAAATGAAAATTGCGAACTTTATTTTACACTATCCATATTCAATCATGAATTATGGATATGAAGAGAGAAAAGTAAACGCTAAAAAGAAGGAATTCTCCCCTTATGGTCATTTGCAGCCGACATTTTCAATGAATTCTTTCGAAATGGTTTAAGAGAGATTTTATCTTTTATTTACTATAGTGGTGGTTCAAACTCTCGGGGTGCCTCACTAGTTGAGGCTGAGAAGGCCGCAAAAGCCTACCCGTTGAACTTGACCCGGACAATACCGGCGTAAGGAAGAGCTTTGTAATACTGCTTATCGAAACAAAAAGAGCCTCTCAAAGGCTGCTTCTTTTTTCGCTCTCTATTACACTCTTCCCTATACACTTTAATATGATTAAGTTACAAGGGAAAACAATGACTACAACCATGAATACCACAAAATCACTCTTTGAAGCGAGTGAAGAGATTATTACACGTGACCCGCTGCCCGGATCGGAAAAGGTCTATGTTTCAGGAACGATCCATCCGTATATCAAAGTACCGATGCGAAAGATCACACTGACCAATGATGAGGAACTGGTGGTGTACGATACTTCCGGTGTCTATACTGACCCCAATGTCGAGATCGATGTCACCAAAGGCATAGACCCTATCCGCAAAGAGTGGATAGAAGCACGCGGGGATGTGGAACCATACGAAGGGCGTATCATTAAGCCTGTGGACAATGGTTACAATACCGATGAGCAGCTTGAATTTGTCACTGCGGGAAGCAAAGGGCTGCACCGTACACCGTTTAGGGCAAAAAAAGGCAAAAATGTCACCCAGCTGCACTATGCACGTCAGGGGATCATTACGCCGGAGATGGAGTTCATTGCCATTCGTGAGAATCAGAAGCTTGAGTGGACCAAAGCCTATCTGGCAGATGAGGAGAGAAATGGCAGACTCCGGGGGGAAAACTTCGGTGCGAATCTGCCCGAAGAGATCACGCCGGAGTTTGTACGTAAAGAGGTTGCCGAAGGGCGCGCCGTCATTCCTCTGAACATCAACCATCCTGAAGTAGAGCCGATGATCATCGGGCGTAATTTCCTTGTCAAGGTCAACTCGAACATAGGCAATTCCGCAACGACATCAAGCATTGCCGAAGAGGTAGAGAAGATGGTCTGGGCGACTAGATGGGGGTCTGACACAGTGATGGACCTTAGTACCGGCAAGAATATCCATACGACACGTGACTGGATTTTACGTAACTCTCCGGTACCCATCGGTACCGTGCCTATCTACCAGGCGTTGGAGAAGGTAGGCGGTGTAGCGGAAGACCTGACCTGGGAAGTCTTCAGAGATACGCTCATCGAGCAGGCGGAGCAGGGAGTTGACTACTTTACCATCCATGCCGGACTGCTGCTGCACCATGTGCCGATGACGGCTAAACGTGTTACAGGTATCGTCAGCCGTGGCGGGTCGATTATGGCGAAATGGATGATCCACCATCATCAGGAGAACTTTCTCTATACCCATTTTGAAGAGATATGTGAAATTATGAAAGCCTATGACATCACCTTCTCTCTGGGTGACGGATTGCGTCCGGGTTCGGTGGCTGACGCAAATGACGAGGCGCAGTTTGCGGAACTCAAAACACTCGGAGAGCTGACGAAGATCGCCTGGAAGCATGATGTGCAGGTGCTTATCGAGGGACCTGGCCATGTGCCGATGCACATGATCAAAGAGAATATGGAGAAACAGCTCGAGTATTGTCACGAAGCGCCGTTCTATACACTCGGGCCGCTGACAACAGACATTGCTCCGGGGTATGATCATATCACCTCTGGTATTGGTGCAGCGATGATCGGCTGGTACGGGACGGCGATGCTCTGCTATGTAACCCCTAAAGAGCATCTTGGACTGCCAGACAGAGATGATGTCAAAGAGGGGCTCATTACCTACAAGCTGGCTGCACATGCGGCAGACATTGCCAAAGGTCATCCCGGAGCTATTGCCCGTGACCATGCCATGAGCAAGGCACGTTTCGAGTTTAGATGGATAGACCAGTTCAATATTGGACTTGACCCGGACCGCGCACGTGAATACCATGATGAAACAATGCCGATGGAAGCGGCAAAAAGTGCCCACTTCTGCTCCATGTGCGGACCGAAGTTCTGCTCCATGAAGATCTCTGCCGAGGTGCGTGATTATGCGGAAGACCAGGAGGCACTCAGTGATGAAGAGATCCAAAAAGGGATGGATGAGATGAGTCAGAAGTTTCAGGAGCTCGGCTCAGAAGTCTATGTCGATGCGGACAAGTTAGAGAATGCGTAGAGGAGCAAAAGATGAATATTGCCATTGCTGGTGCCGGGCTCGTCGGTCGTGTTGTGGCGCTGAACCTGCTGCGTGTGTACGATGATCTCACCATCACCTTTTTTGAAAAAGACAGCAAAGAGGGGGTAAGTGCCGCGGGCTTCACTGCCGCGGGGATGTTGGCACCCTATGCGGAACTGGAGACAGCAGAGTCGGCCATTTTCGAACTAGGGCACCGCTCCATTGCACTCTGGCCTGATCTGCTCAAGCAGATAGGGCTTTTTGACGGCTATCAGCAAAAGGGTACCGTAATTACGGCACATCCGCAGGATATGGGTGAGCTGACACACTTCATAGGAATGCTGCAGCGAAAGGTCGATGCGGCCGCCTCCATTGAAGAGGTCGACTCTCAGGATATAAAGGCTCTTGAGCCGGATCTTGTTGCACACCAGAGAGGCTTTTTCATTCCTTCCGAAGGTGTGGTAGATGCGCAGCGTTTCATGGCGTTTTCCGCGAACTATTTCGACCGCAATGAGGGTGTCCTTTTTAGGGAATATACCCCTGTAGAGAAATTGGAACCGGGCAGGGTATACACCAAAGAGGGTGTAGAGTCGTTTGACTGGGTTTTTGATGCCCGCGGACTGGGCGCGAAAGAGCATTTTGATGATCTACGGGGAGTGCGCGGTGAAGTGATGTGGGTGGAAGCCAATGACATTGACATTGGCCGTCCTACCCGTCTGATGCACCCGCGTTACAAGCTTTACATTGTACCGCGCGGCAACGGTTGCGAGGGGATAGACCTGGAGTATTGTAAAGCGTGCAAACTCTCTCAGACTAGCGGTTACAAACGATACATTATCGGTGCAACGGAGATTGAGAGCGAAGATCTCTCTCCCATCTCCATACGCTCCTCCATGGAGCTGCTCTCGGCACTCTACACGGTGCATCCGAACTTCGGTGAGGCACGGGTGGTCAATACCGAAACCAACTGCCGCCCGGCATTCAGGGACAATTTGCCGCGTATTGAAAACGAGAAGGGGCTAACCCGCATCAATGGGCTTTACCGACACGGGTATCTGCTCTCACCGGCGATTGTGGAGAAGGCATTGGATGAAGGGATTTTTTTGAATGGGACATGAGGCGCGGAAAAGAAGGAGAGAGACATGCAGGTATCTGTAAACGGTGAAATGAAAACACTTCCACAAGAGTGCAGTGTCAAAGAGATGCTGCAACTGCTAAATTTTCACAACGAATGGCTTGGCGTTGCCGTCAATATGGAGTTTGTTCCCAAAGATGCATTTGAGAAGACCATACTCAAGGAAGGTGATAAGGTCGATGTGCTGGCACCGGTAAGCGGAGGGTAAACATTGGGTGTCGTTTTGGGACTATACCCGATTGTTTGTAATTGCAAAAGGATAAAAAATGACTAGACATATACATAACAGTAACGAGGGGTGGCAGATAGGCGGAAAGCATCTGACTTCTCGTCTGTTCATCGGTTCGGCACTCTACCCGTCCCCTGCGATCATGCAAGAGGCTATAAAGGCATCGGGTGCAGAGGTTGTGACAGTGTCACTGCGTCGCCAGGGGGTCAATAAAGAAGCGGGTGAAGGATTTTGGAAGATCATTAAAGAACTTGGCGTGGAAGTACTGCCCAATACTGCGGGGTGCCACTCCGCAAAAGAGGCGATCACTGTCGCACAGATGGCTCGGGAGGTATTTGGCACCAACTGGATCAAACTTGAGATAATCGGTAACCAGTATAACCTGCAACCCGACCCCTATGAAACGGTTGAAGCTGCCAAAGTATTGGCAAAAGAGGGGTTTGAAGTATTTCCTTACACTACTGACGACCTGGTCGTCGCTGAAAAACTGGTCGATGCGGGGTGTACTATTCTGATGCCGTGGGGGTCACCCATAGGCTCCGGAAAGGGGTTGATGAATCCCTATAACCTCAAAGCAATAAGAGAGGCTTTCCCTGACATACCGCTGATTGTCGATGCGGGCATAGGAAAACCTTCGCATGCCGTGATGGCAATGGAGCTTGGTTTTGATGCGGTGTTGCTCAACTCCGCCGTTGCACTGGCACAGGATCCTGCCGGTATGGCAAAGGCATTTTCTTTGGCTGTTGAAGCAGGACAGATAGGATATGAAGCGGGAGCGATGTCTGAAAGAGAGTTCGCGTCACCATCAACACCGACTGTGGGAACACCGTTTTGGCATCAACATCAGTGATGGTGGTCAGAAAAATTTTGTAGGGTACATAGAGACGCACCAAAAGCACAAGGAGGGAGTATGCAGTTTCCAGATTGCGGAGAAAAACCGTTGGGTGTCTATCCGGTGGTTGACAGAGCGGACAAGCTACAACCGCTCTACGAAGCAGGGATAACGACGGCACAGCTGCGGGTGAAAGACCTTGAGGACAAAGCATTGGAGCAGGAGATTATTGAGGCAATACATATATCCGAAATGTTTGGGGCAAGGCTCTTTGTGAATGACTACTGGAGATATGCCATTATGCACAACGCATATGGTGTCCATCTGGGGCAGGAAGACATTCAGTGTGCCGATATTGAAGCAATCTACCGTGCCGGTATCAGACTTGGTATCAGTACACATACCCCGGAGGAGATAAACATTGCACTGGGGTTTGAACCCTCCTATATTGCCATAGGGCCCATTTTTGTGCCTATTTCCAAAGAACTTAAGTATGACACGGTAGGGGTCGATCTGCTCAAACAGTGGGCATCACAGGTAGACTATCCGGTTGTTGCCATTGGCGGGATAACCATAGAGAACATTGATTTGGTTGCCCGTACCAAAGCAGCAGACGGCATTGCCATGATTTCCGGTGTGCTTGATGAAGAGGGAAGCGTATCGAAAAGCAAGACAAAAGCACTCATAAAGGTTTTTGAACGCTATGCCCGGTAAGCATACACCTACCGTACTGAGCATCGCCGGGCTCGATCCCTATGGAGGAGCAGGTATTGTGATGGATGCCAAAACCATTCATGCGCTTGGCGGTTATGCGCTTACGGCCATGACAGCCAATACTGTGCAAAACTCACAGGGAGTGAAGGAGATGCAGCCGGTCGATGTGGACTGTTTGCACCGGCAGCTTTGCGCACTCTTTGATGATGTACATATAGATGCAGTCAAAATCGGCATGCTCGCAACAGACAAGATTGTCGATGCTGTTGTCGATGTTCTCAAAACTTATTGTATTGACAATGTTGTGCTCGATCCCGTACTTGTCAGCAGCAGCGGCCATGCGCTTCTAGAAGATAAGGCTGTTGAACAGATGGTAAAGAGTCTTTTCCCTCTTTGTCGTCTTGTCACTCCCAACCTTGATGAAACGAACAGACTGCTTAACAGCCGTTACAGCGGCAGCGCGAAAGAGGTTCCCAAAATGGCAGATGCGCTCTTTGCACTGGGCGCGAAGAACATCCTGCTAAAAGGCGGACATACAGTAGAGGAAGATGCTGTCGATTCTCTTTTTGAATGTGACAGTATTACCCGTTTCAGTACACCAAGGGTCAATACCGCCCATACACACGGTACGGGTTGTGTACTCTCTTCCGCCATCGCTGCACGGCTGGCTTCCGGGGAGAGTTTGGCGCAAAGTGTCAAAGAGGCCAAACAGTTTCTCTATCAGAAACTGCTTGCATCCGAGTCATTATCTCTCTCTTATACTGAGCCTGTGGCAACACGTAAAGAGGCTATTTTTTAATTAAGATAAATATACTCCTAATTAAGCATTTTGAAACCAAACCTACAGTATAAACTCTTTATCAACACTCTCGGGGTGCTGCATTAGTCTATTGTACGACTGCAGCTGAGATAACCACCCGCAGAACTTGACCCGGACAATACCGGCGGAAGGAAGAGTGGTGTGATTTGGCAACTGCAATTATCTCACCGCGCTTTCTCCGGAATTACAGGAGAAACAATGACACCAACCACTTTTAAAAAAACGACAATCGCACTTTCGCTTTTGACAGCAACCATGCTTTACGCCGAAGAAGTATCGCTTGACCCTATCGTGGTCAATGCCAATTTTAGAGCACAGAAACTTTCACAGACAGCAGGCAGTGTATCTGTCCTCAAAGAGGCCGATTTAACGGATAAAACACAGCTTCCGCTCTTTGAAACAATCAGTACGCTGCCCAATGTCAACTTTAGTGCAGGCGCTTCGAAAGCCAAATATATACAGATTAGAGGGATAGGAGAGAGAAGTCAGTTTGAAACCCCCATTAACCCTTCTGTAGGACTGATTGTCGACGGGATAGACTTTTCCCATCTTACACTGGGGGCTACACTCTTTGATGTCAAACAGGTTGAGGTACTCAGAGGGCCTCAGGGAACGACCTTCGGTGCGAACGGTATGGCAGGGGTTGTTACGGTAGAGAGCAATGCGCCTACCAAAGAGACAGAGGGGCATATTGAAGCGGGTGTAGGCAATTACAACAGTTACACCCTCGGTGCCGCAGTCGGCGGTACACTCATAGACAATACCCTGCTTGGGCGTATCAGTGTCTTTCAAAACAGCAGTGACGGCTACATGAAGAACAGCTATCTGCACAGGGATGACACCGACAATATCGATGAACTGACCGTGAAAACACAGCTGAGATGGCTGGTAAGTGACAGACATACAATCGATTTGAATTATATTCACGCCGATATTGACAACGGTTACGATGCCTTTACGCTGGACAACAGTCGAACCTCCCATGCTGATGAGCCGGGGAAAGATACGCAAAAAACTGATGCGGTTGCATTGAAGTCAACATACCGTTTTGATACCATGCATCTGGTCACGGCACTGAGTCACTCCAATACCGGTTCGCTCTACAGTTACGACGAGGACTGGAGCTATGTCGGGGAGTTCTCCGATGATCTCTGGCCCTACCGCGGATTCGACTCCTATGACAGGGACAAAACACAGACCGATTTTGACATGCGTCTTATCTCCGATGAAAAGGGACGCATCTTCTCCGGTACGACAGACTGGACAGCCGGTATCTACGCGAAAAAGTATGACGAGGACCTCAAGCGCTACCATCCGACGGATTATGGTGCACAGGAGCATTTCAACAGCAGTTACAGCGCCAAAAATGCCGCCGTCTACGGTGAGCTCGATACCCACATGAACGAGAAGACCACACTCATTGCCGGTCTTCGTGTAGAGAAATGGAATATGGACTATGACGATACCAATGATGTCGTCATAGACAATGACGAAACGATGGTCGGCGGCAAACTGGGTGTAACCTATGATGCAAACGCACAGGTGCACTACTATGCGATGCTTTCACGCGGCTACAAACCCGGCGGTGTCAATGCGGGTACTACCCTGAGTGAATCTGAGAAGCGTTTTGAGACCGAAACCCTGTGGAACCTCGATGTCGGACAGAATGCATCGTGGTTTGATGACATGCTCACTACCCGCATGAACCTCTTCTACGGCAAACGCAGAGATATGCAGGTGAAGCTCTACAAAGAAGATGAACACAGCTTTACCGACTACCTCTCCAATGCGGCGAAGGCAAGCTACTACGGACTTGAGGGACAGGTAGACTACTATCCTGTCGAATCCCTGCACCTCTATGGAATGCTTGGACTGCTGCATGCCGAGTTCGATGAGTATACTGCCGAACTGGAAGGACGTGCACCGGCACAGTCACCAAAATATCAGTACAACATTGGTGCTGACTACAACTTCCTCGAAAACTGGATACTCAAAGCCAACGTAGAGGGAAGAGGCAGTTACTACTTCTCCAATACACATGATCAGAAATCCGAAGCATACGCACTTTTCAATGCGAGCCTCAGCTACATGCACGGCAGCTGGACAGCAACGCTCTGGGGACGAAACCTGACGGACGAAACGTACGAGACACGCGGATTCTACTTCGGGAACAACCCTGTAAACGGTTATGAGTCTGAGCTCTACACTCAAAAAGGTGATCCAAGAACATTCGGATTTATGGTATCCTATGATTTTTAAGGAGTAGCGTATGAAAATTTCCGTAGACATCAGTATGTATCCGCTGCAAAGTGCATTTGAAAAACCCATTAGTGCATTCATAGAAGCACTTGCCAAAGAGCAGCGGGTGAACATTGTCCGTACGGAATTGAGTACGCAGATCTACGGCGAGTATGATGTGATCATGCCGCTGCTTGAGAGGGAAATTCGTTCAGTGTTTGAGACGATTCCCCAATCGGTTTTTGTCATTAAACTCGTAGGCGAGGACAGAAAGGGACGGTTTTAGATGGACCTTACGGTAGGCAGTATTCTTCAGGCGTTTTCGCAGATGTCCGGCTGGGAAGTTGCCGCAACACTGCTGGGCATTGCCTATGTGCTGCTTGCGGCAAAAGAGTCTCAGTGGGCATGGCCCTTTGCGTTTGCCAGTACACTCATTTATACGGTCATTTTTTGGGAGGGGGCACTGGTCGCTTCTTCCATTTTGAACTTTTACTATATGGTGATGGCGGTCTATGGGTTTATGCTCTGGAAAAAGGACGATCAGGGGCATACCCTTGCCATCACTCGCTGGAGTTTCAAGCGCCATCTGCTCTTTATTGGTCTGGGGTTGGCAGGAACACTGCTTCTAGGTACCCTGACACAGACCTATGCCGGTGCGAAATTTGCCTATCACGATGCCTTTGTGATGGTCTTTTCAGGCATCGCCACCTGGATGATGGCAAAAAAGGTACTGGAGAACTGGATCTATTGGATGGTGGTCGATTCTGCCGCGACCGTACTCTACTATAAGTCGGGCTATCTCGCTACCATCGTGCTTTTTGCACTCTATGTCATTTTGGCATTTTACGGTTATGCCGCGTGGCGTAAGGCGTATCGTGAAAAAAGATCTCTCTAAAAACACGACTTTTGGAGAAGTCGATCTCGCACTGCTGCCCTCTCAGGGATATTCCAACAGAAACTACACCTTTACCCACCAAAACAGACGCTATCTTTTCAGAGAGTTCCTGCTTGATGAGAGAGACAGAACTGCCGAGTTTCGCATTCAGCAGGCAGCCTATGAGGCAGGGATCGCCGCAAAGCCCTGCTACCTCGAAGCGTCATTTATGGTGTGTGAGTTTGTGGAGGGTGCACATAAGCAGAAGCTTGAAGCATCTGACATCGCTCCCCTCGCCAAAGCCCTAAATACTTTGCACATGCTGTCCCTGGACAACATCCCCCGCATTAGAGTTGAAAGAGTGATCAAAAGCCGGGAAGCGGAGATTACGGAAGCCTTTGAAACAGTTCGCCACTACCCTGAAGAGAGTGTACTCTGCCATAACGATCTGAACCCACAAAACATCCTATTTACCCCCAAAGGGGTCATGCTGATCGACTGGGAGTTCGCCGGATACAACGATGCATATTTTGATCTGGCGGCAGTGTGTGTTGAATATGCATTGACCCGCAAAGAGGAGCGTTTGTTAATGCAGCAGTATGATGAAAGCGGGGTCTACTTTAGAGAAAAACTCGAAGCGTTTAAAGTACTGTACAAAAAGCTGTGCGAAGAGTGGTTTGAAGATCATGCGTAGGGTGTTGTCTCAGACAACACCAAAAAGATAAAAGCAGGTTACTCTACCGTCACACTCTTCGCCAGGTTCCTCGGCATATCTACATCATTCCCCAGTCTAATGGAGATCTCCAGTGCCAGCAGTTGTGTGACGACCATCATCTCAAAAAATTCGACCATTGGGTGAGAGCTGTATTGTGTCTGAATGAAATCATCGGCGAGGTCAAAAGGCTCCGGGCTGATGGCGCAGATGGTAGCATCACGAGCACTGAGCTCCTCAACGTTTGATTTGATCTTGTCGTAGTGCATGGTCTTTGGCATAAGGGCGATGGTAAAGAGCTCGCTGTCTGCCAGGGCAATGGGACCGTGTTTCATCTCTCCGGCAGGATAGCCTTCTGCATGAAGGTAGCTGATCTCTTTGAGCTTCAGGGCACCTTCAAGTGCGAGCGGGTAGAAGATGTCTCGTCCGATGAAGAAGAAGCCGTGTCCATGCAGGTAGCGTTTGGAAAGGCGGTGAATACGCTCATGCAGCGTGTCTTCGACGATCAGCGCTTTAGGTGTATGTAGCATTGCATCAATCTCTCTTTTAAGAACATCGGAAGAGATCGTTTTTTTCTCTTGTCCCACATAAAGAGAGAGCATCCACAGTACCATGGTCTGGGTGGCAAAGGCTTTGGTACTTGCTACACCTTTTTCGATACCCGCACGGGTAAGGATGGCTCTGTCACTCTCTCTGACAATGGAGGAGTTGTCAACATTACATATGCTCAGACTCTTGAGCCCTGCACGCTTTGCCATTTTGAGTGCTTCGAGCGTATCTGCTGTCTCACCGCTTTGAGAGATGGTGATAAAGAGTGTATCCTTTGTCAGCAGCGGATATTTGTAGCGGAACTCACTGGCGATCTCCACATCACAGCGTATCTTTGCCAGTCGTTCGAAGAGGTATGCCGAGGCAAGTGCGGAGTGGTAAGAGGTACCGCAGGCACAGATCTTGATGGCGTTGATATCTTCAAAGAAGCTGGCATCGAGTTCATCGAGTACAATTTCATTCTCAAGTACCCGTCCCATTATCGTTTCACCCATGACGCGGCTCTGTTCGTAGATCTCTTTTTCCATGAAGAAGCGGTAGCCGTCTTTTTGCGCCATGGCTTTGTCGGCAACGAGTGGTGCTTTGGTAAAGTGCTTCTCTCCTTGTGTGTCAAAAAGGTGTACCGCAGCATTTTGTACATAGCCGTACTCACCATCCTCAAGGTAGTACACTTCGTTTGCCTTGCCGATGATAGGAGTGTCGGAAGAGGCAAAATAGACATCTCCTTCACCAAAACCAATAAGCATGGGTGAGCCGTTTTTGGCAAAAAAGATTGTATCGGGGGCTGCTTCGGTAATGAGCAAAATAGCATAGGCACCCTCAAGTCTCTCTATGGTCCTTTTGAATGCCTCAAACGGATCAAATCCCTCTTTGTGGTATTTTTCAAACAGGTGGACAATCGTCTCCGTATCGGTTTGACTTAAAAAGTTGACGCCGTCTGAGAGCAGCTCGTTTTTAAGCTCCTGATAGTTTTCGATAATACCGTTATGTACGACATAGGAGTAGCTGCCAAGATGTGGGTGGGCATTGAGTTCGGTTGGTTTGCCGTGTGTTGCCCAGCGGGTATGACCGATGGCAACGCCAAACCCGTCAGAGGCATAGTTTTTTGTCTTCTCTCTGAGGTTTTCGAGTTTTCCGACAGCCTTGAAACTGTTGAGTTTTTCTCCCTCTATGACGGCAATGCCTGCCGAGTCGTACCCCCGATATTCAAGTTCCTGCAAGCCGTCAAGTAGAATCTCTTTTTTCTCTTTTGGCCCTATATAGCCAACAATACCACACATTTATGCTTCCTTTTTCTCTGTTGTCAATTTCTCAACGATGAATTCCGTATTATGGCAAAAGTTTCCATTCTTTTCGATGAGGAACATGTCTCTGACCCTGTTCTTTAAAGTATGGACCTTTGCCGTGACAATGTCAATGCCAAGGTCATCAAAGAGGTTGATAATATAGGCCAGGAGCCCTTTTTGGTTCAGACATTTAAGATGCATGATGGCATAGCTTTTTGAGTGATCGCAATCGATGGCTATATCTTCTTTATGGATAATCGGAGTGTGTTTGATACTTTTTTTTGTCGGATCAAATGCATCAGTGATGATTTTTTCGACCCTTGGAATCTCTTCTTTATCTATTTTGGTAGCAAAATCTATTTTAAAATATTTCAGTTCATTGAAGAGTTTGCTGATGTCCATATTGACTACCTCCAGGGTACTGAGCTTACCAAGCAGATAGCTGAGGTTGAAGGAGTTGGCACGTATGATCTCAATGGTCAGATACTCTCGGTTGCTGATAGAATAGGTAAAGGTTTTTGTCTCAAATGCCATCTTTGCAATCGAGATGATGCATTCGGGTTTGTAGCGCAAAAAAAGAAGGTTCGAAGGCATTTGCAGTATTTTGTTCTGTTCTGATCGCTTGAGTGCTTTGAACTCGGGATGGCGTTTCAGCACCTGTTCTTTTTTGGCACGCTTTGCCGCCTCGTCAAGCATGGCCGTCTGACCCAGTACTTCCAGAGAATGTTCATAGAGTGTACGAAGCAGGCGTGCTGAAAATGAGTTGTAAATGTCACTGCCGACCCCATTCATATCGGCATAGGTGAGAATATAGATCATATCGAGCAGTTTACGGCTTGGAAAGTGCGAAGCGAACCCGAAAATGATCTTTTCACTGTACAGGTCTTCACGCTGGGCGACATTGCTCATGAGTGTATGGTAGTGTATGAGCCGTTCGCCTATTGCTATAAGTGCAGGATCCATCTTCAGCTTTTGGGCGAATATTTTGAAAAGTGATGCCCCGACAAAATGGTGGTCACGTTTTCTGCCCTTCCCTGCATCATGCAGGAAGGTTACCAGTTTGAGCATGGCCTGTTCATCCCTGTTTAATGTTTTGAAACGCGAGGCAATAAAGGCATCTTCAATGTGCTCAAGACAGTAGATGCATCGCAAGGAGTGGATATCGACCGCATACTGATGGTAGCCGTCAAACTGTGGAAGATCGATCACTTTTTTGATGGTAGGAATCGTGTAGCGAAGCATGAGGGCATAGGAGAGTGTAGAGAGAATGGAATAGGCATAGGGTTGGTAGAATATCTCTTTGATGGTTCGATAAAGTGCCCCGTCAGGCCGTTCAGGGCGTGGCGCGTAGATGAGCTCTTTTAGCAGTGTCGGGTGTGCTCTAAAGGGTGTTTTGGCCTCGGCGCAAAGATGTCTCAGAAGCGTGTTGAAATCTCTCCCTTGTGGGTAGATGAAGCGTTTGTTGCTTGGTGGATCCATATATTCATAGGTTAGTTTTTCCAGCCAGATGGTGCTGTAGAGCCGGATGACCTTGAGTGATGCAGTCACTTTTTTGGCAAATTTTATATGTCCCTGACGACTCTCTTCGTAGCCCAAAAGTCCGGCAACGGCAGGGATGAGGTCAAGACGGAGCTTATCCTCTTTCTTATGTGTAGCCAGATGCAGTGCCGAACGTACCCTGAAAAGAAACTCCAGTGCAATACGAAAAGGTCGGTACTCCTGTTCTTCAACAATATGAGGGGGAAGGTCTCTGATGGTATTGGCATTGTAAAGTATTTTCCCTATCCAGAAGATGAGGTTTGCATCTCTGAATCCGCCTACCCCCTCTTTGATGTTTGGCTCCATAGTGAGAAGGAACTTTTCGTGTTTTTGAGCCTGTTCATGGAGTTTTGCCTCGATAAATCCTTTGACATCGTCATGACGAATCCGCTCAATGGCATTTTGCGCCTCTGTCCAGACAAAGTGGGAGCCTTCTATAAAGCGTGATTCAATCAGCGCAGTTTTGATCGTAATATCTGTTTGTGACACTCCGTAAAGATCTTCTACTGTGTGTACGCGGTGCCCAAGCTTTAGTCCCGTGTCCCACAGAATATAGAGAATTTTTTCGATGAGTTCTCTGGTGTTGTATCCGGGTATATCTTTGTATACGATCATCAGGTCAATGTCGGAGTAGACACAGAGCTGTTCTCTGCCGTAGCTTCCCAGTGCCACAAGGGCAATGGGAATGGTGTTTTTCATAGGGGTGTAGTTGCCGAACATCGAACGCAGGGCAATCTGGTAGACACTTTTGAGCAGCGTATCTATTTTTTTGGTATGTTTGACGAGGAAATCCTTGCCTCCGGTGTATGCGAAGGTGGTCTCGAGTGTTTCAAAGTACTCTTTTATCTCCTGTTTAAGAAGTGTGGCAATCTCAATATCCGGAGCATTTTCATACAGTAGTGTTTCGATCTGCTCTTTTAGTCTGTTCACGTGCTCACTCCTAAACTATTAGTGTTATAATACCCAAAATTATTTATGGATGAGAGATATGGACCTGATAGCAAAAGTACGTAACAAAGAGCGTCTGAACCGGCAGGAGGCAGAAGCGCTTTACGATCTTGACCTTTATACGCTCGGGATGCTTGCCGATGAGATACGTCAGCAAAAGTATGGTAAGAAGAGTTATTTCAATATCAACCGACATATCAACCCGACCAATGTCTGTGCGGATATCTGCAAATTCTGTGCCTACTCCGCCAGCCGGAAAAACCCCAATCAATACACTATGGACCATGAGCAGATTGTCTCTATTGCACGAAAAGCCGCCGAAAACGGTGCAAAAGAACTGCATATCGTCTCCGCACACAACCCCAATGACGGGGTAGAGTGGTATATGGGAGCATTCAAAAAGATCAGAGAAGCGCTGCCAAATATTCACATTAAAGCGATGACAGCGGCAGAGGTCGATTTCCTGCACCGTCAGTATGGGCTCAGCTATGATGAAGTACTTGATATGATGATAGAAAACGGTGTTGATTCCATGCCCGGAGGTGGGGCGGAGATTTTTGACGAGGAGGTTCGTGAGTATCTCTGCAAAGGCAAGGTTACTTCTGACCAGTGGCTTAAGATTCACCGTAAATGGCATGAACGCGGAAGAGAATCCAATGCGACCATGCTCTTTGGACACGTAGAGAGCCGTGCGCACCGTATTGACCATATGATGCGCCTGAGAGATCTGCAAGATCAAACGGGCGGATTCAACGCCTTCATTCCTCTGGTCTATCAGCGTGACAACAATTTTCTTAAAGTGCCCGAGTTCCCGACGGGACAGGAGATACTCAAAACCTATGCGATCAGTCGTATTTTACTTGACAACATCCCCCATATCAAAGCCTACTGGGCAACTTCTACCATCAATCTCGCACTTATTGCGCAGGAGTTTGGTGCAGACGATCTTGACGGTACCATTGAAAAAGAAGCCATTCAGTCGGCCGCCGGTGCCGCATCGGCAAACGGTATGAAACTTGAAGATTTTGTCGCCATGATCAAAAACGCAGGCTTTACACCGGTTGAACGTGACAGTCTCTACAATGAGCTCAAAGTATACTGATAGTACAATAAGGGTACTTCTAAAAACTTAATTTGTTCAGTCAATACTCTGGCAGTCGCAAATGTGAGAAGCGCCAGCAAAGGATAACTGCTTATCCTTTGTAGCTTCGAAACCGGAATGGTCGGAGTGGAGCGAAGCCATGAAGGCTGACAACCTTTCATGGGTTGAGTGCTCCTTCGTCGCATTGACTGAAAAACGTTTTTATAGGTGCCCATAATTCAATAGATAGGAAGGACGTGCAATTATGGTATTGATGATAGACAACTACGACAGTTTTACCTACAATGTCGTGCAGTATTGCCGGGAACTGGGTGCAGATTTGAAGGTTATCCGTAACGATGAGTTGAGCATTGAAGAGATAAAAGCGCTCAAACCCGAAAAAATTATTCTCTCTCCTGGTCCGTCAACGCCTGATGATGCGGGAGTAATGTTAGATGTTATTAAAGAGTTTGCAGATACCACACCTATCTTTGGCATTTGTTTAGGGCATCAGAGTATCGCACAGGCATTCGGTGGTGAAGTGATAAGGGCTAAACAGATGATGCATGGTAAGACATCACAGGTGGAAGTGGATACCGAGACTCCTATTTTTAAAGGTTTGCCCACAGAGTTTCGTGCGACACGTTACCATTCACTAACCGTCAACAAAGCCAATCTGCCTGATACAATCATCGCAACTTCCCACAGTAAAGACGATGAGGAGATTATGTCACTGCAGATCAAAGACAAACCCGTTTACGGAGTGCAGTTTCATCCGGAGTCCATTATGAGTGAGTATGGGCACGAGATGCTCGATAACTTCCTTAAACTGTAGCCAAAAGAGGCACGGCAGTGAAAAAAAAGCATTTTCTCTGGCTTCTTTTTCTGTATGTGACGGCAACACTGTATCTTGCTGCCACAACACCCATAACACCTCATGAAGCCAGAAACTTCTATGCTTCACAAAACTTTGTCTCTTTGCTGATGCACTGGGGGCAGATGCTTGTTCCGACAGTCTTTGGCATACGCCTTTTTTTCCTCATTTTCGCTTATCTGAGTCTGCGCATCTTCTATGAGCTGAGTCAGCGTTATTTTGCAAAAAGAGAAGATGTCTATCTTTCAACAGCACTTTTTATGTTTCTTCCGGGTATTTTGACAGCCAGTGCACTTGCCAATGTAGGAATCATCGTCCTGGCACTGGTGCTCTTCTTTGTGCTTCTGTATGAACGCAGGTACTTCGTTGCCTTGCCGCTGATTATGCTTGCGCTCTTTTTCGTGCATGAAGACTCCATCATTTTTTTTCTTGCCTTGCTTTTCTATGGTATTGCCAAACGGGACAAACTGCTCTTAATCACTTCGGCATCTTTTATTATCGCATTTATTTATCTTTCCAAGGGTATTGAGATAGGGGGGAGACCATCGGGCCACTTCATTGAAATATTCGGTCTTTATGCGACAGTCTTCTCCCCACTGCTGTTTCTCTATTTTTTCTATGCAATGTATCGTATTTTGCTGCGTGGCAACAAAACTCTGATGTGGTATATTTCTTTTACAGCACTGGCCGTTTCGCTTCTGCTTTCTATCCGTCAAAAAATCTACATTACCGATTTCGCTCCCTATGTGATGATATCGACCATCGCTATGGTCGATGTGTTCAATCACAGCTTTCGGGTACGACTTCCGCAATTTCAAAAATGGTATCGTTACGCATTCTATGTAGTTGTACTTTTTCTTGTGCTCAGTGATCTTGCACTTATTTTCAACCGACAACTCTACCTGTATGGAAAAGAAAGAGGCAGTCATTTTGCAAATCGTATCTATGATCCTTATTTTTTATCACAGGAACTTCAAAAAAAAGGTATCAAATGTTACGATGCGAAAGGCAGAGCACAGTATCAGCTTAGATACTATGGCATACCCCGCTGTCCTATGTAAGCCTCTTTCGGAAAAACTGTTTCCAAAATACACAAAAACAATATATTTCTTATCGTTTTAATTAGTGAAACGAAACTTAAATTGACTGCATGCTAAACTATAACGAACAAAATTAAAGGAGAACTCGATGGCTCAAAAGGCAATTAGAGAGTACGATGGCAAAGCGATCTTTGCAAAACATTGGAACGAATATTTTGACGGTTTTCATTACGGATTCAAATCGGTATTGGTTACCAGTGGTGATGAACTGAGAGAAAAGGCAAAAGAACACGGTTTTGAGTGGCTTAATCAGGAGCCGCTTGTAGCAAAGCCCGACATGCTGTTCGGTAAAAGAGGGAAAAATGACCTTGTTCTCTTTAAAGTTGAAAAGCCTGGTGATGTCACACTTGAAGATGCTGCAAAATGGATCGATGAAAAACAGTCACACGAAGTGACACTGCTCTCCGGACAGAAAGGGCACCTGACACACTTTATTGTTGAGCCGTTCACACCGCATACACAGGAACAGGAGTACTATATTTCCGCGACCACTGTCGGTGAAGATGATGTTCTTTATATGTCTGCCGAAGGCGGTATGGAAGTTGAAGAGGGCTGGGATGAAAAAGTCAATGAAGTCCATATTCCGATCAACATGCCTGATACAGATATGGAAAAGGCAATCAAAGCGCACATTCCTGCAGATATTCCTGCCCAAAACAAAGAAGCATTCGCATCGTTTGCCATTCAGTTCTTCAAATTTTACAGAGATATGAACTTCGCATACCTTGAGATCAACCCGATCGTTATGCTCGACAATGGCGAAATGGCAATCCTTGACCTTGTTGCGAGACTGGACGATACAGCAGGCTTCATGATGAAAGATGCTTGGGGTGACATCGAGTTCCCTACGGCATTTGGTATGGAGGACCAGTCACCTGAAGAGAAAGCCATCGCGGAAGCGGACAGCAAGTCAGGTGCCTCTTTGAAACTGACTATTCTCAATCCTCAGGGACGTATCTGGACCATGGTTGCCGGTGGTGGTGCATCGGTGGTCTATGCCGATACTATCGCAGACTTTGCAGGTGTTGAAGACCTTGCGAACTATGGTGAATACTCCGGTGGTCCAACCACGGGTGAGACAAAGTTTTATGCAGAGACTATCTTTGATCTCATGACACGTTACGATGACCCGAGAGGAAAAGTGCTCATCATCGGTGGTGCGATCGCGAACTTTACCGATGTTGCCAAGACTTTTACGGGAATCATCCAGGCAATGGAAGAGTGGGCTGAAAAACTCAAAGCACATAAAACAAAAATTTATGTAAGAAGAGGCGGACCAAACTACGAAAAAGGTCTTAAGGACATTAAAGAAGCGGCGGACAGACTGGGACTTGACATTGAAGTGTACGGACCGGAAACACACGTAACTGACATTGTTAGAATGGCACTAGAGAAGTAAGGGTAGGAGATAATAGATGAGTAGCAGACTATTTACAAAAGACACACAGGCGATTTTTTGGAACAACAACAAAACAGCAATCCAGAGAATGCTCGATTATGACTATGTAATTGGAAGAGAAAAACCTTCTGTTGCAGGTATTGTAGCACCGACAAGCTCCAATAAATTTGAGAAGTTTTTCTGGGGCGGTGACGAAATTATGGTACCGCTCTACAAATCTACTGCCGATGCAGTTAAAGAGCAGCCACAGGCAGATGTACTGTTGAACTTTGCCTCTTTCAGAACGGCATATGATGTAACGATGGAAGCTATCGGTATTGATGGTCAGTTCAAAACCATTATGATCACTGCAGAGGGAATTCCTGAAAGACTGGCAAGAAAAATGAACCAGGCTGCACGTGATGCAGGTGTTACCGTCATTGGACCGGCAACTGTTGGTGCTATTGTCCCTGGGGCATTTAAAATTGCCAACATCGGTGGTACTATTGAAAATATCATCAACTCAAAGCTTCACAGAGCAGGTTCATGTGGTCTTGTGACACGTTCAGGTGGCCTCTTTAACGAGCTCTCTAACATCATCGCGATCAACGCTGACGGTATTGCAGAAGGGGTAGCAATCGGTGGTGACAGATTTGTCGGTTCCGTATTCATTGACAACCTTCTGAGAATGGAAGAGAACCCTGATGTAAAATATATGATCCTTCTTGGTGAAGTTGGTGGTACAGAAGAGTACAAGGTGATCGAAGCAGTCAAATCCGGCAAGATCAAAAAACCGATCATCGCATGGTGTATCGGTACGATCGCAAAACACTTCTCTTCAGGTGTACAGTTCGGTCACGCGGGTGCAAGTGCCAATGCCGATGCGGAAACGGCAGCAGCCAAAAATGCTGCAATGGCTGATGCGGGTATTCATGTACCGGCATCATTCAACGACCTGCCTGCAACGATTGCAGAGGTTTATAATGACCTTAAATCACAGGGTGTTATCGGCGAAATCGAAGAGCCTGCAATAAGACAGATTCCAAAGGTTAGACGTCCTAAGCAGTTTATCTGTACGATTTCAGATGACAGAGGTGAAGAGGCGACTTATGCAGGGTTCCCAATCTCTTCAGTGGCACTGCCAAGTACAGGCAAAGGTATCGGTGATGTTATCTCTTTACTCTGGTTCAAAAAACAGTATCCGAAGTGGGCGACAGAGTTCATTGAAACTGTCATTAAAACGGTTGCAGATCATGGTCCGGCAGTCTCGGGTGCGCACAATGCAAAAGTAACAGCGCGTGCAGGTAAGTCCGTTGTCGAAGCACTGGTAACGGGGTTGTTGACTATCGGTCCAAGATTCGGTGGTGCGATTGACGGTGCGGCAAAATACTTCAAGTATGCAGACGATAATGATCTGACACCGGCAGAATTCCTCTCCTATATGAAAAAAGAGGGTGTGCCTATTCCGGGTATCGGTCACAGAATCAAGTCTCTGAAGAATCCTGACCTCCGTGTCAAAGGTCTCATGGACTTTGCGGCAGAGAATTTCCCTGCAACACCGCTGCTTGACTATGCAAGAACGGTAGAAGCACTAACAACTTCCAAAAAAGAGAACCTGATTCTTAACGTGGATGGTACCATCGGTATTCTGATGGTTGACATGTGGAGAGCACTGGGGTATTCAGAAAGTGAAATTGACGAGTTTATCGAGTCAGGTACACTCAATGCCTTCTTCATTGTTGGACGCTCAATTGGATTCATCGGTCATGTACTTGATGAAAAGAGATTGGCAATGCCAATGTATCGTCACCCAATGGATGACATTCTATATGATGTCAAAAAAGCAGAGCCTATTGGATAAGCTCTGTGCATAGCAAAAGGGAGGAGTCCCTTTTGCTTTTTACTCTTTTTTATTTCCCCTCTATGACTTCGAACAGTTTTTTTGAAATATCCGTATTATCCAGAGAGCCTCTGAATTTGTCACTCTTTTTGCCATAGGCAAAAGTCTGTACGTCTACTGCTGTATGCCCATGGGTACTCCAGCCTGTATGTGAACGTTTGTTGATAATATCATTCACAATGATACGTATTTTTTCTTTTTTAGTAACAAGTGCCTCTTTGATGCGGTTATACTCCTGCGTAGTAAGACCGATATCTGTATAGGTTTTGAAGGTACTATTGATGTCTTTGCTTTCTCTCAATACTTTGGCAATAGCATAGGAAGAGCCCTTGATTTTCTCGATGATGTTCTTGTACCAGGTATAGGTTCTTGCTTTTTCTTCTGTGCTTGTCTTGGGATCTTTTGTGTTCACTTTGTCCCCTATGGCAAGTCCGCCTGTTGAATGGTCGGCAGTGATGACAAGTAGGGTATTGGGATGGGTATCTACATACTGCTTGGCAGTACGGACTGCCAGCGCAAAGTCTTCCATTTCTCTCATAGCACATGCAATGTCATTGAGATGTCCGCACCAGTCTATCTGTGAACCTTCGATCATCAGAAAAAAGGGTTTGTTTTCAAGAAGCTGAAGTGAGCGTTTTGTCATTTTCGCAACACGATGTCTGTTCTCTGGAATTTCATCAATGGCAAAGTGCGGATAGTCCCCATACACGGTAAAGGCCATTGCCGGGAGTTTGTTGATCTTTTCTACATCATAGGCATTACGATAGAGTGTGATGTTATGCTCGGATGCCGTAGTATTGAAATCCTTAAAAGCCTTTTGAAAATATTTCTCACCACCGCCAATGAGAAGGTCGAATTTCAGTTTTCCATCTTTTGTCATTTTCAAATAGTCTTTGGCAATTCCAGCTTCATTGTTGCGCAAATGTCCACCTTTTGCAAGAAAAGCTGCCGGTGTAGCGTGGGTCATACTGCAGGCAACGGCGAACCCTGTTTTGTAGCCTTTTGCCTTTGCCGCTTCAAAAAGAGTCATGATTTGACCATTTTTGTCCTTTTTCAAACCAATAAGCCCGTTGTCATTTTTGTGAGAACAGGCAAGTGCCGTAGCGGCCGCAGCAGAATCTGTAATGACAGAGTTGTGAGAATAGGTTGAATTCATCCCCACAAGCATCGTATCGAAAACTGTTCTTGGGATTTTGTGGGATGAATTGTCATCTTTAAAGTAGCGATATGCAGTCGTATAGGCCGGTCCCATACCGTCACCGATCATAAATATGACTGAGGTAGGGGAGCCGGCATGTAATAGTGATCCGGTCAATAAAAGAAGAGATAATGTTTTCATAATCGGAGTATACACAAATGTTGTAAATAGACGGATGAGAAATCAAAAAACTGCATATATAATGTAAGGGGAGATAAAAAAAGAAAAAAAAGGCACATTTTTTGGAAAAACCCTTGACAAAGGAGATAGACGGTGCTATAATACGCGTCCACAAACACAGAGACCTTAACCGAGTGGGTTGAGAGAGTGCGTTGTGAGTGATCTTTGACAACCGAATATAAGTAAACAAATCAACGTCTATTTGAGATTTAATTTTTGCACTTTTTTTTAGAAAAAGTGATAAGGATTAACTTAAGTAGCAAACTTAAGTGATTCTGACAATGGTTCAAACCATTCTATTTTATAATGGAGAGTTTGATCCTGGCTCAGAGTGAACGCTGGCGGCGTGCTTAACACATGCAAGTCGAACGAGAACGGCTCTAGCTTGCTAGAGTGTCAGCTAAGTGGCGGACGGGTGAGTAATGTATAGCTAACGTGCCCCTTGGAGGGGGATAACGACTGGAAACGGTCGCTAATACCCCATACTCCTTTCTACTGATGGTAGATTGGGAAATGGATTTCCGCCAAGGGATCGGGCTATATGGTATCAGGTAGTTGGTGGGGTAAGAGCCTACCAAGCCAATGACGCCTAGCTGGTCTGAGAGGATGATCAGCCACACTGGAACTGAGACACGGTCCAGACTCCTACGGGAGGCAGCAGTGGGGAATATTGCACAATGGAGGAAACTCTGATGCAGCAACGCCGCGTGGAGGATGACGCATTTCGGTGTGTAAACTCCTTTTATATGGGAAGATAATGACGGTACCATATGAATAAGCACCGGCTAACTCCGTGCCAGCAGCCGCGGTAATACGGAGGGTGCAAGCG
>JAUUDF010000010.1 GCA_030826885.1 Sulfurovum sp. | reverse complement strand
CTATTGGTTGAAGGTTCATCGGGCATTGTATATGACGATTGCTTTTTGGGCACATGTTGTGCAGTCAGAAAATGGGCTATCTTTTTTTCTGTATCTTTGTGAAGTCTAATATGCTTGGGAATAAATTCTTTTATAATATCTTTTTTACGTTTTGATATAAGTTCTTCTATTTTGTCAGGTATGGTATCAGCCTTGTTGACTTCAGGAAGGTCAATATTTTGTCTGTCAATGATTCCATCATCTGATATGGCAACCAACACATCAAAAAAGAGGTCATCATAATTAAGTTTAGTCAGTCTGTTTATAAGAGTATCTCTAAAAAGATGTAATGCGTACTCATTAAGAAAGCTTTTTAAGAATGCCGCCTGTCTTTTTGCCTGCTGTATGGGGGAGGGCATCCCTTTTTCCCGATTATTGTAAATACGGATCCACTCACCCTGTGAATTGACGACAACTTTTGTGCTCACACTTTTTGATTCAACAACAATGAAGCCGGCTTCATGTATAACCAAATGGTCAATTTGGGCTGTTTCATCAATTTCTTTATGATATAGCCGTAAGTCATTAATAATAAATACATCATCAGAGTTACCAAAAGCTCTTTTTAGATAATGTGCCATTTGAACCTCTGCTTTGTAGCCAGCTTTTATAAGTTTGTCTGTGCTGTTCTTTGGCTCTGTTTCTTTGATGATCATCTTACTCTCCAATCAAGGCGCTGCACAGATCAAAGCGGTTGTGTGTCATCAGGTGCACTTTGCCGTGCAACTGCATCATCTCGTCGAAAATCGCTTTGGAGAGGGCGAAGCCGACCTCCTGTTCTCTCTCTTCACCGTCCATCGCGGCGAGGTTCATTTCGTCGATGATCTCTTTGGGAACACTGATACCCGGTACCTTGTCGTCGATGAAGTTGGCGGTACGGGCGCGCACGATGGGAAACTGCCCGAGAACGAGCTGCGCCTCTTTGGCTGTTTCGCGGATGCTCATCTCTTTGGCCTCTTCAAAGAGTGCCAGAAGCTCTTTGGCATTTTCTGCATTGTAGACCGGCTGAGTGATGATGGCACGTGCACCGTAGTTGAGCTTTTTGAGCATCTTCTTCTGCAGCCGTTTCATATCTTTTGCCGTAGCATTGCTTACCGCAAAGGGGTAGATGGGTTTAGGTGCCGGGTTGAGTGGTTTGTTGGAGTAGTCTACACCGTTGTTGAGATGGTAGATAATGCTTAAAAGCAGTGTCGAGTCACGTTCGAGTACCCCTTTGACCTCCGGCTGGTCTGAGAATTTTGCAGGATCACCCGTAAGTGCGAGAATACAACGCAGGTCGAAGTCGTTGGCACCGAGCAGGGTTGACTGCAGGGAGAGTTTGTTTTTGTCTCGCATACTCATGGTGGCAATGACAGGTTTGCCGAATGTCTGCTGCAGTTTAATGGCAGAGAGCACGCCGCTCATTTTGAGTTTGGCAAGAGGGTTGTCCGTACATGAAAAGCCGCTGACCTTTTCATGCAGGTTGTGCTTTTTGATGTCAGCCAAAATGCCATCGAGTGAGGCTCCGTGTGGAGGATTGACCTCGACAGTAATGAACCGCTTGGTTTTGTTGCATAGAAAATCGCAGAACTCTTCAAACATGGATGGACTCTTTTTAGTGTGTATTTTTGATTAATTGGCTATAATTTTACCCAAATAATGCATAGAGGTATCCCACATGGCTAAACTGGCTGTATTTGATTTCGATTCGACACTGATGGATGGCGAGACCATCGATTTTCTGGCAGCACCGCTGGGGCTTGAAGCACAGGTGGCTGCCATTACAGAACGTGCCATGGCGGGAGAGCTCGATTTTTTCAAATCGCTGGTGGCGCGTGTGGCCTTGCTGGAGGGACTGGAGAAAGCAAAGGTAGATGCCATTTGTGCAAATCTGCCAATGATGCCCGGTGCGGCCGAGACCGTTGCAGGACTGAAAGCAAAAGGCTATACGGTTGTCTGTTTTTCGGGCGGATTTCGAAATGCGACAAAACCTGCCTGTGAAAAACTGGGTATCGATGCGGACTTCTCGAATTTTCTGCATGATGAAGAGGGTATTCTTACAGGGCGTGTCGGCGGAGAAATGATGTACTCCGATGCCAAAGGCGATATGATTGTACGGATGCAGAAACTGCTGGGGGTGGGCAGAGAAGAGACCCTCGTCGTAGGTGACGGTGCCAACGACCTGAGCATGTTCGCCCATGCCGACACACGCGTGGCATTCTGTGCCAAAGAGGTACTCAGGGAAGCGGCGACACACTGTGTCGACACCAAAGATCTGACAGAGGTTCTGAAGATCGTTTCATAGCCAAAGAGGGATAGATGCTCATACGAAGTGGCAAAATACAGTTTCTGTTCTGGACGGCCTTCTTTTCGGTATTTGTGTTTATTTGGATAGCCTGGATCGCTCTTGGCACATTCATCCTTCCCGATGAAAAGCCTGTGACAGTGCCGCAGAATGCGGTCATGCTTCTTTTCATTCTCTATGGCATACTTGCCGTACTTCTTATGGCAGGTACATTCGTGTCGGTTATGATAGACAATCGTTTTTACAGAAAACTGTTTGGAATTTTCGTGATGGTGGCAATGGGCACACTGATGTATGCCAAGAGTATGTTCGGGTAGGGGTTACTCCTGGCTGCGTCCCATATAGTGGTCGTAGTTGACGGCATAGTCTTCAAGATTCTCTTCGAGCATGGAGGCATACTGCCCGACAAAATAGTCCATCAGCTCCTTTTTCTTGGCGAGCATCTCTTCGGCACTGTTGAAACCGGCAGCGCTGATCCATGCGTTGAACCGTGCCGCGGCAAACATGAGTGAATTGCTTACAAGTCCAGGCTGCACCTGCTGGTTGATGTGCCCGTTTGCAAGGGCAATGTGTGCATCGGCTCTCTCAAAAAATTTTTCATCGAGTTCTTTTTCCTGTGGCGTATCTGACATGGTGTATCCTTTTTTTAATCCCATTGTATTGGAAATTTTCTTGTCGTTAGGCACTTTATGGAATAATGGTGCTAACACAGACAAAAAGGCGACGTTATGAAACAGAAGATACCCGGCATAGTCTTTTTTTTGACAGTGATGCTCTACGGCGGCTTTTTCTCTTCTGATCATCCTGTCATTGAACGTACACAGCCTGCACTGGATCGGGCGTATGAAAAAAATGAAGCGCTGACACTGGTCAATGAGATCCGTGACAAAATGGGTATGAATACACTCGATGCCAACGAACAGCTCGCGGCAGCGGCACAGGCACATGCGGAATATCTGGTACAAAACCATGTCTCCACCCATACCGAAATACGCGGTCTGCCCGGATTTACCGGAGTGCATCCTGTCGACAGGGCCTTTCATGCGGGGTATCTCTCTTCTCAGGTGACGGAGAACCTCTCTACGCAGCAGCAAAGTGCCAAAAGTTCGGTTGACGGGCTCTTTTCAGCCATTTATCACCGTTTCGGCTTTCTTGATGTCGGCATAGATGAAATGGGAGTGGGTGTAGCACAAGACAGTGCCGATACCAAAAACAGCGCTTTTGTCTACAATATGGGTAACAGTGCACTCAATGCCCTTTGTAGAGAGCCTTCCTTCACCGGATACGGAAAATACATGTACCGCGTGTGCAAAGATCCCGAACACCGCATTGAAGCCAAACGCTTCAAGAAGGCGCAAAACAGCAGCAAATGGCTTAATCCAAAAACCATCTTCTACCCCTATGACGGACAGGAAGATGTACCTCCCGCATTCTACAGGGAAACTCCCGATCCGCTGCCCGACTTCGATGTATCGGGGTTTCCCGTGAGTATCTCTTTCAATGACTACTTCTTTCATGACGTGAAACTGCGTGCATTCAAACTGTATGAGAGCAACGGTAAAGAGATAGTCTATAAACGCATCCTTTCACAAAAGAGTGATCCGAACCGTCATTTCACACCCTATGAGTTTGCACTTTTCCCCCTTGAACGGCTTGCATACGACACCTGGTACCGTGCCTCGGTCGTTTACCTTGACAAAGGCCGGGAGGTAACGAAAATCTGGACGTTTCATACAAGAAAACCCGTAGAAAAACTGATTCGTATTACCCAAAAAGAGGCAACGGTCACACTCGAGCGCGGTAGAGGCTACTGGGTCTATTTTGTACCGCTCGATGCACATGATACACTTGGTACCATACTCTTTCCCGAAGATGTCGACATTACCTTTGTCGATAATAATACCCTCAGAATCATGCCTTTTGAAAACAGGGGCAGAGACTTTACGATCAAAAGCGGCAACCGTACACTGCACGTTAAACTCAAAGATCCCCAGTAGCAGTTACGGTTGTCTGATGAGTCTGCCCGTGTAACCGGCACGCGCAACAGCTTCCAGGAGTTCTGAGGCTTCTGTTTTTGTATCATCAAAGCGTACCGTAGCCTTCTGGGTATTGAGCCTGACCTTCGCCTTGAGTACACCGTCAACCTTTTTCAGACTGCGTTTGATGGCTGTGGTACACAGAGGACAGGTCATTCCTTCAATGGCAATAGTGACCTCTTTTTCAGCTGAATGAAGCAGAAGAGGCCAAATTAATATTATAAAATATTTTTTCATGCTGATCCTTTTAACACAAATATCGGAATTTGGATTTAAACAAAGTAGTCTATCCAATACGGGTAACTGACAAAAAGTATGACGAAGAGCGTACCTGCGACAAGATAATGCAAATGGTATCGGCAGAGTCTGCTGCAGCAGGCGGTACGCGTATGTTTTTTTCGAAAGTAGTCTATCCAGAGATAGAAGTGTCAAAAGCACTGCTGCAGCGGAAAAATAGCTGTGATAGGGTGCAAAGACCTGCAGAAAGGAGAGAGAGGAGACACTGACACCAAAAAGCAGAAAGAGCAGCGGGGCAAGGCAGCAGGTGCTTGCCAAAAAGGCCGATACGACTGCACCGGCAATGAGTGCATAGAAGCGTCGCTGCTCTTTTTGTTCCGCCACGGCTACACTTCCTGGGAGGTAAACCGGTATGCGAACTGCTCAGGGTTGTAGTAGTCGAGCACTTCATCGTTCACTTCTGCATAGGGGTAGCCGAACATATTGAGCGGATACTGTTCGGGTCTGGGGGAGAGTATGAAGTCACGGGCATGGTTGAAGCCTATCCAGTTCATCTCCCAGCTGTGCAGATAGCGTGCTTTAAGTGCCTGTGTACGTTCGTTGTTGTAGCCTATTTTTTCTACGAGTTCGAGTTTGGTTATGTCCGCTGGGTCTGAGGGTATCCACCCCGCACCGGGAATGTAGTACTCGGCACGGCAGTGCTGCCATGTGGTAATGTCGGCAAAGCCGTTTGCATTCGATTTTCCAAGGGCTTTGGAGAAGTGTGACTTTCCGAGTCTAATGCCGAATACTTCACGTGCAGGAATACCCGCCGCACGAAGGAGTGCTACAAAGAGAGAGGAGATGTCGGTGCACTTTCCTCCAAAGTAGCCGCTTTGCATCATCTTACCCGCATTACCTATACCGCAGCCGATGACTTTGGGGTCTCGGAAGGTCACTTCGGTAACCCAGTCATAAATGGCTTTTACACGTTCAAAACGATCGATAAGACCCTTTGTGAGTTCATCGGCTTTGGCTTTGACCTTCCCATCTGTAGGAATGTGCGCACTCGGTTCAAGATAAAGTGCTGCCTTTTCGGGGATAGGCAGGTTGCGCCTGCTCGCCTTGACGATCTTTTCCAGCGGCACGCTTCTTTCCATGGTCTCCACTTCCATCTGAATTGAAAGTTTTTTTGGGGTAGCGCTTTTTTCCCACTGCGCATAGAAGGTACGTGCATCATAGGGGTTTTGTGTATTAAACTCAAATGCATTGTAGTTTCCGCCAAATGTGAGTTCACGCACCTTTTGGTAGCTGCGATACTCGGGAAGCGGTACCCAGAGACGGGCAGGGAAAGCAGGTTCATCGTATTTAATATTAAAATCGAACTGCAGGTTGAAGCGTCTACTCTCATTCGTTGTTTCAGCCCACGTTAGAGTAGGGCAACAGGCTGCACCTGCAAGCAGGGTAGCATAGTGTAAAAAGTCCCGTCTATCTGTTTTCATGGTGTTGCTCTCCTTATGCATCTCTGATTTCAAGCAGGTGTTTTGTGCTGATGTCGTTCCACGGTTTGTTCAATGCATAGAAGGCATTATAGCTCTCGAGCACACGCTTGAAGTCGGCACTTTGTTCGCTCTGTTCCGCAAGTACCTCTTTTAACGCTTTCTTTGCAGCAGTGAAGAACTCCGGTGGGAAGCTTTTTATCTGTACGTTTTTGGGCAGCTCCTGCAGGGATTTGGCATTTTTGTAACGGAACTCCTGCAGCATCGTAGTGGTCATCTCTTCGCTTGCGGCGGTAATGATCGCCTGATGTTCCGGACTGAGCTTCTCCCAGCGTGTTTTGTTGAAGGTCAGTTCAAGAATGGAGCCGGGTTCATGCCAGCCGGTGTAGTAGTAGGGGGCTGCCTTGGCAAAGCCCATCATGCTGTCAAGTGCCGGTCCGACCCATTCGGTCGCGTCGATCGTTCCGCGTTCAAGTGCCGTATATATTTCCCCCGCGGGCAGCAGTACCGGGTTGACACCGAGTTTTTTCATTACTTCTCCGCCCAGACCGGGAATACGCATCTTCAGTCCTTTGAGATCGGCAAGTGTGTTGATTTCCTTTTTAAACCAGCCACCCATCTGCGGGCCTGTGGTACCGCCTATGAGCGGATAGAGGTTGAACTTTCCGTAGAGTTCGCGCCATAGCTCATAACCCCCGCCAAATTTGAACCAGGTAATCATCTCTTCACTCAAAAAGCCCAATGGCATACCGCCAAAGATGCTAAAGGCGGGATTTTTGCCTTTCCAGTAGTAGACACCGGAGTGAAATGCATCTATCTGTGCCGCCGAACAGGCATCGAATACCTGCATGGCAGGTACCAAAATGTTCTTGGCAAAAACCTTTATCTCCAGTGTGCCGCCGCTAAGTTCGGCACAGCGTTTGGCAAAAGCATCCACACCCGTTCCCATAATGGGGAAGTGTGCCGGCCATGAGGTGGCAAGTTTGAGTGTGATTTTTTTGCCCCTGTTGAAATTGACCGTACCTGTGTTGGTTTTCTCTTCGGCTCTGTGGCATCCGCTCAGTGCCAGCGTACCGGCACCTATGGCAGTAGCAGACAGAAAATCACGTCGTTTCATACAACACCTTTTGATTGATATTGAGTGTATTATAGCGTTTTGAACCCAAATCAAGCAAAACCCTGAAAGTTATGGTATACTTCCGTACAATTTAAGTGTCTATCGGTCAACTCTCAAATTTTCCCTGCTCAACGGGAAGGACAATTCTTTTAAAGAATTTTTCATAGAATATCACAACACTCACCTTCAGCCTTGGACCGAGCGCAGTCAGCAGGTTTGGTCATCCGTACAGCGGATAAAAGGAAACACAGATTATGTCATTTACTACACTCGGGCTCTCGGAGCCTTTGCTTAAATCGATTGCACAAGAGGGCTATACAGAGCCTACACCCATTCAGAAACAGGCGATCTCTGTCGTACTTGAAGGCAGGGATGTCCTTGCCGCAGCACAGACGGGAACAGGCAAAACTGCCGGATTTACCCTGCCGCTGCTCGAAAATCTTGCCAAAACCTCACCAACAATGAAACCAAAGCAGATCCGTGCACTGGTACTCACACCGACACGCGAACTCGCCGCTCAGGTTGCCGAGAGTGTCAAAACCTATGGCAAACACACTCCCTTCAAGTCAACCATGATTTTTGGCGGTGTGGGGATCAACCCGCAGCTTGCCGCACTTAGAAAAGGGGTTGAGATTGTCATCGCCACACCGGGAAGACTGCTCGATATTGCAGGGCAGAAAGGCATTGACTTTTCGGCACTGGAGGTACTCATTCTCGATGAGGCGGACAGAATGCTCGATATGGGATTCATTCACGATATTAAAAAACTGATGAAAATGATGCCCCAAAAAAGACAGACGCTCCTCTTTTCGGCAACCTTCTCACCTGAAATCAAAAAACTCGCTTCAGGACTTCTGCATAGTCCCATCACCATTGAAGTGGCACGGGAAAATACCACGGCAGAGCAGATCAGCCAGGTGGTGCACCATGTTGACAAGAGCCGCAAAAGAGAACTTCTTTCACAGTTGATCAAAACAAAACAGTGGGAGCAGGTGCTGGTCTTTACGCGAACCAAGCATGGCGCCAACAGGCTGAGCAAGCAGCTTGAAGAGTCAGGCATCAAAGCGTCTGCCATTCACGGCAATAAAAGTCAGGGCGCGCGGACGAAGGCATTGTCAGACTTTAAAAACCGCACTGTCCGTGTACTCGTTGCTACCGACATTGCCGCACGTGGCATCGACATCGACCAGCTGCCGCATGTGGTGAACTACGAACTGCCTAACGTACCCGAAGACTATGTGCACCGCATTGGACGTACCGGACGTGCAGGCATGAAGGGAGAAGCGGTTTCGCTTGTCTGTGTCGACGAACACAAACTTCTTCATGGCATTGAAAAATTCATCGGCAGCAAAATAGAGAAAGTGGACATTGAGGCGTTCAGACCCGACCCAAGCATTAAAGCCGAACCCATACAAAACGGCAGGGGTGCACGAGGGCAGGGAAGCCGCAACAAACGTCCCCACAATGGCGGACGCAACAGAAACAGACAGGCCGCTGCCAGATAGTTCCTCGTCTCTATATTCCTTCGTGCCTACGCTGAAAGACTGTGCAAGAACTATCGTTTTTTAGGAGTAGGGACTTTAGTCCCGTAAATAATGTTCCATTTAATGGAACTCTTGGACTGAAGTCCAAGCTCCAAAAGTTGAGAAAAGAATGTTCTTACACAAGTTCTGAGCGTGGGAGAGTGTGTACTTGTATTGAAATGCACTAAGCATATGGGTTCCCACATCTAACGTGGGAACAACAAAAAGAGATATAAAAAATGGAACTCTACGAAACAATAAAAACAGTATTGGGGCTATTACCGATCATTTTTATATTCATAGTGTTTGTTTTTGTAAAAAATCTCAAATGGTCATATAGATATCCTATCGTGATGATGTCTGGCTGGATAATCATATTTCTATCGGTATTGGCAATGCAGGAATATTCAATTCAGTATGCACCGACAGAAAAGATTGCCGAAAAGGTTGCGAACAGTGATGGTGCAGCGGTAGCCTTTAGCTATTTGTTTGGTTGGGCTTATGCTTTGGCTTTAATGCTTATAATGGATGTTAGTCATAAAACATATCTATATCTGTCAAGAAAAGTTTTTTCTTCTGAAAAAAGCTATAATGAATAAAAAATGAGGGGTTAATTTTGAAAGTAAATTTTAATTTTCTTTTTATATTCCTGTTTTGTTTATTTTTGAAAAATGACCTATATGCCATAGAAGATAGCTTAATAGGTATTCAGCTTGGAACTACAGTCCAAAAACTATATAAACGTTATCCAAATATCTACAGGCACAAATTGATACTTGGTGAAGTGCTATATGAAGCCTGCAATCAGGATAAGCTTGAAGTTATAACGTTTACCGAAAATCCCTGGTCTAAATCATTTATTACATATATTGCGCTTAGGCAGGAAAAAGATGTATCCGTTTGTAGGGATGAAACCGGAGCATTGCCTGACTTTAACATAACTGTTGAAACACCAAGAGGAATCAGGTTGGGTGATTCAAAAAATAAAATAATTGCTCAATACGGAGAACCTGATCTTATAAGAAAAGTCTCAAAGAATGAGACGGTCTTGACGTACAAAGGTGAAGGGAAAATAGTGAAAAACCTTCGCTTAATCTTTGTTTTGGATGACAATAAATCTGTAATAGATATTTCTTTGTTTGGTGATATGTCAAATACACATCCGCCATTGAATAATATGAGAATGGGAAAATGAGCCAACTGACGAAAAATTTGAAACGAAGAGTTATGTATGTTGAAAATAAATCTACCGGTGAAGCGCGAATTGGCTGGGTTACTTTTTCAAAAACGGGTAAAACGATTTATTACCAAAACAAAACACTAAAAAGAGTAAAAGGTGGTGGTATAGCCGGCAATCATTTTTGTGAAGATACAAATGATGAGTATTGGGTTTCAGGAGTGAAGAAAAAAGGCAGCAATGCACATTGGGCAAACCCAGTCAAAATCATTATAGATGATGATGCAAAAGAGGAATATGAAAGAATTATAAATCACGGTAAATCATAATGAAGAACACCATATTTAAACTTGCTGTTGTATATCTTATTTGGATATTGTTCTGGATAGGTATAGCTCAGATAGATCCTGAATATGGTATTAGCGGCTTTTTTTATTTGACGATCACAGGTTTGCCATTATCTGTTTTTGGTTGGGACATATATCCCAATGGTGGGGTCACAAGTCTTTTGATAGTTGGCACACTTGGGTTATTTCAATGGGTTTTTGTTATATTGTTTGTAAAAGTCCTGAAAATGAAGGCATCAAATGAAGATATAAGATTGAATTTTTTGTTAGATAATACAGTAGATATCCAAAATATTGATGAATTATATATTGAATCTTCTTGTCTATTGGATCATGTTAAGGTTTATTGGAAAAACTATGAGTGAGTAAAAGTGAAAAAAATGAATAAAAAAAGAATTTTCCTATGTATTGCAGTGAGCATGCTGATGGTCGGGTGCTCTTCGTGGAAGCAACAATACAAAACAATTGATCTTAGAGAATATTTACCTGTGGGTGAAACAGGAACGGTGTACATCAGTCGATTCAATTTCGAAAATACAAATAACAAAAAAGAAAGAAAAACTATTGTCAAACGGACAAAAAGTCAAGCAGAAACCTGTGTGACCTTTATGGTTTCACCTATAAACAACGGTAAGCAGGAAGGAGAACATAGAGATATTCTCTGTGCCACCAAAAACAAACTATATCGGGGTACGGAAAGTAAATATCCGATCATATCGTTAACCCAAAAAGAGTGGTACAGTTCCAAAACATTTTCTCCTGTACCTCCACCTCACAGTGAAATACTATGCAAAATTTACAACACCTCCAAAATAAAAGTGGAAGAAAGAGAAAAGGAAGCAATAACTATCGAATGTGAGACAGGAAACTCCACTTTTTTAATTTCATATGCAAAGGACTATGGACAGGTAAAGACAGTTCAAAAGGTGAAAGATTTCGGAACAATTGGTGATTTTTCTTTGGAAAATGTAATTAGACCAGGAAAGAAATAGATGCTTGAAAACATACTGATCTATACTATTGCACTCTTGCTTTTCCTGCTCTTCGTTATAAGCATTTATTTGGAGTTTTTTCTCATAAGAAAGCTATACAATGAAATATGTATTTTAAAAAAGGGTGTGAAAATTTCTCTGTGGTGGGGCTATTGGGCAAGGCTGCAATGTATAAAAGGATTTACAACGGTGCATCCATACGCTAAAAGAGTAAAGCAGGCGATGTTCCTGCATAAAGCCGTTTCGTGGATGGGAGTCTTCATAATCGTACTTATTATGATCTATAAGCTTTTGGGTTACGAAAATAAGCCTGGATCGTGTATAGAAGAGAAGACCGTTGTTACCGTCACAAAAATAGAAGGTAATCAAAGTAGTGTTAAGAAATATAATTCTATAGAGGATATATGGAGGAATTTCAAATATGAAAAACATTAACTGGACAAGAATTGCAACTTTATAAAGATGTCACTTTATTTTTCTTTTGCTCCCATGCTGAGCGTGTGAGTGTGTACTTGTATTGAAATGCTGTAAGCGTATGGGTTTCCACGTGAAACGTGGGACCCAAAAAAACAGAGAGGCCGCTGCCAGATAGTTCCATTTTAAGATGATTGCTGAATTCATAAACTTGGTGTATAATCGCACCACTATAATATGAAGGAAGTTTGGTGAAGTGTCACATATGCGATGAAACATGTACAAGTTTTGAAGATGCGAAAACAGGCATCCGCTATTACCACTGTCTTTGTTGCGAATACATTTTTAAATCGCCCGAACATTACCAGAGCATTGAAGTGCAAAAATCCCGTTATGACCTGCATGAGAACAATGAAGACGATGCAGGCTACAGAGCCTACTTTCAACGCTTTGTCAATTTTATTTTGCCGTATGTCGGCAAACCTAAACATGCACTTGACTTTGGATGTGGACGAAGCACACTTCTGGCTAAGATATTAAAAAATATTGGCATTGATACTGATGCTTATGATCCGATCTACCACCCCGATACATTGAATCATAGTAAAAAATATGATCTCATTGTCTCTACGGAGGTTTTTGAACACCTGCATGATCCAAAAAGTGTATTTTCCGATCTTGTATCGCGCCTGAATGAGGGTGGGTATATGGCGATTCAGACACAGTTTCATCCCAACGAGAAAGAGGCATTTCTCTTCTGGTACTACCATCATGATCCCACACATATTGTCTTTTTTCGGCCTGAGAGTTTCAGAAAGCTTGCAGCCATGAACGGATGTACATACGTTGCTGACAACGGCAAAAATATGGTGGTGCTGCGTAAAGGGTAGGCTGAACTTTTTTGGGTATGATTGCATCTAAAATAGCTGGAGTGATAGATGAAAAGAGAGATTACGTTTGTTTCGTGGAATGTCAACGGCATACGGGCAGTTGCCAAAAAGGGAGCGCTCAAGTGGGTCGATGAAATGCCTATGGATTTTCTCTGCCTTCAGGAGATCAAGGCGGAGGCCGATGAGATACCCGATACACTCTTTGAACGCAAATTCAAATTCCACAGCATCAACTCCTCTTCGAGAAAGGGACACTCCGGTGTTGCGTTGTTTACGGACATCAAAGGAGAAGCGTCTGCCTGTGAAGAGGTGGACATTTTGCATGAAGGACGCATTAACGAGTACCACTTCGGCAATATCGCCTTTTTCAATGTCTACTTTCCAAACGGCCAGCGTTCCGAAGAGCGTCTGGCATACAAGCTTGCCTTCTATGACCGTTTTCTCGACTACATCAACAAACTGAGAAAAGAGGGGAAATCCATCATCTTCTGCGGGGATGTCAATACCGCCCATAAAGAGATCGATATTGCCCGCCCCAAAGAGAATGCACATACGTCAGGGTTTCTTCCTGTAGAACGTGCATGGATGGACAAACTCGTTGCAAACGGCTACGTCGATACCTTCCGACACATTCACAAAGACGAGCCGGAGCGTTACAGCTGGTGGAGTTACCGAACCAAAGCGAGAGAGCGCAATGTTGGATGGCGCATTGACTACTTCTTTGTCTCCGATGATTTAAAAGAGCAGATTGTAGATGCGGATATTCTCGATAGTATTATGGGGAGTGACCACTGTCCGGTTAAACTTGTCATAGAACTGGATCTATAGTATCTCTTTGACACGTCCAACCTCACCGGTATTGAGACGCACCTTGATGCCGTGGGGATGTCTCGGGGAATTCGTGAGGATCTTCTGCACTTTGCCATAGGTAATGTACCCTGTCTGCTGATCTTCTTTGAGTACTACACCCACATCGAGTCCGTAGCGGATATTGGCACGTTTGGTACCGTCTTTAGCGGGGTTCATAGTTTAATAACTTTTTGACTGTGCCGATAGAACAGAAGAAGAGGGCATCAAAGAGGGGGTTGAGTCGGGTTGTTTTCTCATCGATCACTTCAAAGGGCTGAAAGAAGAAGCCCGGCCCCTGTTCTTTGTGTGTTGGTTTGACATGAAAGACTATGGGTTTAAGGGTACGTACAAGGTTCAGTACTTTTTTGTAGTTTTTGTCTGTTTCGTCGGGCAGCAGATTGCCCCGCTTACTCTCCTGCGTACGTACTTTTTGTAAAAGCTGCAGTTTGTCTTTAAAGACGGTTTTGTTCCACTTTATCTCTCCCAATTCCATGGAAAACGTACGGTTGGCGGCAATAAGCGGGTGAGGGATGGTCTCCCTGACGGCTTCGAGAAGATGAAGAAAAAAATTTTTCCCGCCAAATTTCTCTGCTGCCTGAAGCAGGAGTGTATGATAATACTGTTTTTGTTCATTAGTCAGGGATTGATAGTCACACATGGGTCTCTTTTGTAGTTGAAGTGGCGTATTATAGCGTAATTACAGGAGAAACCCCCATGTTTGGTTCCTGCCTGTTTGGAACATAAAGATTACTGCTCTTTACCGTTTCCGTAGTGTTTGAAGAGATAGTCGACAATGATCTTTCTGTCCTTGTCTGTAATAGGGGCTTTGAAATGCACAATCATTTTGTCAACCTTGCCTTCCCAGAACTTTTTGGACTGTCTTCCCTGATTGAGAATATAGCCAAACGAATGGCACATAAGACAGTTTGCCTGAACGGTATCGAACCCTTTACCCATTTTAATAGGGAAAGAGATGTATGGCACTTCAATTTTCTCTTTTACCTGTGCCATCATAGGTGTTGCTGCAATCAGCGCGACTAAAATTGTTTTTTTCATAATATTCATACTTCTTTCCTTATACGACTTCTACGGTGACAACATCGATACCGTTATATTTGTATCCGCCATGGTTCCACTTGATATCTTTTGCAAGTGGCTGTGCTTCTCCGAGTTTGTTGATCGCTTTAGCCATAATCTCAAGCTTGCCGAGCTTGTTCGGTTTAAAGCTGTATCGGAAGGTTCTGTAGGCGTAACGTCCGAGTTTCCCGCTGTCAAGAATCGCTTTGTCCCATGTTTTCCCGCCGTCAAGAGAGATCTGCACCTCTTTGATACCTGCACCGCCGTCAAAGGCGACACCGCGAACCACTGCCTGTGATTTAAACGTCAGTTTGTCTCCGTTTGCAGGATAGCCAATGATCGATTTGACGTTCATCTTCCAGATAGGCTTGGTTTTAGGGAATTTCTTCTCCGGTGTTTCACACTCACACTCGTTGTCCGGTATGACGTAGGCATGATCCATAAAGAAGAGTTTCTGGTATTTGTCCGTGACGGTAATACTTTCGATCATTTTGATCCAACTGTCCGAGTAGACGCCAGGAATGACCAGTCTGACAGGAAAACCGTTGAGGTAGGGAAGGTCTTCCCCGTTCATTTGGTAGGCAACAATGACATGGTCATCGAGTTCGTCAAGGTGCAGTTCACGAATGAAGTTGGGTGTTTCATAGTATGCCGCTTTCTCCTGACCCTGTATGGCCAGCCACTCTGCATCTTTTTTGAGCCCGGCACGGTCAAGAATGTCACGAAGTCTGACCCCTTTCCACATAGCACAGCCCATGGCACCGCTTCCCCACTGAATACCGCCGGGAGTCGGAGAGAAGGCTGAACGGCTGTTCCCGCCACACTGAAGCACGGCAGCGACCTCTACCTGTTCATAGTCCTCTTTGAGGTCTTTAAGTGTGATCTTGAGCTCATTGTCTACAAGGCCTTTGATCGTAAATGAATATTTGTCTACATCGATATAGGTTGGAATATCAGGCATATGCCATCGTACAAAGAACTGGTCATTTGGTGTCAGCGCACAGGTAAATACCTCTCTTGGCGTCTCAAGCAGCGGTGGTCTGTCCGAAAATGTAATCAGCGGTCGCTTTTCGGGAAATGCAACATCTCCTACTTTGCGGTTGCTGATGGGCTGATGGGTTGTACCCGCATCTACTGTCGACGTGCCCAGTGCGGTTGCACCTGCAACGGCAGCAGCTTTTTTGAAAAAATCTCTTCTTTCCATCATGTATGCCTTTATTAGGTAATTGTATGGTGTAATGTTTTACGTAGCGATTATCGCACGATAGCCTTAATAGTGTCTGAAGCTGTACAGTTATTGATGTAAATACAGTGATTGCAAGTTGTAAATGTGAATAAATGTAACTGAATAATTTTTAATATTAATTAAATTTATTTGATTAATAAAGAAAATCTAAAGCACAGTAAAAGAGGAAGAACATTAGGCGTTCTGCCCCTCCTGCTGCTGTTTGGCGACCTCTTCGCGTACTTTGTCCATATCGAGTTCCTGTACCTGCCTGATGATATCTTTGAGTCCCTCTTCAGGCAGTAGTCCGGGTTGTTGGAAAATACCGATCTTCTCTCGAAGAATAATGACTGTCGGGATGGACTGAATACCGAAATAGCCTGCAAGTCCCTGTTCCTCTTCCGTATTTATTTTGCCAAAAAGAATATCTGGATACTCCTGGGAGACTTTTTCGAAGATGGGGCCAAACTGCTTACACGGGCCGCACCAGGGTGCCCAAAAGTCCAGAATGACGATATCGTTGTTTTCTACAGCCTCATTGAAGTTCGCTTCGGTCAAATTTACAAGTGCCATGTATGATTCCTATTATTTTTATAGTGTACCATTATGACATAAGCGCCTGAAAATTATCAGAGGTCGGCTACTTTTTTCGGACAACAATACACTGTTTCATCATACGGTACATTTCGTATGTTTCATTGGGATACTCTGCATATTCGCATATCTCAAAGCTATTGTCAAAGAGGGTGGGCAATTCACCGGATTGTAAAAGAAAATCCGGGTTGGAGTCCTGCTTTTCATTCTCCGGATGCGCCATATAGGTTTCAATAAAAAAAATCGCACCACGTTTAAGTGAATCGGCGGTACGGCGTACGAGATCCCTGTCGAGGTAGTTGGTCATAACCGCAAGATCATACAGTCCGCTTTTGGGTGTAAAGGTGTCAAGGTCGGTTTCAATGTACTTTACGGGTCTGCCTTCCGTCTTTTGCATGAGTTGTTCAAGTGCTACGGCGGAGATGTCTACAGCATCGACACAAAACCCTTCATCGAGCAGGTAGAGGGTATGCCGTCCGCTTCCACAGGCAAGGTCAAGTGCCGCTGTGCCGCTGACTGAATGCAGATGTTTTGAGAGCATTGCGCTTGGTGCTCTGGTCTCCAGCAATGCCGGTTTATCTCTGTATTTACGGTTCCATTTTTCTCTGTCTGCCGCAGCCATCTTACGCCTTTGCCGCTCTCTGCGCTACATGGTCGCAGAATGTCTCGAAGGAGGGGAGAGAGAGTGTCGATTCTCGCTGTTTCGTACCCCACATGGGTTCCGGAAAATGACTGTCTTCTCTGAAACGCGCCATAATATGCCAGTGCACATGCGGCAGATAATTGCCGAATGAGGCTATATTGATTTTGTCCGGACTGTAGTAGTCTATCATTTCCCGTTCAATGAGATCAAGCAGGTCGTAGATTTCAAATTTGATATGCGGTGGTACTTCGCTCATCTCTTTGTAGGGGAATTGGGTAAAAATTTTCAGCCAGGGAATCTCGGCAGATTCCGTTTCGATCCGGATGGTATCATTTTCGTAAATGATTGGCATTAGCGTATCCTTTTGATAGAGTTTTTCCCCAGTTTAAAAATAGAAGAGGGAAGAGCATTCTGTGTAAGCGGAGAGACGATCACATCTGCCTCCTCTTTGGCAAATGCTTCATCATATTCCTGACCGCTGATATTTGCCGAAGTGGTATAGGCCCATCCCAAACGCTCAAGCAGCAGAGAGTGGTGAGGATCACGTATGACACGGTAGGAGTATCCGTTAGGCATAATGAATGTCGTACGCCGTGCGCGCCTTACATGGTTTTTAAATGCAGAAGGAACCCGGGCAGCACGTTTTAGAGACATCAACGATGTAACCGCCTTGATGTAGTGTTTATGCGGGGGGCGCTTTTTAATCTCGGTAAGCCTTCTGTCGTTTTGTGAAACGAACCCTATGGTAGTATCTGTACGGGTAAGAAATACTTTATTGTTTAGCATAGGGTATTGTACTTGAAATTGGGTTTCAGGTGAATGAAGAGGGAGTTAGGAGAATTTTCTTTTCCAGTAGCGTACCCATGTGTAACGCAGTTTGCTTTTGGGAATGTTTCTGAGTGATTTTGGCAGGTTGTGTCTGAGATTACGTTCGAGTTTTTTGGTAAGTCTCTTCTTTTTAATGCTGGCATGAAATCCGCCCGCACCCTGCTGATGGGTACCATATATGGAAAATGCACTTATGCGAATGCCGTGACGTTTGAGGCTATTAATATTGTCTTTGAGGATGGCATGGAAAATTCTGTCCTGATTCTTTGGAAGCTTCCATTTGGCGTAGGGAATATGCAGTTTTTTTGCGTAGGCTCTTGCCGTTTTTGGCATGATCTGGTAGCGTCCATAGGCAGCACTTTTTTTATTGTGGGCCGTGTAGCTTCCCGTAGTGGTTTCTATTTTGACGACTTTGTCAATGATGCGGTGCATCTCCTTGGTACTCATACCTGCTATTTTGGCAAGAGAGCTGTTTGCTTCCAATCGCATAAATACCATGGCAAAAAGGAAAAGAATCAGTATGAATGGTTGATAGAACACAGAAAGTTTATATCGGTTGGTGGTATGTATTGCAGAGAACTTCATAGATTCCTTTAAAAAGTATAAGCGTTATCTCATATAAAAATAACAAAAAATAATGTTTGTGGAATTTTAGTGGAAGAAAGTTAACAAAAAGATAACATAAACTTAATATAATATTATAATATAGTGATTTTAGCAACAATGTGCACAGTTACAGTGCACATCAAACATCTCAGGAGAGGTAATCCTGAAGTGCCTTCGGATCGAGGCAGCCGTCTTCTCTTTTGAGTTCTTTGATCGCCAGTGCGGTAGCACGTGCAGCCGCTATGGTCGTAAAGTAGGCGACATTGTTGGCAAGGACGGATTGACGGATTGTCTTGGCATCCGCCTTGCTTGCCTTGTTGTCGCTTGTATTGATCGCCAGGGCAATCTCTTCATTTTTAATCATGTCGTCAATGTTCGGTCGGCCTTCACTGATTTTAAGTACTTTTGTCGAAGGTACACCCGCTGCTTCGAGTGCTGCATGAGTACCGGATGTCGCGACAATTTCAAAACCGAGGTCAACGAACATCTTTCCAATCTCTCCGGCAAGAGGCTTGTCGATCTCGGTGAGAGAAAGGAAGAGTTTTCCCTCAAGCGGTATGTTGTTCTTGGAGGCAAATTGTGACTTTGCAAAACTCATACCGAAGTTCTCGGAAATTCCCATCACCTCTCCAGTCGATTTCATTTCCGGCCCGAGAATCAGGTCAGAGCCGGGCAGCTTGTTGAACGGGAAGACTGCCTCTTTGACAGCCACATGGTGTCTGAGTGTCGGTTCCATAATTTTCTTGTCGAAGTTAACTACCTTGAAAGTATCATAAAACTTCAGCGCCTCTTTGAGGTCACCCTGCACCATGACACGTGTGGCGACCTTTGCCAAAGGTACACCGGTGGCTTTGGAGACGAACGGTACGGTACGTGAGGCTCTCGGGTTGACCTCAATGAGGTAAATCTCACCTTTGTGAATGGCGTATTGAATATTCAGCAGTCCCACAACACCAAGACCGAGTGCGATTTTCGCTGTCTGTTCCTTGACCTCTTCAATCAGTGCTTCGGAAATACTGACCGGAGGGAGGGAGCAGGCGGAGTCACCGGAGTGAATACCCGCCTCTTCAATATGTTGCATGACCGAACCGATGTAGACATCGCTTCCGTCACTGATGGCATCGACATCGAGTTCAACGGCATTATCGAGGAATTTGTCAATGAGTACCGGTGCTTCATTGGAAACACTGACGGCTTCATCCAGATACTCTCTAAGCTCAGCATCGTTGTAGACGGTACGCATACCGCGGCCGCCAAGAACGAAACTTGGACGTATCAGTACCGGATAGCCGATACGGTTGGCGATGGCCATCGCTTCATCTTTGGCAAACGCCGTACCGTTGTCCGGCTGTTTGAGACCCAGATCTTTGATGAAGTTCGAGAAGAGTTCCCTATCTTCCGCCAGATCGATCACCTTGGCGCTGGTACCGCTTATTTTGGCACCAATCGCCGTAAGATTTTTGGCCAGTTTAAGCGGTGTCTGGCCACCAAAGTGGACAATCACACCGTCAGGATTTTCTGTTTCAATGACATTTCTGACATGTTCAAAGTCGATCGGCTCGAAATAGAGTACATCCGATGTATCATAGTCGGTAGAAACCGTTTCGGGGTTACAGTTGTACATGATAGACTTGATCCCCATATCTTCAAGGGCAAATGCGGCATGGACACAACAGTAATCGAACTCGATTCCCTGTCCAATGCGGTTTGGTCCCCCGCCAATAACGAGTACTTTGCGCTCCTTTTGCTTATCTAAAGCATTGACTTTTGGCAGAGGTGTAATATTAGTGCTGGAGTAGAGGTAGGGGGTCAGTGCCTGGAATTCCGCCGCACAGGTATCGACCTCGTTGTACTCCAGCGCAATGCCGAGTTTTTCTCTGGCGGTATAGACATCGTTTTCCGTCAGCTTCAGTCCCTCTTTTTTGTTGATTACTTCGGCAATGTAGGCATCACTGAATCCGTCTGCCTTGGCTTCTCTAAGACGCACAGCATCGGAAAGAAGGGCGATATCCATCTCTTTTTCACGCTTGACGAGGTCTTCAAGCTGATAGAGGAACCATCGGTCTATTTTGCACAGGTCAAAGATGGCATCGACACTCATACCGCGTCTGAGACCTTCGTAGACATAGAGCATACGTTCGGCATTGGGACGGCGTATCTCGCGTACCAGTGTTTCTCCGTCGCACTTGATCTCATTAAAGCCCGTCAGTCCTGTTTCGAGTGAACAGAGTGCCTTTTGGAAGGACTCTTTGAAGGTACGTCCGATCGCCATCGCTTCACCGACAGATTTCATCGCGGTCGTCAGTGTGGAGTCTGCCATCGGGAATTTCTCAAAGGTAAAGCGCGGCAGTTTGGTGACGATGTAGTCGATGACCGGTTCGAATGAGGCGGGGGTGCCTGTAATGTCGTTGGTTATCTCGTCGAGTGTATACCCGACGGCCAAAAGTGTGGCGACCTTGGCGATGGGGTAACCGGTTGCTTTGGATGCAAGCGCGGATGAACGGCTCACACGCGGGTTCATTTCAATAACGATCATGCGTCCGGTCTCGGGGTTGATGGAGAACTGTACATTCGATCCGCCGGTATCGACTCCTACCTCTCTGAGAATGGCAAAAGAGGCGTCACGCATACGCTGATACTCTTTATCTGTAAGAGTCAGTGCCGGAGCGATGGTAATGGAGTCTCCGGTATGCACACCCATAGGATCGAAGTTTTCGATGGAACAGACAATAATACAGTTGTCTTCACGGTCACGGATAACCTCCATTTCGTATTCTTTCCAGCCAAGCAGCGACTCTTCGATGAGTATTTCGGAGATGGGAGAGGCTTCAAGACCGTTTGCGACGATCTCCTTGAATTCATCCATGTTGTACGCAACTCCCGAACCTCCGCCGGCAAGTGTATAAGAAGCACGGATAATCAGCGGAAAACCGATCTTCTTCGCTGCTTCAAGCGCTTCGTCCATATTGTAGGCGTACTGGGAGATGGGAAGATCCATGCCGATCTTGATCATCGCCTCCTTGAATGCCTGACGATCCTCTCCCTTTTTGATCGCGGCAGGATTGGCACCGAGAAACTCGACTCCCTCGAGCATTCCTTTTTCATACATACTCATAGCGACATTGAGTGCGGTCTGCCCGCCCATGGTCGGCAAAATAGCGTCGACATTCTCTTTTTTGATGATCTTGGCGATAACCTCTTCATTGATCGGTTCTATGTAGGTTCTGTGCGCAAACTCCGGATCGGTCATGATGGTCGCAGGGTTGGAGTTGATAAGCACGACACGGTATCCAAGTTCTTTGAGGGTTTTGGCCGCCTGTGTGCCCGAATAGTCGAATTCACAAGCCTGTCCAATGACAATTGGGCCTGATCCGATAAGGAGAATTGTTTTGATGTCTTCGCGTTTTGGCATGGAGAAATACCTTTGATTTTTAGTTCGATATTATAGTCAAAGGAGACCAAAAATGCCCTTAAAAAAGGCATCAGAGAAGGGGTTTAGAAGAGATCGAGTACTTGCGGAGCCGGACGTTTGGGCTGATGTTTCCTTTTTGGCGGTTTTTGTGCAGTTTTCGGTTTTGCTTTTGGTTCGACATGGTGTTCCTGCGGAATTTCGGGCTCTATGGTCTCTTCGGGTGTCTGGTCAATACGTTCGGGAATACTTGAAATATGAAGTTCGGAAAGATTCTCCTCTTTTGAGAGATTCAGTTCTTCCGTGGCGGTTATATTCTCATCTACCGTGATGATTGGTTTGGGGGCAGGGGTACAGACAGGAAGGTTTGTGGCATTGGCATCAAACCCTTCCGTCAGTGTCGCTGCTGCATTGTTGATGAGGAAAAAAAGTTTCGGGTGGAAAATATCGGCATAGGTTTTGATGTAGGCAACCTTGTAGGCACTCTGTGTATCGACTTTGGTAACGACACCTACAGGAAGGTTGGCAAAAAAGATATCATCCAGTCCGGATGTAACGACGCTATCACCTATATTGATTTTATACCATTTTGGAATGAACTTGATGAGCATTTTGTGTTCTTTCAGCCCAATGGCAATACCCGGTGCCTTCTCTTTTCCGACAAATACGGCAAAACGACATCGTTCGTCCGAAGTCAGATAACCGTATAGCTGATTGTTGTGCAAAAGGGCAATACCCGCAATGACACTGTCCTGAATAAGTCCGTAAATATGTTTCTCTTGGATCCCTTTGGGTTTGGTCAGAATAATCTGGGAAAAACTGTTGAGTTTGACATAGGAGATGGTATTGGTCAATGAAATGTTTTTAACGGGAAGTTTACTCAGCCTCGGAAGGAAATGATAGATATCTTTAACCTGTTTGATGTAGTGCGTCTGCTCGAGCAGACGTTTGCGGAGTATACGGTTCTCTTTGGTCAGTTTTTCAATAGACTCTTTTTGAAAGAGATAGCTGTGTCCTTTGTCTTCGATCTCCTGCGTAAATGTTTTGTAGTTCTGCTTTATAGGGTTGATGACACGCAGCAATGCATCGGTAATACGCTCATCATTGCGTGTAAGCAGTACTCCCAGAATGAGCAGGAGTATGATAATAATGATGATCCTAGTCTTCATACGCCATTTGCTGGAGAAGGTCTATCTCATCAAGTGCCTTGCCTGTACCTTTGGCAACGGCAAGGAGCGGATCTTCGGCAATATAGACCGGCAGTTTGACAATATCGGAAAGATATTTGTCCAGTCCGCGAATAAGCGCACCGCCGCCGGTAAGTACAATGCCGTTTTCGACAATGTCGCCCGCTAGTTCCGGCGGAGTATGTTCCAGTACATCTTTGAGGGCATCGGCAATCTGTTCAATGGAGTCTTTCATGGCTGCACGGATATGCTCGGAGGTGACCTCGATGGAAGTCAGGCTTCCTTCAACCTGGTCACGTCCGCGTACCGTGGTAATCAGCTCCTCTTCAAGTGGGATTGCCGTACCTATTTTGATTTTAAGCTCTTCGGCAATACGGTCACCGATGAGCAGGTTAAAGTTCTTTTTCACATAATCGACGATCGCCTGATCGATGTGGTCACCGGCTACACGGATCGATTTACTCTGTACCAGACCGCCCAGCGAAGTCACACCGATCTCCGTCGTTCCGCCGCCAATGTCGACGACAAGGTTTCCGTTGGGGTCCTTGACGGGAATTCCCGCACCGATGGCTGCGGCCATTGGCTCTTCAATAAGATAGACATAGCGTGCACCGGCATTTTCTGCAGAGTCTTTGACCGCACGTCGTTCGACCTGTGTGAGTCCGTATGGCACACAGATGATGATACGCGGTGAGAAAAACCCTTTACGCTTGTGTGCTTTTTCAATGAAGTAGCGGATCATCATCTCCGTTACTTCAAAGTCTGCAATGACACCGTCTTTCATGGGACGGATCGCGCGGATATTTCCCGGTGTCTTTCCGACCATGTCTTTTGCTTCCTGCCCCACTGCAAGGATGCGCTGTTGTCCGTGTTTGTCGTACTGGATCGCTACGACGGAGGGTTCGTTGATACTGATGCCCTGTCCCTTGACCAAGACCAGGGTATTTGCGGTACCAAGGTCAATGGCAAGGTCGTTAGAGAAGAGTCCAAGTAGTTTTTTAAACATAATCGATCATCCTTTGTTTATGCAGATTTTTTGTCTTTGATGTAGAGCGGTTTGGCATGATTGAGAACGACATCTTCGGTAATGATCACCTCGTAGCCTTCAAGTTCTGGAAGTTCGTACATAATATCAAGCAGTGTCTCTTCCATAATGGAACGCAGTCCTCTTGCACCGGTTTTTCTGTCAAGTGCTTTTTGTGCGATAGCTTCAAGCGCCTCTTTTTCAAATGTCAGGGTAACATTGTCGATTTCGAAAAGTTTCTGGTACTGCTTGACCAGCGAATTCTTCGGCTCGACAAGAATACGTACCATATCTTCCTTGCTGATCTCTTCAAGCGTCGCAAAGACATGCAGACGGCCGATGAGTTCGGGAATGAGTCCGTAGGAGACAAGGTCGTCCGCTTCAACCATCGGCAGCAGGTTCTCTTCCTCTTTTTTGGAACGTTTGGTCTGTCCGAAGCCCAGTACGTTCGCACCTAGTCTGCGTTTGAGGATCTCATTGAGCCCGTCGAATGCCCCGCCGCAGATGAAAAGAATGTTGGAGGTGTCGATCTGAATGAAGTCCTGATTGGGGTGTTTTCTGCCTCCCTTTGGCGGAATATTGACAATGGAACCCTCAATGAGTTTCAGCAGTGCCTGCTGCACACCTTCTCCCGACACATCACGGGTAATGGAGCGGTTCTCTCCCATTCTCGCTATCTTGTCTATCTCATCGATGAAAACGATTCCCTGTTCGGCACGTTTGACATCGCCGTCGGCAGCCATGAGCAGTTTGGTCAGAATATTCTCGACATCTTCCCCCACATATCCCGCTTCAGTCAGGTTTGTCGCATCGGCAATGGCAATAGGAACATTCAAAAAACGTGCAATGGTCTGTGCAAGCAGTGTTTTACCCGAACCGGTAGGTCCGATAAGCAATACATTCGACTTTGTAATCTGCGTATCATTTTCCTCTTCGGTCTCTTTGAAAATACGTTTGTAATGGTTGTAAACGGCAACTGAGAGTGTCTTTTTGGCATTCTCCTGACCGATGATGTACTCATCGAGCAGGGCGTGGATCTCCTTTGGGGTGTACAGTACGTGTGTTTCTGCATCGTATGCACCCTCTTCGGCCTCTTCCTCACCAAAAAGGATCTTGTAGGCAGAGACAACACAGTTGGAGCAGATGTAGGCATGTTCTCCCGCGATCAGTGGATTTTCTTCGCTTTCAACACTGGAGCAGAAGCTGCAAGCTTTATGTGGCATGGTATTTCCTCTTAAAAATGGTTTCTTGTTCTATTATACTATTTTCGGTTAAACGGTATTCCGCGTTTGGATGTTTTGATGAATTTGCACAGTGCCTTTACATGCATGGAATCGTCTGACTCGAAAAGTCTCTGAGCGACCTCCTGCAACGGCTGTCCCTGTTCAAAAAGTTCGCGGTAGGCACTCTTTAGTGCATTGATGTCGTCACGTTCCATCTTTCGTCTCAGCCCTGTCAGGTTGAGCCCTCTGAGTACGGCACGGTTGCCTTCTGCCAGACAGTAGGGCGGAATGTCCTGTGCTACGGCACTCGCGCCGCCAATCATGGCATAGTCGCCTATGTGCACGAATTGGTGTACCGGTGTGAGTCCGCCAATGACAACATGGTTGCCCAGCTCCACATGTCCTGCAAGGGTCGCACCGTTGGCAAGAATGCAGTGGTCACCGAGAATCACGTCATGCCCAAGGTGTACATATCCCATCAACAGATTGTGATTGCCGATTTTGGTGACCATGCCTCCGCCTTTGGTTCCAGGGTTAAGCAGTGTAAACTCACGAATGGTGTTATGGTCGCCGATGATGAGTTCACTCTCTTCACCGTCGTACTTCAAATCCTGTGGAATCGTTCCTACGGCAGCATGCGGAAAGATGCGGTTGTGTCTGCCGATAGTGGTGATTCCGTCAATGACGGCATGGGAGTCAACCGTGGTACCTTCACCGATGGTAACTCTTGGTCCTATGTAGGCAAAAGGGCCGACAGTAACATTGTCTGCGAGTTGCGCACCCTCTTCGACAACTGCAGTGGGATGAATGATCGCCATAGACTTACTTGTCCACGATCATGGCTTTGAGTTCAGCCTGTGCGACCAGTTTGTCATCGACATAGGCTTTGGCATCGAGACTCCAGATTGCCCCTTTGTGTTTGAGGACATTGATCTTGTAGACGAGTTGGTCCCCCGGAGTGACGGGTGCACGGAATTTCGCTTTGTCTATGCTCATGAAGTAGACGACCTTGTTCTCGATTTCCTGTTGTGAAGCATCATCCATACTCTTAAATGCCAGCACACCGCCCGCCTGTGCCATGCCTTCGATGATCATGACACCGGGGTAGATCGGATGTCCTGGGAAATGTCCCTGAAAGACGGGTTCGGAGATAGAGACATTTTTGTAACCCTCAATATATTCGCCTTCTGTCAGTTTGGTGATGCGGTCAACAAGAAGAAACGGGTAACGGTGGGGAAGGATATTCTGTATTTCAACAACATTATATAGCACGTGTAAACCTTTAGCGTATAAAATTTGCTTATTTTATCGAAAGGTTGGTAAAAAAAGGTTGAGAGAAAAACTTTAAAGCAAGAGCAGTTTCTCTTCAACATCGGCATAGGTTTCACTTTCTACAAGCAGCTCTATCTTGTTTGCGGGGATCTCTTCGACCACAACCACCGAAGAGAGGTCGTAATGAGAAAATCCCAACATGTCGCGAAGTGCCACTTCCTTCTCAAACGCAGGCGGGTTGAAGATAAGTTCGCGTACAGTGGCGTAGTTGCACCCAAGCAGTTTGTTGTAGCTTTCAAGCGAAAGAAATTTGACCTCGTCACGGCTCATATAGTGTATATCGCCAATGATATGGTCGATCTTGCCGCGTGTATAGCCGTTTTTAAGTGTAGAGTAGGGCAGTATGTGTGCATCAACAACCTCTTTGCGCACTTTAAGCTGAGCAAACTTCAGCCGCCAGTTGAGAAAGCGCTGCTTGACAATGCGATACGCCTTGCCTTCCTCTTCAACTTCCCATCGCTTTTCATAGAGTGCGATACGCGCTTCAATGGATTCGGGCTGTATCTGTGCCGAAACGGGTACGAAGAGTTCGTCGGCAAGTTTTTGCTGCTGGTCACGCTGCATCGTCAGGCCGAAAAGACATCCGCAGTAGTCCTGTCGGTAGAGCTGATCCTCTTTGGCAAGGATATTCTGCTCCTGTGTACCCGAGGCTTTACGGTAGTCAGGGGCAACAAAGGACACACCAAAACGCTGTGCAAGCGCATCTCCCGCTGTTTTAAGCTGCTTGAGCGATTTCTTCGGTGAGGTAAGCAGGGTGGAGGTGAACGATGTTTCATTCAGCTCTGCCGCTTTTTGCGCACTCACTTCAAACCGTCTGTCAAAGCAGACTTCACACCTCGCTCCTTTTTCAGGTTCTTTCTCTAAACCGCGTACCGCTTCAAGCCAGTTCTCGGTGTCGTATTCCCCTTCAATGAGTTCAATACCAAGTATTTTACAGCTGCGTTTCACGTCAAGCAGTCGCAGGTAGTACTCGGAGTAGGGGTGAATGTTGGGGTCATAGAAAAAACCGACCAGTTTCTCGCCCGGATAATCCTTCTGGAGCTTTTGCAGGAAATAGTGGCTGTCCACAGCACAACAGATATGTACTAACATTTTTCTTCCGTAGTCATCATTTTCACTCTCAATTCCTAATTTTTAATTCTTAATTCTCTTCGTTTCCCATAATAATGTCAGCTACATTCCGACTGCTGCCATGCCCAAGATATTCGCGGAGCGCTTTGGCTTTGTCCGCAAATTTTTTTCGGTCGGTATTGTAGTATTCTGCAAGCAGATTGTCAACCGTTACATCCTCCTGCAGGAGTTCATTGTGCAAGGTGCTTCCGTCTTTGTGTGAGAGAATGATGTTCGCAAGTCCCACCTGTTTGATACCAAGCAGTTTGGTACCGATGAAAAAGTCGGCCTTCTTGGCAATGTAGGCCAAGGTAAAAGGTGTACCGATAAGTGCGGCTTCGAGTGTTGCCGTACCTGAACAGATAAACGCAAATTCGGAACGTTTCAGTGCCTCATGGCTGTTACGTACGATCTCAAATTCACGGTTGCCGATGTAGAGTTTGGCGATCTGCTGCCTGCTGAAATGCGGAGGTATGACAAGTATGGGTCTGATATCGTTGCCAAGTTTGCGGCGCAATTTCAAAAAAACGGGCATGAGACGCTCTATTTCACTCCTACGGCTGCCCGGCATGAATGTGATGATATTACGCGTATCCATATCTCTTTGCACTTTGATCTCATCGAGCAGCGGATGTCCTACATACTCGGCTTTGCCTGAAGGGTAGTAGGCCGTTTCAAACGGTAAAATGCCCAGAAGCCTGTCACAGTAACGCTCCAGCTTCACAACACGGTTGGGGCGGCTTGCCCAGACCTGGGGCAAAATGTAGTAGATGATCTCTTTGTCCGGATATTTTGTTTTGATCTTTTTTGCAAGCGGAAGGTTAAACCCCGAGCCGTCCATAAGCAGTACTTTGTCCGCATCCTTTGCCAAATGCACCATTTTCTCTGCAACACTGAAAAACCAGGGCAGTTTTTTGAGTGCATCGACAACCCCCATAACAGCCATCTCCGAAATATCGTAAAGCGGTGTTCCCTGTTCTATATGCCTGTCGAAAATTCCCACAAGTTCAACATTGTCCATCTGTTTGAGAACTTCGCGAAGATGGAGGTTGGAAGAGGGTTCGAGTGCGGAAACAAGCAGCTTCATAACGTATAGCCTTTGGTCTTTTTCGAGAGTATACCCCAAAATTTGACATTTACAAAGTTAAGTGATATAATTAAATAAAGTTTAGTCAATATATATAAAGGTTTAAGAATGACATATCATGAAACATTTAATTACTATACACCCAAAGAGAACGGAACCATCATATGCAACCTGTGTCAGCACAGCTGTCAGCTCAAAGAGGGACAGACAGGTATTTGCGGGGTGAATCAGAACGAGGAGGGAAAGCTCAAAACACTTGTGTACGGCCACCCCATTGCCGTGCATGTCGATCCGGTCGAGAAAAAGCCGCTCTATCATCTGCTGCCAAACTCCAAGGTACTCTCTTTTGGTACGGTAGGGTGCAACTTCAAATGTCCCTTCTGCCAGAACTGGGACATATCGCAGAGTAAAGAGGTGAACGAGAACATCGAAGTAAGTCCGGAACAGATGGTAGAGCTTGCCATAGAACACGGTGCACGTTCCATTGCCTACACATACAATGAACCGACCATCTTCTACCCCTATGCCAAAGACATAGGCGTTATTGCCAAAGAAAAGGGCATCAAGAACATCTTTGTCAGCAACGGTTTTGAGAGCAAAGAGATGGTCGATGATATGGCGACATGGGTCGATGCTGCGAACATAGACCTTAAAAGCTGGGATGATGCCTACTACAAAAAGGTACTCAAAGGCGGACTTGAAGGGGTCAAAGAGACACTCAGACGACTGGTCGCCAACGGTATCTGGGTAGAGGTCACAACTCTGTTGATAGAGGGAGAGAACGACAGTGATAGTGATCTGCGCGAGATGGCAGCTTTCATCGCCAACGATCTTGGTACACATGTACCCTGGCATTTGAGTGCCTTCTATCCAAATTACAAAATGAAAGACCATCAGGCAACCGCCCTTGCGACACTCAGGCGGGCCGAAGCCATAGGAAGAGAGGCCGGATTGAAGTACATCTATCTTGGCAATGTGGGTGCCGATTCCCCGACACGTTGTCACCATTGCGATACGATCCTGATTGCCAGAAACGGCTATGGCGTGACGCAGAACCGCATCGGTGAACATGGAGAGTGTCCCGTGTGCAACAGCATCATAGAAGGAGTGTGGAGATGAGCATTCGCAAAACAGCCGTAGCCGGACAGTTCTATCCTGCCGGAAAAGAGGATATTGTCAAGATGTTCGAGCACTTCAACAAGGCGCTCGATGCCCATGCCGACATGAACAGTTTGCTCTCACAGCACACGAGAGCAGTCATCGTACCCCATGCTGGGTATGTTTACAGCGGATTTACCGCCAATGTTGCCATACGTGTACTTGCCAATCAGGATATTCGCAGGGTTGTGGTTATTGGTCCGAGTCATCGTGTTTATCTCAAAGGGATTTCCGTTTCAGAGTATACAGGCTACGAGACCCCTCTGGGAACACTGCCCATAGATGTGGCACTTGTAGCGGAACTCAAGGCAATGGAGGGGGTACATTTCTTCCCAGAAGCACATCGGGAGCACAGTACAGAGGTGCAGATGCCCTTCATCAAGTACTATATGCCCGATGTATCGGTAGTCGAACTGGTTTACGGTGATGCCGACCCGCGCAATATTGCCGATATCATCACCTATCTGCTAGAAGACATACACACTGCGGTAGTCATCAGTACCGATCTGAGCCACTATTATGACATAGAAAAGGCAAAAAGGCTTGACAGTATCTGCCTCGATGCCGTGATGCGGCTTGATGTAAACGAACTGCATCAGGGGTGTGAGGCATGTGGCAAAGTCGGGGTGGAAGGAATGCTTCTTGCCGCCAGACACAAAGGGCTTACACCACACATCCTCGACTACCGAACCAGTGCGGATGCCAGCGGGGACAAAACCCAGGTCGTTGGCTATACCAGTGTCATTTTTACAGAGGAGGATCACCATGCATAAAAAAGAGGTACTGCTAAAACTTGCGCGTGCAGCCATTGCACATAAATTTGGCATCGACTATCCTGTCGATATGGAGCGGCTGAGAAAAGAAAACCCATGGCTAAACGAGAAAGGTGCGGCATTCGTGACGCTGAACAAAAAAGCCGACGGTGCACTTAGAGGGTGCATCGGTTCTCTTATTGCACACCGTTCGTTGTATGAAGACATCATACATAACGCTCAGAGCGCAGCGTTTGAAGACCCCCGTTTTGTAGCACTCTCACCCGAAGAGTTCGACAAGATCACCGTGGAGGTCTCTTTGTTGACAGATCCCAAACCACTCCCCTATACATCGGTAGAGGAATTGAAGTCCAAACTCAGACCGGGAATCGACGGGGTTATTTTGAAAAAGGGGCCTTATCAGGCGACCTATCTGCCTCAGGTATGGGAGCAGTTGCCGACATTTGAGAGTTTTATGGGGCATTTGTGTCAAAAAGCCGGTATGCCCTCAAACTGTCTGGACACCCATCCTGATATCTATGTCTATCAGGTCGAAGAGTATCATGAGGATGAATAGGACTTTATCTGTTTGAGTCGCTGCCGCAGTGCGTCAAGGTCGAGGGTATTGATTACATCCGCTTTTTCCAGCCATCCGCGGCGTGCCTGCCAGATGCCAAAACGCATGTACTCAAGCTGGGCAGAAGAGTGGGCATCGGAAGAGACGGCAATGGGCACGCCAGCCTCTTTTGCCATCTTGCAATAGACATCGTTAAGATCAAGCCTGTCAGGCTGGGCATTGAGTTCCAAAATACAGCCGCGGTTCTTTGCTGCGGCGATGATCTGTTCCATATCTATGGGGTAGGGGTCTCTAAGCCCTATGATTCTGCCGGTAGGATGGGCAAGAATGGTAAAGGCAGGATGTTCAATTGCCCTGAGAATGCGCGCGGTCTGTTTGCTTTGTGAGAGCGTCAGTTTGCTGTGAATGGAGCATACCGTCAGATCGAGTGTGTTAAGAATGCTTTCGGGCATATCGAGGGTACCGTCTTCAAGAATGTCCACTTCGGCGGATTTGAGAATGGTAATGCCCTGAAGTTCCTCGTTGAGGGAATCTATCTCTTCAAGCTGTTTTCGTATGCGCTTCTCATCCATGCCATGCGCGATGTGCAGATGTTCGGTATGGTCGGTTACGGCTATGTAGGTATAGCCCATTTTTTGTGCTGCAAGAGCCATCTTTTTTATGCTCTGGGTACCGTCGCTATAGGCAGTGTGCATATGCAGATCTCCACGAATATCCGCTTCGGTAACGAGGTTGGGCAGACGGTGCTTCTGCGCAAGGGATATCTCTCCGCGCATCTCACGCAGCTCGGGAACAATATATGACATACCGAAGGCATCGTAGATGTCCGACTCTTTCTCTCCACCGATGCGTTTTTTACCCTTGAATATGCCATATTCATTGATTTTCATCCCTCTCTCTTCGGCCATTTTTCGCAGGGCAATATTGTGTGCCTTTGAACCGGTGAAATGGTGGAGGGTTGCACCGAATGTATCCGGGGTGACCACGCGAAGATCGACAGACATGCCATTGTCAAGCCGTATGGTAGAACGTGTCGCACCATGCATGATGACCTTGTCGATACGCGGCAGGTTGGTAAAGTAGACCATGGTATCGCTTTGCGGTTGGCAGGCAGCGACAATGTCGATGTCGTGGACACTCTCTTTTCGTCTGCGGATACTTCCGGCTATTTCAACATTGACAACCCCTTTGGTCTTTTTGAGGATGCCGACGATCCACTCGGCAACTGTCAGCGCGTCGTAAAGCCTGAAGCGTTTTTCCTCGTAGTGTTTTTGGGCAATGCCGCTTTTGATTTTTGCGATGAGCTTTTCCCCGAAACCGGGTACTTTTTCTACACGTCCCTCATCGAGTGCTTTTTGCAGATCTTCAATGGTGTTGATGTGAAGCATCTCATGCAGCAGTCGCACCCGGCCCGGGCCAAGGCCCGGTACTTTGAGCAATTGTTCAAGGCCGGAGGGGTGGGTTCGTCTGAGCTTTTCAAGGTAGCTGAGTCTCCCTGTTTTCACGATCTCAGTGATCTTTTTGGCAAGTTCCGTACCAATACCGGGTATGGTCGTAAGGTCAGCCCCCTCCTCAACAAGGGTTTTCATACTTTCAGGGTAGGAGAGAATAACCCTCGCAGCATTGCGGTAGGCACGCACCCGAAACGGATTGTCCCCGTCAATGTCCAGAAGATCGGCAATTTCGTTGAATATGTCGGCGATCTTCCTGTTTGTCGTATGCATACTCTTTTCTATGCCTTGTACATTTTTGGGTAAATAAAAAAGCGCTGTCTGCCTTCATGCTTCACAAAGGCATCGTATGTCTCGAAATCTATGGCAACTATGCCTGTAGTGGGGATGTTAAAAAGAGGCACGTTTGAGAGGGCATCGTTATACATATTCAAACCCGGGTTGTGTGATACCAGCATAATACTCTCATGTTCTCTAAAAGCTTCCTGGGTGACGGCATCGAAATCTGCTACATCTGCTTCGTAAAGTCTTTCATCGAGTCTAAGCGGGGTGTCAAGTATATCGGCAAAGACTTTTGCCGTTTTTCGGGCTCTTCTTGCAGGACTGGAGAGAATAATGTCGGGATGGATGCCCATCTCTTTAAGCTTTTCCGCCATCATGGGCGCATCGTGTTTACCGCGCTTGTTCAGCGGTCTGTCAAAATCTGAAAGGCTTGCGTCTTTCCAGCTTGACTTGGCATGTCTTAGCAAGTAGAGTGTTTTCATGCTGCCTGCGTATGATAACGGTGCCATGTCTCCCAAATTTCGGCCGCCATCTGTTCATACTTCTGACGTTCACCGACCGCGTTTTTACCGTACCAGCTCTCAAATTCCTCAAAGACGATGTCTGTGAGCTCTTCTTTGGAGTGCACTTCTTTAATGCGGGAGAGTATGGTTGCCGCTTCCAAATCGTATTCGTCCGAGTCGACCGCAGCGCCGACATCCATTGGGTCATACTTCAAAAGGATCGCACTAATATCAAGATGAAGCGCTCTGTTCTTCTTTTTCATAGTTACCTCCTGATAGATTTAAATAGAAAATATAGTAACACATCATGGTTTACAAAGGGTAAATAGCGCACTTTATGGTAGACTCTGAACATGAAAAAAATACTCCTGACCCTTTTGTTGCTGTTTACACTGCTTCAAGCAAAAGACTACACGAAAAAGCCGGAGGTGCGCCGTTTCATTCATGAGGTCTCACGGGAGTACCACATAGACCGCCACACGCTTCAGGCACTCTTTTCCCATGTCAGAGAACCCAAACCGAAACCTCTCCCAAAAAGGCACTATGCCCCACCGCCAAAGCACGGTTCGTGGGACCGCTACATCCGTTTTAAAGTAACCACGCAGCGGGCAAAAGAAGGCGCGGCATACATTCGCAAACACAGCAAGGTCTTCGCCGACGCAGAAAAACGCTACGGCATTCCGCAGGTCTACCTTGCCGCGATCATCGGCATAGAGACCCATTACGGACGCAATGTCGGCAAGTTCCATGTCTTCGACCGCCTGGCATATCTGGCATTCGGGTCACATCGACGCAGCCGTTTTTACCGTGGAGAGCTTAAACATTTTCTGCACCTGTGCAAACGCCAGAAGATCAACCCTCGCAACGTCAAAGGCTCCTCATCGGGTGCCATTGGCCTGTGCCAGTTCATTCCAAGCAACTACGAAGCCTACGGTATCGACTACAACAAAGACGGAAGAGTCACTCTGCAGCGGACTGGTGATGCAGTCATGTCGGTGGCAAACTACTTCTACCATAACAGGTGGCAAAAAGGCGAGCCGGTTGCCATACGGGTACACTACAGGGGTAACCGGTTCTCAGGACTCAAGACAGGCTACAAACACTGGTACAACCGACAAAACCTAAAGGGCATTACACCCGTTAAATCATGGAATTACCATAAAAGGGTTTGTCTCATCAAACTCGACCGCAAACGTTACGATGAACTCTGGTACGGAGCAAAAAACTTTTTTGTCATTACACGCTACAACCACAGCAGCTATTATGCCATGGCAGTGCACCAGTTGGCGATGAAGATAGAGAAAGAGTTAAAGCGTAGCAAGAAGCAGAAGTAATGTTCTATCTTGTTCCCATGCTTGGCATGGGTGTGAATATCCATGTTCTTAGTGGTGGAGTATTTGATTTTTCATGTGTCACGCATTAAAAATTAAGATAGTTTGTGAGGATGGGCGATGGGGTAGGCATTCTAACGTACAACGTTGGAACGAGATGAAATTATTTACTTGACGGTATATCAACAAACATCATTTTCGCACGTTTATTAACAAGATTTTGTTTTTCAATATTAACTTTTATATCATCAAGAAATTTGTTAACTCCTTGCTTTAATATGTCGAAAAAGGTTTCAATATGAATAACGTGAACATTTTTTGAAGTTTGGTAAAGTATATCTTTCAGTATCTCTGTTGATGTATTGCCCCATGAATAGACAATTAACTTTGCTTTACCTTTTTTACTTAAATTACTTTCTGGAGAATATGAATGAATAACTCCACATCTATCGGCATAAAGGTCTTCTGTTGTACATTTTATTCTTGTATCGCATAAAAGATACTGTTCGCACCACTTTTTAAAATCAGCTCGATTAGGTTCTTTTTTATCTTCAGGATAATCTAAAGAGGAACATATATCAATTGTTGAATATATTAAAATTAGTGCTGGCAGTTGAAGTTTATTATCCATACAAGAATCTATAGAATGGAAAAGGTTTAAAACGACATATAGATTACTTTATTCATGATAATATCTTAAATCGTCAAATACCCTGCCAACAAAAACGCTAGTGCCGCCAGAGTACCGCCAATGAGTGCATAGGGCAGCTGTGTCCTGACATGTTCGACATGGTCGCAGCCTGCTGCCATGGAGGAGATGATGGTCGTATCGGAGATGGGTGAAGCGTGGTCTCCGAAAATGCCGCCGCTGATGACGGCTGCGATGACCAGCGGGATGTCCAGATGCATTGCGGCTGCGAGTGCCAGGGCAATGGGCATCATAATGGAGAATGTCCCCCAGCTCGTACCCGTAGCAAAGGCTGTAACAGCGGCAGTGAGGAAAATGAGCATCGGCATGAGCACAGGGGAGATGTTGCCCTCCAGCAGTGAGGCGAGATATTTTGCCGTACCCAGATCGCCAATGACCTTGCCAATGAAAATGGCAAAGAGCATAATGGCGGCGATGGGAAGCATCTCTCCCATGCCTTTGAAAGTGCCATCGAGAAAATCCCGGTGTTTGAGCCGTTTTGTGGCAAGATAGTAGACATACATTACAAAAAGTGTGACGACGGTTGCGTAATAGACCGACGTGGAGCCCGACCCTTTAAACAGATCACCCTTTCCGGTAATGACAAGTCCCGCAGGTACGGCAGCCACCATTACAAGAATGGGCAGCAGCATCGGCATGAGTGCGGGCGTGGCACTTTCATGAACAGTTTGTCTCTCATAGGCAGTGGGCAGCCCAGCCTTCATGGGGCCTATATCAAATTTTTTAAATATCACCACCAGTACAATAAGCAGGGTGAAAATGGCGTAAAAGTTGTAGGGAATGGAAGCAATGAGCAGGCTAATGCCGTCACCTTCGATGACTTTGCCGTCAATCGCACTGACAATGAGCCCCAGCAGCAGTGCTCCCCATGCATTGAGCGGAATGAGCGAGCAGACCGGAGCAGAGGTGGAGTCACATATGTAGGCGAGTTTGGCACGGCTGATGCCGTTTCTGTCACACAGCGGTTTGGCGACCGTACCGGCAACAAGTGAGGTAATGGAAGATTCGATGAAGATGACAATGCCGACCACATACGCCAGCATCTGAGCCCCTGTAGGCGAGTCTATGCGCGAGGTTTTCGCATCGATGTAGGCGACAAAGCTTTTCACCGCACCGCTCTGGTTGAGCAGGTGTATGATGGCGCCTACAAAGAGGGTAAAGAGCAGGGTCTTGGTGATCCATCCGTGAGAGAACTGTTCTACAATACCGTTAAACACACCCGTCGATGCAGCAAACATGTCATAACCGTTTATGACCATCAGTCCGGCAAAAATACCTCCAAGCAGGGAGACGATGACATCTTTGGTTATAATGGCAAGAGCGATCGTTAAAATCGGTATGATGATTGATACTATTCCATATTCCATGAGGAGATTATAGCAAAATGAAACGCTTTTTACTTGTTGGTTCCCTGTTGGTCACTCTGCTTTATGCAGAGATCCCGGCACAAAGCCGCCAGATCATCGTTGTGACTACAAAGGGTTGGAACGAAAACAGCGGTACACTTCAGCGTTATGAAAAAGATGCCAAAGGATGGCACAAAGTCGGCAAGCGCGTTGCAGTACATCTTGGCAGAAACGGACTGGGGTGGGGCATAGGGCTGCATCAAACGCCTAAAGATGCCGTCTACATCAAGCATGAAGGTGACGGCAGATCGCCTGCCGGCATCTTTGCACTCAAACAGGCGTTTGGCTATGCTCCCTTTGGTGTGGACTACCCTTACCGTGTCTACAAAGAGACCGACCACTGCGTGGATGATGTCCATTCACGTTACTACAACAAAATCGTCGACTCAACGAAGATTACACTAGACTACCACAGTATGGAGCATATGAAATTTCCCAAAAATTATTATCGCTACGGCATTGTCGTCAACCACAATCACATCGATGAAGTGGGTGCCGTGCCTGGGGCTGGCTCATGTATTTTTCTGCACATTAAAGAGGTGCCGACTGCCGGATGTACCGTCATGCATGAGTCTGAACTAAAAGAGATTATCAGATGGCTTGATGCCACAAAGCATCCCCTCCTGATACAGGGTACCCAAAAGAGTGTACGCTATCTGACAGATGGAAAGCTATAATTTTTATGCACAGAAGCAGAACCTGTTTCTACCTTCTGCCTCGGCCCTGTACATTGCTTTATCGGATTTTTCCATCAGCTCTTTGACACTCTTGTCCCCTGTGTAGGTGCAATTGAAGCACCAATACTGAGCGATACTGAGACTTCACACCCCTCGACACGTTTGATTGAAGCGATATCCTGAAGCAGTGTATTAAGTCTGTTCATGAGCTCTTCAGTGCTTTTTATGTTATATAAAATAAGAAGGAACTCATCTCCGCCAAGTCTTAGCAAATCATCATTTTTTTCCAGGTGTAACTGAATGTGTGACACAATTTGAACAAGCAACATATCTCCAATATGATGGCCAAAGGTATCGTTGATCCTTTTAAAATCATCTACATCAATAAAACATATGGCACTTTGTGCCTGATTTTTTTCCGACATGTAAACTGTATGATGTATCCGTTCGCGAAGCAGGTGACGATTAGGAAGACCGGTAAGGTAGTCATAATGTACCATCGATTTCAAATATTTTATTGCCTCTTCTCTTTCACGAAACAGAATACCGATAAAAAGTGTATAAAAATATGACACATGATGAAAAAATTAAGATCAATGATGTTTCTGATTGCTGAAGTACTTTTAGCAAAGACCCCCATACCATAATGAACCGATAACATACTGCTTACCGAAACAGTGACTGCTGCAAGTACACCATAAAAAATATGTCGTGTGACAAGATGAAGTATCAGAGGGAGTGTCACCATGATAAGCAGAGATATATCATCAATATTCAGATAGTATTGAAAAAGAGTATTCAAAAATGAAAAAATGAGAATCGTCATTATGAAGTACATAAATATAATGGTATGCCGATAATAGTAATAAATCAGCAACAGGGGCGTTACAAGTATCTGGCCCATAACATTTCTGAACCACCAGAAGAAAACATTTTGCCAAAAATGCAAGAATTGTGCATTGTCGCTGAAATAGAGAAACACATTGCCAACAATGGCACTGAAAGGCTGGAGTACAAAAACAATCATCAGTAACAACCCAAGCAGGTCACGTACGCTACGCAGACGGATATCAAGGCGATAATAATGAAATAGCGCAATAGCGATGGATGCTTCCATCATGTTGGTTGCAGCAAGACCAAGCGAACCAAGAAGTGGTATGGAATAGACAATCCTGGAAAGCAGAAATTGTCCCAAAATATCCCTGGCAAAACAGATCTTCCATATATCAATGCACCGGCAAGAGCAATACCCTCCGGAATGAAAGCTGACATTGTAATGAGCATATTCTGGCTAAAGAGAGCCAGACTGATCTCCCCAAAACAATAATATAGTATTGCCATCATAATAGAAGGAGCAAAGTTCACTGTCTTCAATTAGCCCATTATTACCTCATATAATTATCTAACCAATATTTCTTTCATTCCATTCGAACGCAACAATATGCATTAAATACAACAAAATAAAGTTGTTGAAAAAATATCTTTGATAATCTTGATACTAAAGGTTAGGAGGAATTATTTTGTATGAATATAACTAAAGGGAGTGGAGTGTGTTAGGGTAGGAGGCAAAGGAGACTATGCCTCTGCTGCCTCTTTGTAGAGTTGTGTTGCTTTTTGCACGTGGAAGTTTAGGCCAATCTCTTTTTCGCTGCATCCAAGTGCAAGCGCAACCATTTGCGGCATATGCAGTACCGGAAGTTCAATGTCGCGGCCGATGACCTTGCCTACATCATCTTGATAGGTATCCATCTTCAGGTGACACAGAGGACATGGGGTAACCATAAGATCCGCATTATTGTCGATGGCATCAACCATGGCGTTTCCGGCGAGTACTTCAGAAGTATGGTTTGCCTGAAGCTCAACATGGAACCCACAGCACTTGTTCTTGTGGCTGTAGTCTACCGGATGCCCCTCGAGTGCATCGATAAGCTGGTCGAGTGAGGTTGGGTTATACGGGTTCTCTCCACCGTTTGCATCATGGTGCAGCTCGGAAGGGCGGATGTTGTGGCATCCGTAGAACGGTGCGATGTTAAACTGGCTCAACGGCACTTTGACATGGTCTTTGATCTTTTCAAGTCCGTAGTCTTCGATCAGTGCATAGAGAAAATGCTTGATTTCCGATGTTCCTTTGTACTCCAGACCGACTTCAGCAAGTTTCTCATTGACACGGGCTCTAAGATCAGGGTCGGTGTCAAGCGCATGTTTTGTCATGGCTGAGTTGAGCTGACAGGTGTTACAAATGGTGATCATCGTCAAGCCCAGTTTTTCTGCATAGCAGATGTTTCGCGCATTGAGTACATGTGCGAGAAACTCGTCAAAGTCCTGCAGGTGACTGGCACCGCAGCAGCTTGCCTCTTCGAGAATGGTGATCTTGATGCCGAGTTTGTCCGCTACTGCAAGGGTAGAGGAGAGCAGTTCAGGCGTAGACTGCTTGGCAGTACATCCGGTAAATAGTGCATAGTGTAGTTGGCTCATTCTGTCTCTCCTTACAGTTTGTTCGTTTGTGAAATTTCGATGAGTTTCTGAACTTCATCGAGGTTTTTGATTTTTGGCACACTGTTAATGAACGGTATACCCGAATGCCAGTGTATTTTGCCGGCCTTCATCATTTTTATGGCAGTTTTGAGGTGTTTGTACATACCCAGGTAGCCCTCTGAGTAGGAGACGATGTCCGCCTCATCGAGGTAACCGTACTTCTTCATACCTCTCAGGAAACCTTCGGCATGCTTGGTTGCCACATTCGGACGTGCTACACCCTGTTCAAATTGCATATTGTGCAGTTTGGTGATCTTTTCGATAGGGTTGATCTCTTTGGGACACGCTTCCGCACACTCGAAACATTTTACACAGTCCCAGACCCCCGGTCCAATTTCGGCAGTGAGCTCAAGTCTCTCTTTTCCGGCATTGTCACGGGTATCTACCGTGAAGCGGTAGGCAGCGTTGAATGCCGCAGGCCCGAGGTAGTCTTCATTGACTTCAACGACAGGACAGGCATAGTGGCAGTTACCACACTGAATACAGAGATCAGAGTCGAGGAACTTGTTGAACTCCTCGATGCTCTGTTTGGTCTCATGCTCCGGATGCGGGTCGACATCTGCAACAACATAAGGTTTGACCTCTGCATGTTTGTCCCAGAAGTCCTTTTTGTCGATGATCATGTCTTTGACCGCACGTTTCTTGCTCTGCGGTTCGATGACAAGCTCTTCTCCAAAGAGTTTTACCAGCTCTAACGCATTTTGTTTACATGCCAGTGTCGCTCTGCCGTTTACTTTAATACCACAGGCACCGCAAATACCGTGGCGGCATGAACGACGGTAGGAGAAAGAGCCGTCATGTTCCCATTTGATGCGGTTGAGCAGGTCGAGCATCAGCTCATCTTTGCCTACTTCCATGACATACTTTTTATAGTAGGGCAGGTAGTCAGTCTCTGCATTGAAACGGAAAGTCTTCAGTGTAACAGTTACAGTCTCCGGGTTGAGCGTTTCCATCTCATCCGTATTGAACGGTTCAAATTCTTCAGTCTGTGTACTCATCTCAACCTCCTAGTATGATCTTTCTTTTGGTTCAAACATGCCCAGTACCACTTCACCCCATTCGGTAGTGATGTTGTGGTTTTCATCCATATAGGCAAATGTATGTTTGAGGAACTTCTCATCGTCACGCTCAGGGAAATCCTCTCTATAGTGACCGCCACGGCTCTCTTCACGATTAAGCGCACCGACAACAATGAACTTGCTGAACTCAAGCATGTGCCCGAGTTCCAGTGCTTCCTGCAGGTCGGTATTGAACGTGTTGGACTTGTCGTCAATACGAATGTGCTTGTAGCGCTCGAGCAGTTCATCAATAAGCTTGAGCTGCTTTTCAAGAGACTCTTTGCTTCTAAAGACACCCGCATTGGCGGTCATACCGTTTTGCAGCTCTTCTCTGAGCCCCGGTACACTCTCTGTACCGTTATTAGTCTTGACATACGTAAGCTCTTCAAGCATACGGTCCGCATCGGCTTTGGTCGCTTTTTTCATTTCAACACCCTCGTCGAGTGCTTTTACCATGTTCTCTCCCGCATGACGGCCGAAAAGGAGCGCTTCAAGTACAGAGTTCGCACCCAGTCTGTTGGCACCGTGAACGGAAACACAGCTGCATTCTCCTGCTGCGTAGAAGCCTTCTACCAGGTCACCTTTGGCATTTTTGCGTACCTGACAGTTAATATTGGTCGGAATACCACCCATAGAGTAGTGTGCGGTAGCGGAGATGTGAATAGGCTCTTTAAGCATATCCTGTCCCTGGAAGGCGATGGCAAGTTCACGCAGCTCAGGTAGACGCTCGAGGATGATCTCTTTTGGCAGGTGTGTCAGGTCGAGATTGACTGACTGTCCGTCTTTTCCGACACCGCGTCCCTGACGTACCTCTTCCATAATGGCACGGCTGACAACGTCACGTGAAGCAAGTTCAAGCGCATTTGGAGCGTATTTTTCCATAAAACGTTCCCCTTTTGAGTTGAAGAGACGTCCGCCTTCTCCACGTGCCGCTTCGGAAATAAGTACACCCGATCCGCCGAGTCCGCTTGGGTGAAACTGTACGAACTCCATATCTTCAAGCGGCAGCCCGTGACGCGCGACGATGGAGAGTGAGTCACCGGTATTGGCGTGTGCGTTGGAGTTGAAACGGTAAGCTCTTGCGTGTCCGCCTGTTGCGAACATAACCAGTTTCGCATTAAAGATTGCAGGCTCTGAGTTACGGATGTTGTATGCCGCTACCCCGTATGCTTTGCCGTCTTCATAAAGCAGGTCGGCACAGTACCACTCGTCGAATACTTCGATGCCGGCACGGTATGCCTGCTCATAGATCGCCTGAAGTACAGCCAGCCCGGTTCTGTCCTTGGCATAGCAGGCTCTTGGCTTGCTCTGACCGCCAAACGGTCTGATGGCGATGTCACCATTCTCGTCTCTTGAGAATACCGCACCCATACGTTCAGCCCAGCGAATGGTCTCAGGCGCCTTTTCACACATAAGCTTGACGGCATCCTGGTCCGCAAGATAGTCAGACCCTTTGACAGTGTCGAACATATGCAGCTCAACGGAGTCCTCTTTGCCCAAAGCGGCATTGATACCCCCCTGTGCCGCACCGGAGTGGCTTCGCAGTGGGTGAAGTTTGGTAATGACCGCTGTTTTCTTGCCTGCTTCGGTGAGTTCCTTAGCGGCTGCCAGTCCGGCAAGTCCCGCACCGACGATCACAGCATCGTATTCGTAGATTTTAACGTCCATAACGCTTGCGTCCTTTTCATGTCAGATTTGCACTGATTATAGCGTTAGGTTGGTATTAAACGGATTAAAAAGAGAAGAGGAAAGGGTAATTTTAGTGAGGCTGTTACCCGTTTTCATGCTACAAAGCCAGAATGAAAACACAGCCTAATAAAATGAATAAGTTGCCCTGATATCAGGCAGCCGACTCCTTGTCTGCCAAAGCGCTGAAAGCTTCAATGTCAAGCAGTGCAAGCGGAATCTCTCTGCCGATACGTTTTTGTATAGCGGCATAGTGTTTGTTGTAGAAGGCAAGATCCTCTTCGTTCGCAACCACCAGAACCTCCGCACCGCTGTCGAGTGCATCGAGCAGTGTCGTAGCAGCCTTGAGGTAGGCGAGGTTGTTGTTTCTGCCAAGGAGTGAACGTCCGCAGAGTCTCTTCTCTCGGCTAAAACGTACCACACTGCCACCGGCTTGTTCTACAGTATGAAATATCTCTTCGGCTTTGGGAGAAGATGTATGCCCCTGATAGTAGGCGACGGTACGCCCCTGCAGCGAATCTGCCCGGTGCGAGGCAACCGCTTCTTTCGAGAGCTTCTCGCTGATCTTCTGCAGAAGCCTGTTTGGCGTACCTGTTTCATACATGGCAAAGAGTGCTTCAATGGTTGCAGTATGATCCTGGGCATCAAAAAGATTGTTTTCATACTCACAGGCGAAAAGACCGTCGTTTTCATCGCCTATCGCTTCGAGGATCTCCTTTTTATATTCCGAACCATTGGCTATCATGCGGTGCGCAAGCAGCAGTATTGCATCTCCAATGTAGTGATGATTGAATTTACTGCTTTCCGAGGCATAATGCAGGGTGTAGTGTGATTCATAATAGGCTTTGTCCTCTTCGGTGGCATAGGGTTCAAGCAGTGCAAAACGCTGTATGAAGTCATCGTCGTTAATGACAAGGCAGTGATTGGAACGGTAGGAGAGTACCGGATCGATCTGCAGCTGTGTACCCAGTCTCTCTACGATGGTGCCTATACGCTCTTTGCCTGTCACTACCAGATCGTTGATTTTAAAAAGAAGGTTTTCTTCGGGGTAGGCGAAGTTGTCATTTTCAGCCTTGATTGCTTTAAGGATATCAATGGCATATGCATCGTCACCAAGGCTGAAAGCAAATTGTTTGTAGTAGGGGAGGTAGTCTGTTTTGGCATTGAAAAAGAATGCGCTGACCTGAAGTGTATGGTCCATCTGTCTATCCTTGTAATAATTATTATCAAGATTATAACGTGCACATCACTAAAAATAACCCGCCGGGACTTATTATTACTATATATACTTAACTATGTTACAATTTTGCCAATTTACAAGGAAAAGCACATGGATAAAGAGTCCTATCTTATAAACAGACTACACTCAGACTATATTGGTGATGACGCAGCAGTCGTGGGCAAAACACTTTACAGCATGGATGCTTTTTTTGAAAACACCCACTTCAAGCGGGAGTGGATGAGCATGGCCCAAATAGGACGCAAGGCAATGCTGGTCAACATCTCCGATGCCGTCGCAATGAATGCCCATCCCAAATATGCGCTGGTAACCGTCTCGTTGACCCCGGATATGACAACTGCGCAGATAGACGCGCTTATGGATGCCATGGAGGAGACAGCAGCGGCATACGGGTGCGAGATCATCGGTGGCGATACCATCGGCAGTGACAGGCTGCATATCAGCATTACCCTTGTTTCCGAAAGTGATGCACCTCTGCTTCGAAAGGGCATTAAGCCAGGCAATCTGCTTGCCTACACCGGCAGGCTTGGGCAGAGCAAACGGGACCTCGAAGCACTCTTTAGAGGAGAATCCATCCCTGAGGATTCCCGTTTTTATCAGCCAACACTCAGAGCTGCCTTCATCTACGCAGCACGGGAATGGCTCAATGCGGGAATGGACATCTCCGACGGTCTCTACTGTGACACTAACAAACTGCTTGAAATGAATGGTCTCGGATTTGACATATTAGAAAATATTAATGGTGAACAGGGCTTTAGCGGAGAGGAGTATGAAATGCTCATCGCTTTTGATCCTGCTCATTTACCTACCCTCTTGAAGATTGCACAGCAGACCAATACACCCTTAAACGTCTTTGCCAAAGTGGCAGAGAATGACACCCGTTTTCCCTGCAAGAGCCATCACTTCAAGTAGTATTTGGATACTTCTAAAAACTCAATTTTTTCAGTCAATACTCTGGCAGTCGCAAACGCAAGCGCCCATTTCATGGGTTGGGTGCTCCTTTGTCGCATTGACTGAAAAACGTTTTTAGAGGTACCCGTTTGCTATACTCCACGATCATGCCGTGAAAATGGGCAAAGTGCAGCGCGAGATCGTTACGAATATGTCGCCTCATTCCTTCTTCAAGATATCTCTTGTACTCACCGTAAGTGTCAAACACAAGCCCCTCTTTTGCCAAAAGTCTTTTGGTATAAGTATCGACCACCATCTCTTCACGAAAGCAGGCATAGTTCAAAATACTGTCCGCTGTCTCTTTGCCGATGCCTTTTTGCTTTAACAGCCAGTCGCGGGTTACCGTTTCCTGAAAATGTACAAACGTGTCGAATTTTGATTTGATATTTTTTGCTATGATTCGTAGTCTCGGTGCTTTCTGATTGTAGAAGCCACTGGGTCTGATACACTCTTTTAAACTGGTTTCATCCAGTGTAAGAAAGGCATCGAGCGTTGTGAATCCTGCAAGGTTTGCCAGGGATGTTTCTACATTTTTCCAGGTTGTATTCTGGGTCAGTACCGCACCGATGACCACTTCGAAACTGCCTGCATTGGGCCACCACCATATAGGGCGGTGAGAAAGCAGGTTGTATGTCTGAAGCTGACGGTAGAGCGTGTAGCTGTCTCTCATGCCGGTTAGTTGTCCGCCGTACGCTTCCATGTGTTTATCATTTTACGATCAAGTGCCTCTTTCACTTCTTTTATGAGCCTTTTTACATCGTCACCGAACACAAAAGTTCCTTTGTACTGCCGCTCTGCATCTTTGACATAGGTTTCAAGGGCGGCTTTCTCTTTGTCGTTTGCGGGTTTGGTAAAGAGAAAACGCATACCGCTCTCAGGATCAAAACTCTTTCTGGCAGACTCTACGTAGAGTCTGCTTTCGATCAGTCTCAGCTCACCTCTTTTGGTCACCTCATACTTCTGGATACGCGCACCGTAAGGTGTATCGTAAATGCGTCCCTGTCTGTCCCAGAAAGTATAGAGGGTAATAGTCTTTCCTTCAATCTCGTAGGCACCCTTGGTCAGACTTCTGGCACCGCAGGTACCTGTTCTGTCGTTGAGGGTAAGAGGAAACAGGTAGGTCAGGTCATTGTTCAGTTCATCACGATAGAACTTGGCAACCCTCCCTTTACTGTCGTAGACTTCGTAGTCTTCGGTAATAATGGTAAAGTCCTGATTGTTGAGGGTGCGATGCTCAATGGTAGACGAGGCATGCAGGAGCATTACCGGAAAAAGTAACAAAAACAGTGGTTTCATAAATACCCTTTTTGGCAAACAGATATGCAAGTATAGCATGCGCTTGTGGAATTTATGTGAAACGGTGCGGTGTTGTACGTCTACTCAGTGCGGCAGGGTATTCCCGCATCAGTGCTATCTGTTCTGCGAGGGTGCTTATTTGTGTATCATCGAGCATATCGATGGTATGGTGATCCCTCTCGTGTACCTCCGCCTTTTCCAAAAGGGCACATGCTTTCAAATCTGCAGCAATGGCATCGACCATGTCAAGTGCTGAAGAGACTTTGACAATCTCACAGCGTGCATAACGTTTGGTAGGGAACGATACTTCCGCGACACGCAGGTTGGGGTCGGTTCCCGGAATCTGCTGCGCACCGAAAAGCGGTTTGGATGCCACCGAAGCATCGGCAAAATCAGGTATGAAACGTGCTATATGCCTGATGGCGTTTTGTGTGCGTGTTTCAACCTCCTGCCACTGCCACTGCTGCTCTATTTTTTTGAGAAAATCCTCTTTAAGCTGCGGTTGGCAGCTCCATCGCGGGTTGACAACGAGCCCCTCCTCATAGAGTGTGATCTCCTTGGTCATTCCGTGCAGCTGGAAATGTCCTTCGGGGTAGGGGGTAAACTGCCCCATACCACGCGGCGTACCGCGTTCGCCGTGGAAAATGATTTCCGGGAAACGGTTTTGATTTCCCTTTTTCCACCGGCTGACATAGGCGGCCTTGAACTCGACCATACTCTGGCAGGGAACACCGATCATGTCGTCGATTTTGCCTGTTCTAAACCCTGCGGCATTGACAAGATAGTCAACATGTTTTTGTATCTGTGTTTCCCCCTGAACGGCACTGACAAGCCAACCGTCATTCTCCTGCTTAATGTCGGTAACTTTGTGCTCTTTCAGCAGCGTGACGTTCTCTATGGCATCGAGTGCGAGTGTCACCCCCGCAGAGAGCCTGAAAAGGTTAAGCCCATACTCCTGTACCATTACAACGGGAAACTGTATCTTTTCAAAATCGAGTATTTTGGCAACGGGTATCATCCACTCATCACAGCTTTTGGGTTCTGAAACCTCCGGCAGCGTACGCAGATGCTCCATCTGCTCTCTGCTGTAGACCCTGTAGTAGTCGCTGCTTTTACCCAACACCTCGTTGGCAGGGTCGGCGGCAATAAGCTTTTCGTATTCCGAAACGAGCAGTTCAAGTCTCGGCAGAAGCGCTTCAGGCGTGCCTTTGTCCTCAACCGGTACCGTAATGACGGTGGGACGGTAGTCTACAATGAATGGGTAGTAGCGCAAAAACTCCACTGACTGGCGCAGCAGCGTCACACACTGTGCATCGGAGATTTCACGGTAGAGATTTCCTCCTGCATGCAGGTGACAAAAGGGAGGGCCGCTGATGAGGCTTTTTTCCTGTTCAAAGAGTGTCACCTCCAACCCCATCTGTCCCAGATAGAGTGCCGTGGTAGATCCGGCCACACCACCGCCGACAATGGCGACCTTCGCCCTTTTCATGGCAAAACCTCCAGAAGCATTGCAAAATCGTCAATGACCACACTTGGACCATATTTTTCAATGTTCTCTCCATAGTTGTAACCGTAGGTCACCCCCACACTCTGCATACCGCAGGCGTTTGCAGCCAGGATGTCGTTCTTGGAATCACCGACCATCACGGTGTTTTCTACAGAAATCTTTAGTTTTTCGCAGGCATACAGCAGCGGTGCGGGGTCGGGTTTTTTCAGCAGCAGGGAATCGCCACCCAGCCAGAAGGCAAAGTACTCCTTCATACCAAGATTGCCGAGAATCGGAGCTACGAACTCATAGGGCTTGTTGGTTACTATTGCCATTTTGTAATCTCTCTTTTTGAGTTCATCAAGCGTCTCTATAACATGGGGGTAGGGGCATGTCGACTTGGAAAGATGTGCGCGGTAGGCATCGAGAAAGAGGGCAAGTGCCCTGTTGAAACTCTCTTCATCAAACGCCTCTTCGTCAATCTCTCTTTTTCCGCTTAGCGCACGCATAACAAGGGTCTGCGCGCCGTTACCGACCCAGTAGCGTATTGTCTCTTCATCGAAGGTTTCCCTGCCAAGGGTACTGAGCATTCTATTGACCGCCCATGCAAGGTCAGGCACGCTGTCAATAAGTGTACCGTCGAGGTCAAAAAGTATGCTTTCTGTGTCTGTCAGTTTCATATAGTCCCAATGTAATAATATTAATTGTGGATGATTATACTTATTTCTGCAAAAATGTCAATTCATCGTAGAATATTTGCAAAGTAACCCATGTGTATGGGGTGCCGTTACACACACTTTACATACAAGGTGAGTATCGTAAAAGATATCTCACATCATGAAAGGAGTTTAGTATGACACATACATTGATGCCACTGCCATTTCCAGAAGATGCCCTCGAATCCTACATATCTGCGGAAACCATACGGTACCACTACGGAAAACACCATCAGGGGTATGTCAACAATGTGAACAGACTCAAAGAGGGTACCCCGTTTGAAGACAAAAGCATAGAAGAAATCATCATGGGAGCTGACGGTGCCCTTTATAACAATGCATCGCAGGTTTATAATCACGATTTCTATTTCAAAGGGATGTCCGGAAGCGAAACAGAGCCGTCTGCATTGCTTCAGGAGTGGATAGAACGTGATTTCGGTTCGATGGAAGACTTCAAAAAAACCTTTATTGACGCTGCTGCTGCGCTGTTTGGGTCGGGATGGGTATGGCTTTGTATCGAAGCGAATGAAAGCTTGACAATCACGCCCCGGTCCAATGCAGACAATCCGCTCAATGACGGTTTATACCCGCTGATGGTATGTGATGTATGGGAACACGCATACTATATTGACTACCGAAATGCCAGAGCTGACTACCTGGAAAAATGGTGGAAACTCATTAACTGGGATTTTGTATCCGAGAACCTTGGCAATGCCCGTTATATCGAGTTTCCCTGTGATGACAGAAGCGGAGAGTGTGAGTTTAAAGAGCAGTAGAGTCCACAGCAACAGTAGTTCTATGGCTTAGCTAAACTGCTCTGCAAGTATCTCTTTGGCCTGCATCATATCTTTGTCACCGCGTCCCGAGAGGTTGACGAGTACCAGCTTGCCTTTGAGCGATTCGGGCTTCATCTTTTTGAGGTAGGCAACGGCGTGTGAGCTCTCGAATGCGGGGATGATCCCCTCTTTCTGGCTCAGCCAGACAAAGGCATCCATCGCTTCATTATCGGTGATATGGTCATAGGTGACCTTGCCGCTCTCTTTGAGATAGGCATGCTCAGGCCCGATACCCGGGTAGTCAAGTCCAGCCGAGATGGAGTGGGCTTCCTGTATCTGCCCGTCCTCATCCTGCAGCAGATAGCTCAGCTGTCCGTGAAGCACGCCGGGGCTGCCCTTTTCAAGAGAACAGCCGTGTCGGCACTCGAGTCCTTCACCACCCGCTTCGATGCCGATACACTCGACTGCGTCCTCTTCAAGAAAATGGTTGAAGATTCCCATCGCATTGGAGCCGCCGCCGATACAGGCGATGACTGTGTCAGGCAGTCTGCCCTCAGCTTCCATCATTTGCTGCTTGGCCTCCCAGCCGATAACAGACTGAATGTCACGCACCATCATCGGGTAGGGGTGGGGACCTGCGACGGTACCGATGAGATAGTAGGTATCTCTCGCATTGGTTACCCAGTGGCGTATGGCATCGTTCATCGCATCTTTGAGCGTCTTTGAACCACTCTCTACCGCATGGACTTTGGCTCCAAGGAGTTTCATGCGAAAGACATTGAGCTCCTGACGCTTGACGTCCTTGGCGCCCATGAAGACTTCACACTCCAGTCCGAAGAGAGCGGCTACGGTCGCTGTCGCCACACCGTGCTGACCCGCACCGGTCTCTGCGATGATCTTCTTTTTGCCAAGACGTTTTGCCAGTACCGCCTGGGCGATGCAGTGGTTGATCTTGTGTGCGCCGGTATGATTAAGGTCTTCACGCTTGAGATAGACTTTCGCGCCGGTCTCCTTGGAAATGTTCGCTGCGTAGTAAAGCGCCGAGGGGCGTCCGACATAGTGTTTGTAGTAGTAGTCTACCTCCGCCCAGAAGTCTGCATCGAAACGCACCGCCTCATAGTCTTTGCGCAGCTGTTCGAGTGCCGGCATGAGGGTCTCGGGAACAAATCGCCCGCCGAATTTGCCAAAGTGTCCGTTCTCGTCAGGGTCGAACGGACTGGGTTTTGGGATGTAGATTGCTTTATGTAGATCCATACTTTTTCTCTTCTGTAATAGTTGCAGAGATTATAGCGTATGGGAGGTTACAGTAAGAAGAAGGCAATCCGTGTAGGGTACTGTTACACCTGTGTCGAAGAAATGGTTAGACAATATAGGTGATCTCTGCCTGAGAATCAAGCCGCATCGGCGGCCCCCAAAAGCCGATACCGCTGTTGACGTAGATGTTCGAACCGTTGGGAAGTCTGTGCAGGCCTTTGAGAAAAGGCTGCTGCAGTTTCACAAGGTACCCGAACGGCCATATCTGTCCGCCGTGTGTATGGCCGCTGAGTATGAGTTCGGGTCTGTAGGAGCCAAGTTCTTCTATAAACTTCGGCTGGTGTGCCAGCAGAATGGTCGGGTACGCACTGTTGATACCTTCAAAAGCGCGATCTATATCCGGCATGAGCATCTGCATACGATATCCCATAAGGTCTGTAACCCCTACGATGTTGACTTTGAGTGCATCTATCGTGACAGCATCGTTGAGCAGCAGTGTCATCTTGGTCGTTTTGGCAAAGTCAATAATCTTGAGCGGATCATGAAAGTATTCATGGTTGCCCAAGATATAATAAACCCCATGCTTTGCTTTTAACTCGTCAAGCTCTCTCACCGCTGCTTCGATGTACTCCAAAGAGGTGTCTATGAGGTCGCCAGTGATACAGACGATATCTGGTTTGAGTGCATTGATCTTCTCTACTGCGTGGCGTACAAATGTCTGGTCTATAAGGCCGCCGATGTGAAAGTCACTGATCTGCACAATGGAAAAATCAAATTTGCCAAACTTCACGACATTCACTACGGGCTCTTTGCTGTCTTCATAGGCACCGATCCCCACATAGGCGGTAGAGAGTGCCAGTAGCATACTGTCGCCACTCTGTTTGAAAAAGCGTCTTTTCTCATGATCGACACCTTTGAGCGCTTTATGGAAAATATTGAGTATTTCATGTACGACAAGGTAGAGAAAGAGTACAAATGTGATGCCAACAGAGAGTGAGCAGAGATAGTAAAGCGTATTTCCTATGATGTCGGTGTAGCGTCCCAGCACATAGAGGAGGTTCAAAAGGAAGTTGATGCCCAAAAAGAGTGTCAATGTTTTTTTTATTTTTTCCGAAAAGAGCAGTTTTTTGATCACCCGTGAGTAAAAAAGATAGTGCAGGGCAAAAAAGAAGAGGATAAAAAGGACAAAAAAGAGATAGATTCTCATCGGTACTCCTCAATAATCATTGATACTTTATCTTTCAAGCCAGGCCTCTGCTTCAATTTTTTTGTCGATATCGAACGCTTTGATCTCCAGTCCGGGGATCAAAAAACCTTCTAATGCTGCTACTTTTTGAAGCCACCTTTTGTCGGTCAGGATCGCGATACGGTCAAACCTCTTTAAAAGTCCAAAGAGTTCCGGAAGACGTGAGAGTTTTACCATGATAGCATCCAGCGAAGGGAAGTCAAAATCATGGATTGCGTAAAGGATCTTTCCATGTTCTATCTCTTTTGACAGTGTAACAAATCTGTCGAGAACATCCTGCATCTCTTCGGTGGTGACTTTCCCCTGAAGTTCCATATCTAGACGATTGGGCGCACTTTTTGTAATCGTAAGCATTGTAGCTCCTTTTGCTACTATAATACAGATACTGAACTGAAATAAGGCTATAATCTCTGTACTGACGATTTTTGTAACTATCAGTCTATCTGAAGTACCGAATATACCGGTGCGGAGATCGTTTCTCTGCCTTTGAGGAAATCAAGTTCCATAACAAAGCAGGCTTCCACACACTCCGCGCCTACCTTGTCAATGAGATTCACGGCCGCCTTGGCGGTACCGCCTGTGGCGATAAGATCATCGATGAGCAGTACTTTGGCAGGAGTGCCGTTGCACTGACCGTTTTCGCCAAATGCATCTATATGAATCTCCACCTCGTCAAATCCATACTCCAGTGAGTACTTCTCCGAAACGGTCGTGTAGGGGAGTTTGCCTTTTTTGCGTACAGGCACGAACCCCACACCCAGTCTGTCCGCCAGCGCCGCACCGAAGATAAAGCCTCTCGCATCGATGCCAGCAACGAAGTCAAGATCATAGCTGCGGTAACGTGCCTCTAGATGTTCCATGAGTGTCCGAAAAGCCACAGGTTTGTTGAGCAGGGTGGTTATGTCTTTGAATACGATGCCGGGTTTTGGAAAATCGGGAATGTCTCTGATACTCTCGAGGATGATGGCTTTCTCTTGGGGGCTCAGTGTCATAGTAGTTCCTTTATAATATGTGAAATTATATAGTATTTTAGCGTAGCTTGTTTGAAGAGTTAAATATACAAAACTTTTCAATTAACTTGTTATTTTTAAGCATCCAGACTACATTAGTATGCACTGCCCATGTAAGCCTCGTGTATGCAACACCCATGCAAATGTACTGCTATTTTAGGTAAGACAATAACCCTGGCTGACTCTCCTTACCGTTCATGACGTAGTAAAGCTCATAGTAATTTTCCAAAATATATTCCAGATCTTCTGTACTCTCTTCTTCGCAAACGATCAGCATTTTGTCTCCTATGTTTATTTCATACTCATTCTCAGGAAGGATGATAGGTTCATTGTCTCTGAGTATCATCAGGAACACCAACCTATTCTCAAGTGTATAATCCTCTCTTTTTCGTTTGAGCATCCCCACTGTTATTGAAGCGCCTTTCAGGAGTTCATGATAGGCTGCATAGGCAGATGGTTCATTGATCTCGATCTCGCAAAGCATCGGCCGCTCGCCCATTTTGGAAACGATACGCTCAACCAGTGCCTTCCCCCATGCCTCATCCTTGCGGTTGAGTATTTCTATGAAGGTGTTGGCCAAGGGCATCGCCAGGTAATTGTAGGTCTTGTCGATGATAATCTGTTCAAGCACATAGTGACGCTGTACTCTTGCCGCCTGGAACATATGCATACCATCCATTTCATTTTCACGGCTGATAGTGTAAATGTCGGGGTTGTGCTTCTTTGCCAGGGCAATGACGGCAAGGTTTACTATATCGCTCCTTGTTCCCGCTATGATAAGAGCAGCCTTCTGGATATTGGCTTTGAGCAGTTTCTCTTCTATTTCATCTTCTCTGCACAATTCATTTTGTTCCGAGAGTGTTCTGCCAAGAGAACTTTCCCTGGCATCAATAAAAGTATAGGCAACTCCGGCTTTTTTCAAGCCTTTCTCCAAAGCCTTTCCCATTCTTCCGTATCCGTAAATGATATAGTGCCCCGAAGGGAGGATCTCTCTTCTTTTAATCTTCAGAATATGCCCGTGTATCCACATTTCAAGCAGCCAGAGGTGCGGAGCGGTCAGAGACAAACTTAGCCTGCTGGCAATGACTTTGAAAGGATTCTCCACGTGCTCCACACCGATCGTTTTGAGAAAATCACTGTTGGGTATGGACCCGGAACGGACAATCAGTTTTACATGTTTGTTCAAATGTTTGCACATCAGGGAAAGTTTGGTATTTTTTTCGTCATTCTCGAAAAGCATGACGACAGAGCGGCAGTTTTTTTGGCGTATCCCTGCCAGATTTAATATTTCGCTGTCGAGCACATCCCCGCTGTATGCCGGAATATTGGGTTCATAGTTTTCAAGTATAAGTGCATTGATCGCCAGCTGGTCTCTGTCAAGAACAACCATTCTTATGTTGCTTTCATTCAGTTTTCGAATCAGTTCTTTGGTAGCATTGTTATATCCGAGGATCAGAACAAAAGGTTCCTTAATGCTTTTGACCGCTCTTGCGAATGCGGTTCTTGCCAACTCTTTATGCAGCACCTCATCCTGTATGAGCGCCACGATCGTACCGATACCGTAAAACCATCCTATGACCGTCAGATAGATGTTGAAGGAAACCCAAAGCTTTTGTGGGTAGGTAAACGCATAGGGGGACTCTCCAAACCCGATGGTAGAAGCCATGTAGCTGACAAAATAGAATGCATCAAAAAAATTGAGATGGTAGACATGTCCCTGGTCATCCTGGCCCGGAATGAGGACCATGCCCAAAATGGAAATAGAAAAAGTCAGTACGATCACCAAAAAAGGCCATCGAAGCCTTCGGATGACGATCCAGCTGGAAAGACTTTCCATAACGGCCTACCTTTTTGACTTGAGTGTATCGCCTATAAAGATCAGGACAGAGGTAAGATTGGCAAGCAGGGCCCCACCTGATAGTGAAATGACCGCAGTTGTCGCTTCCACGCTCATTTCACCCAGCCCGTACAATGCAAAGGCCCAGACCGAAGCCGAAGCGATTAGCTGGATGTCCGCTACCAGAGAGGTGGCCAGCAGGACTGACCCCACCTGTGTTTTGTCACCGAACTTGAAAATAGTGGCGATCAGGTTGACCACGATCGCGGCAAACAGTTCGTATTTGCTGTGTTCAACCAATATTTCCGGCGAACCGTAAAAAAAACCAAAGTTGAGTGTCATAGCCAGGATGAAAAAAAATCCGGACATTACTTTATGCATATTCATCAATCTACTCCTTATATGTAGTGTATTTTACCCCGAAATGGGATAACCTTTCTTAAGAGCCCGAAAGCTCTTTCCTGAATGCCAAAATGTCATTGATCCGTCCCGCAAGGATCAGTGTGTCTCCGCCGTCAAATTTATGATCAACCCCCTTGCCTATGTAGATCAGCTCATCTCCCAGCTCCTTGTCTATGATCGCAACCAAGATAAGCCCTCTGCTGTGAAAATCTATCTGTGAGACAGATTTTTTTTCCAGCATGGTATCGGGCTCGAGTACGATCTCGGCGATTTTGAGATCATTCTTTTCAAATACAATAGTATTCAACGCTTCAGCCACTGCCGGTTTGGTCAGGTTCGTCACAAGATGCTGTGCGGAAGCTTCATAAATATCAATGACCGTATCGGCACCGGCATATTTGAGTTTTCGTGTATTCTCGTCAGAATTACTGACCGCTACGATCACTGCATCATGAAAAAGTTCATGCAGTGAGAGCACCAGGAAGAGGTTGCTGGAGGTATGGTCCATGGCACAATAGAGCAGATGTTTCTGTGGATCGATATCGAGCATTTTGATGGAGCTGTTGCGTTTGGGATTGAAGTGTCTGATCTCCTCAATACCGTCCTCGACCGCATTCTGATAGTTACTCTCCTGCATAACAGCAAGCGTGACCCGGTAGCCGCTCTGGCTCAGCTGTGCATACATATGCCTGCCAAATTTCCCATAGCCAAAAAGTATGACCTCTTTATGGACCCCTTCTGTGCGTCTCAT
>JAUUDF010000003.1 GCA_030826885.1 Sulfurovum sp. | reverse complement strand
CATTCTCTCAAGAGCGGTGACAATATTGTAGTCGAGACATTTTCGGTTTTGAGTGATGCAGTTGAAGAGATTGTCAAAGTCATCAACTGTATGCTCAGTCGAAATATCACACTTTACATTGTCAGCAGTGCGACCATTATAAAGAAAGAGACCCCACTGGTCGACGTTTTTCCGCTGCTTAACGATCTCAGAGAGGCACAGCGTGCAAAAACGGGACAGATAGGGCGACCGAAAGGCAGTCGTTCCTCGTCGAAGTTCGATGTGTATCAGTCACAGATCATCGAACTGCTCAGAGAGGGAATGAGTGTCAGTGCCATTGCAAGAGAGCTGAATGTCAGCCGCAGTTCACTCAAAGATTACATTGAGTCACGGGGAATACGAGAGCTGGTCAAGGGATCATGGATGCAGATCGTGACACCGCAACAGATAGGAGTTGCGGACAATACTGTACTGATATGTCCGTTTGAACAGGAAAAGCAACATCAAAAAGAAAGGATTTCATAATGGAAGCAGCCATAGGAACACATGAGACAAAGCCAAAGAAGAACATGGCGAAAGAGTACCTTAAAGGGTGGATACCGTATCGTATTAAACGGTACTGGATGTATGCAGGAATCACTATTATTGCACTGGTGATGCCGTGGATCAAGATTAACGGCAACCACCTGTTTTTACTTAGTTTCGACCATAAGAAGCTGCACCTTGCCGGGGTGGCATTCGATATGCAGGAGCTTTACCTTATGCCGTTTTTGCTGATGCTGCTCTTTTTGGGTATTTTTGCAGTCACAGCAGTGGGTGGTCGTGCATGGTGCGGATGGGCATGTCCGCAGACAATTTTTCGTGTCATTTATCGTGACTTCATCGAAACAAAGCTGCTTGGACTGCGTAAGCGTATCAAGAACAAACAGCAAGAGCCCGACATGAGCAAACCGGAGAACAAAGTCAAAAAGGTGATTGCCATATTGCTCTGGTCGGTACTGGCACTGATCGCTGCAGCGGACTTTATGTGGTATTTTGTGCCGCCAGAAGACTTTTTCAACTATTTGCAGCATCCGGCAGACCATACCATCATGATAGGATTTGTGCTTGGTATTGCCCTGTTCCTGATTGCGGATGTCGTGTTCATTAAAGAGAACTTCTGTGTCTATATCTGCCCTTACAGCCGTGTACAGTCTGTGCTCTACGATGACGATACGCTGATGGCTATTTATGATCCAATTCGTGGTGGAGAGATTTATGAGGGGCATGGCCCGGAGCGTCATAAAGTATTTAAAAAGCAAAAGGAGCTCAAATCGGTCAACCCCAATGCTGAGTGTACGACCTGTGAAAGCTGTGTGACCGTCTGTCCGACCCATATTGATATTCGTAAGGGGCTACAGCTTGAGTGTATCAACTGTCTGGAGTGTGTCGATGCCTGTACGCAGGTTATGGGTGCCCTGGGGAAACCGAGCCTGGTACAGTGGTCGAGTGTGGTTGAAACAGAAAAACATGAAAGAAAGACCAAGATATTCAGACCAAAGGTCATTGCGTACTTTACCGTGTTGGCGATTGTTCTCGTCGCTCTCTTCACTATGGGGAGCAAAAAAGAGCACATGCTGCTAAACATCAACAAAACGACGCGACTTTATAAAGTGCTTCCGCATGGTGCAGTAGAGAATGACTATGTCTTCCTGTTTGCCAATACGGACAGTAAAGAACATACCTATTACTTTGAAATTGAAGGTGATTTGAAAAGCAAACTAGAAATTGTACGACCCAAAGAGCCGTTTAGTATTGCGCCGGGTAAAAAACGTAAAAAAGTTGTTGTACTGAGAACACATCACGAACTGGCAGACAGCACACGAAAAGATGTACCGATCCCTGTAACGATTAAGGCATATGCTGTGGATGACAAGAAAAAAATCGTAGTCGAAAGACACACTGTCTTTGTCTATCCGCGTGCAGACCTTTTGAAAAAATAAAGGAGCTTTTATGGAAAAAGTATTAGTACTTGGCGGAGGTTTTGCCGGGGTTGAGGCGGCGATTTTCCTCAGAAAGCACGATATGGAAGTCACGCTGGTGAGCGACAGAGATTATTTTTATATCTATCCGACATCCATCTGGGTACCGACAGGAGAAGCCACAAAGGAAGATGTGAGTATTCCGCTTGATCAGCTGGCAGTTGCACACGGATTTGAACTGATCATCGATCCTGTAGTGGCCTTCGATGCTGCGAGCAAGAGGACAACGCTTGAAAGCGGACGCGTTTTGGAAGACTTTGCCTATGTTGTTGTGGCCATGGGACAGCAGAAAATCGAGCATAAAGGGATGGCGCACACTCTTTCAATTTGCGGCAAGCCTGAAGAGGCGACCATGTTGCATGAGAGACTGCAGGCACTTGTGGAAAAAGGAAGCGGAAAGATCGCCATGGGCTTCGGGGGGAACCCGAAAGATACTTCGGCGGTCCGTGGCGGTCCGGCTTTTGAAGTACTTTTCAATGTACATCATTTTTTAAAGAAAAAAGGGCTTCGTGACGCATTTGAGCTGACCTTCTTTGCCCCTATGGAAAAACCTGGCCAGAAGATGGGAGAAAAGGCACTGGTGATGATGGACAAGATGTTCGCAATGACGGACATCAACAAGAAAATCGGCTCGAAAATCGTTGAATTTGTTCAAGACGGCATTCTGTTTGAAGACGGCACAAAAATTGAGTCTGACCTGACAATGTTCATCTCCGCAGGTACCGGGCATGGTGTACTCAAAGATTCAGGACTTCCGTTGAGTGATGCAGGGTTTGTTGTCACCAACGAATACAATGAAGTCGAAGGGTTCGACGGCGTGTATGCCATTGGAGACTCCGCTTCTCTGCAAGGCCCTGAATGGCGGGCAAAACAGGGGCATGTGGCTGAGGTTATGGCACGTAATGTTGCCTATAATATTTTTCAGCATCAACAGAATATTGATTCAAAAAAGAGCTACAAGGATCATCTGAATATTCTCTGTGTGATGGATACCGGCGATGGAGCAGCGTTTGTCTACAGAGACAATAAAGGCGGAAAGATGATACCGATGCCGATAATCGGACACTGGATGAGAAAGGGTTGGGGCTGGTATTGCCGCAATTCCAAACTGGGCAGAATCCCAAGACTTCCGGGGATGTAGTCATCCCCCACTACCGAATACAATCAAATAGTTAGCCAAATAAGGACATTATGGTATGAAACAGACTACTTTTATGGAAAAATATCCGATCTTTTCTATGCAGATCAGTAAAACAGAAACAGACTATCAGACAATCGATGAAATATTTACCTATTTGAAAGTGCAGATAGATCTGCACCCGATTGCAGCATAT
>JAUUDF010000042.1 GCA_030826885.1 Sulfurovum sp. | reverse complement strand
TTTTATTACTGTGTTCATTCTTATTGGCACCTGCTTTCGTCTCTGCCTCTATTTGCATGAGCTGCTCTGTGATCCATTTTAGCATAGCAAGCATAGGATCTTCCTCTGCCATAAAACTTACCATTACACTTTTAAACAGTTCTCGTTCATTATGACCGAAGGGAATCCACACTTGCAAATTCTCATTTTACGCTCCGTTTCTTTCTTTTGAAAGAGTATCGTAAATGAAAATTGCTAACTTTATTTTACACTATCGGCAAATGCGGCTCAAGCATGGCAAACGGTTCGACACTGCTGGTAAAAAAGAAGATGAACATACTAAACCAGATGAAAAAAGACGATACCAGACGAGGCTGTGTACTCAAAGCCAAAACGACCAAGGCACTCTACAACTGTGTACGTAATCCAAAAACAGGAAGATTAACAATCAAATGTGGTGCGTAAAATAAAAGTGAATTAAGAATTTTGAAGATTTTCAGGGAGATGGTAAAAAATGCGCAAAAGCCATAAGGCTTCTGCTTTTGTCTTACTTCAGACCAGAGATATACTCAGCAACTGCTTTGATATCTTCATCACTCATGGATTTAACCTGACCGTTCATCAGTGCACCCATTCCGTGCTGGTTCAGTGTACCTGCTTTGTAGCCTTTGATAAGCTCTTCAAGTTTTGCTGCATCCATACCCTGGATCACTGCAGATTTACCAAGAGCCGCTTTTTCACCTTTTTGTCCGTGACATCCTGCACATTTAGCGAACAGTGCTGCACCGTCAGCCATCAGAAGTGTAGAACCTGCAAAGAGCATTGCGATTGCGATTTTTTTCATTGTATATCCTTTGTTTTAAAATTGTGCGAAATTATAACATTTATAATTTAATTTAAGAGATAGAAATATATCTCTCAAGCCGATTTTACATGACACTCTAAAAAGAGTGCTTAGCAGGAAGGAACGTTCCCTGAATCAGATGCATACTCGTAAGAGAAGTCATACAGGTCGTTAATGTACTTGTCTTTGAGTTTAGCGGCAGTTTTTGCAGCTTTAGGGCAGATTTTTACAATCTCGTCTCTAAATTTTCCTACACCTTTGATTTTTTCCCACTCATCCTGAGTGTGCTTTGTTGCAAACTTCGCACCAGAAAAACCGCAAGGCGCTTTCAGTTTTTTAATGTAGATTTTTTTACCTTTGTTAATGTCTGCAACGGCACTTGTAGAGAGTACAGCTACACCAAGCAGTGCTGCAGTTGCAATTTTCATCGCTTTTGTCATTGTTCATCCTTTTATTATAATTTTAAGACAAGAGAATCATAACATGAAATTGTGAAAAGATTGTGAAGAAAAAGAGAGAAACGGAAGCAGTTATAGAGAAACTGCTTCCATGGGTTACATATACACTGGCGGTGTGATTAACACTTGGGAACTACACCGTCACTGGCATATTTGTAAGAGAAGTCATAGACATGCTTCCACCACTTCTTTTTGATCTTTTTAATATTCAGTCTCGGACAGATCTTTTTTGCTTCATCCTGGAACTTTCCTTCATCCCAAATCTCTTCCCATTCCGCCTGAGTATGATTTCTCGCAAACCTTACGCCGGAAAACCCGCATTTCTTTCTAAACTTTTTCTTGAAGATCTTCTGCCCTTTTTTTGGGTTCGCCACAAGTGTTGTCGGTACTGCCGAAGCAACAAAGACACCCAGAACCACTGCCGTTAACATTTTTTTCATTTTCATCATAATTTACCTACCCTTCCTTGTCAAAATATAATAAATGCTTATTAACAAATATGCATCATATAAATATTATAACTACTTCAACTTATCAAAAACCTTAAATTTCTCCCAATAGATATTGACCGCCTCATTCAGCTCCTCTTCGGACAGTGTTGTCGGCTGTTTAATCCCGTATGTGTCGAGAAACAGCTCCGACATAACAGAGATACTTCGTGAGGGATTGCGAAGATAATGCCTGATACCCGCTTTGACAAAACGCTCGCTGCTGTAGATAAGCAGGTAGTTTTTGAACATTTCACCCAGGGAAGTTGGCAGGTTCCGGTGACATGGCACACATTTTTGTTCAAAAATATCTGCCGGGAACAACAGCATCGTACATGCCATAAGTGTCATCACTGTTTTTTTCACAAACTATCCTTCCATTCAATAATCATACTCGTACCCTCGCCCTCTATGGATTTCACATCTATTTTAAAGCCGTATTCATCAACGATTTTTCGGACAATGCTCAGCCCCACACCGAACCCGCCTTGACTCTTGTCGAAACGTATATAGCGGTCGAACATGAACGGTAACTTATCGGGTGCGATACCTCTGCCCGTATCTTTGACACACAAAGAGCCCTCTTTGAGAGTGATCTCTATGGTACCGTTTCGGCGGTTGTATTTGATGGCATTTGAGATCAGGTTGTCAAGTACGCGAATACATTTTCGTCTGTCCATCACAAGCGTGACATCCTCAAGTTTCAACACAAAAGAGATCTGTTTCGATCTGGCAAGCACATCAAAATATTCCACCCTGTCTTCAATAATATTCTTAAGCCTGAGTCTTTCATCCTCATTTTTCTTCTCCTGTTCGAGTACAAGGTAGGTAAGGTCTTTGTAAAGGACGGATACTGTCTTTGCTGCAATCGTAATACGCTCAAGCTTTTTTCTGTTCTTCTCAACCATCACATCTTTGTCCATCATCTCTATATTGGCAAGAATGGCTGAAAGCGGTGTGTTGAGTTCATGGGTCGTATCTTTGATAAAACGGTCAAGCAGCATGATCGAATCACGCATGGGTTTGAGAAAAAGCTTGGCCAGATAGAGTCCAAAGAGCATAAAAAAAACAAAAGCCGCACTGCCATAAATAGCGATACGTTCCCAAATCTGTGCCAGCCATTTTCCGTCATCTTTGAGTTCTATGACCAGATAGCGTGTACCAAGATAAAAAGTATCGAGACTTTTGACAAAGTGGATATAGCCGTCAATCAGATAGATCTCTTCATTAAAATGCGTATCGTTGACTTTATTGAGCGAAAAAATACGCTGTTTTTCTATGTCGTAAATGGCCGAGGTAAAACGCGGATCACGCGGATAGGTTGTACGTTCAGGGAAAAAATGGTGCAGCACTTTGAGTCGTTTTGCCTGTATGTAGGCATATTGACTCATTTCTGCACGCTGGTTGGAGAACATCAGCTGCTTCTGACTCTCATAATAGTACACGGAAAGTACCGCAATACCGAAGACCACCATCGCAATGTAAAGCGCAAGAAAGCGGTAAAGAGACTGCTTCTCACTTTTGAGCAACGAATTTGTAGCCCTGTTTCTTGATGCTGACAATGCTTTCCTTCCCTATGATTTTGCGCAGGTTCTTGATGTAGGTTCTCAATGCCGAATCACTCGGCTCCTCCTCGTAGTCCCACAGATGTCTGTAGATGCGCTCGTGCGATATCACTTCTCCTTTGTGCTTCATGAAAAGTTTCATCAGTCTCGACTCTTTGTTCCCCAGTGTAACACTCTTTCCGTCAATCACAAGTTCACCGGTTTTAATATCGTAATCTATATTCTCGGTAATGGCTATCATCTCTTTTTCTTCATGAAAAAAACTGCGTTTAAGCAGTGTCTCTACACGAATGAGCAGCTCTTTGAGAGCGAACGGTTTTCGTATGTAGTCATCGCAACCGCTTTCAAACCCCCGCTCAAGGTCATCTACACTGTCCATGGAAGTAATGAAGATCGCCGGTGCCACGATCCCCTCCTGACGGCTCTGTCTAAGCAGCTCCAGACCATCCAGACCCGGTACGTTAATGTCAAGAAGCAGCAGGTCGAACTTTGTCTCATAGAGCTTCTCCTGTGCTTCATATCCGTCATAGACAGCTACAACCTCATACCCGTTCTCTTCAAGAAATTCGGTAACGGTCTCATTGAGGTTGGTGTCATCTTCAAGCAAAAGTATTTTTCTCATTACATTCTATTCCTGTCACGCATAGTGAAAGTATTGTAGCATAGTTGAGGGAAAGAAAAAGAGGAGTGTATGCATGATCGAAAGATCATGCATAGTTAAAGTTAGATATAGCGTGATACCCACTGTCTGATCTGATCGGCACTCAAGGCTCCACTGACACGGTCGACCTCTTTACCGCCCTTAAAGAGTACCATGGTAGGAATACTGCGGATACCGTACTGTCCGCCAAGCTGCGGATTCTCTTCCGTATTGACTTTGAGAAACTGTGCTTTGAGCGCCAAAGAACGGGCAGCTTCCTCAAACGCAGGTGCCATCATACGGCACGGCCCGCACCACGGTGCCCAGAAATCCACCACCACCGGCAGGTCGGAGTTGGCGACAAAGGTGCCGAACTTCGCACTGTCTACCTCAACGGGTTTGGCATCGAGCAGAGAGTGCTTGCAGGCACCGCAGTTCGCTTTGACGTACGAATCTTTCTTGGGAATACGGTTGACCTTAAGACAGTGTGGACATATGACATTTACATTCATTTTAACCTCCGCTATTGAAACATTTCAGTCTTGTTTCATCTTCTGGAAGTATTATAACACATCAGAAAAAAACGAAATGTACCTTTGGTTGCATTTTCAAACACGAAGGATAAAAATAATGGCAATAAAAGAACTTATTGTAGGCGGCGGATGTTTCTGGTGTACTGAAGCGGTATTTGAGAGACTCAAAGGTGTACTTGATGTAGAGAGCGGCTATGCCAACGGTGATGTACCCAACCCCGACTACCGTATGGTTTGTGGAGGAGATACCGGTTATGCGGAAGTGGTCAAGATCACCTATGACGATGAGATCATCGATCTTGACACCCTCTTTGATGTCTTTTTCGCTACCCATAACCCTACTACACTCAACCGTCAGGGTGCCGATGTAGGTACACAGTACCGCTCCTGCATCTGTTACCAGAATGACGAAGAACTAGAAGCTGCAAAACGTGCCATTTCCCGTGCAGAGGAGGACTACAGTGACCCCATCGTCACCACACTTGAGCCGCTGAGAAACTACTACACGGCAGAAGCATATCATCAGGACTATTACCGCCAAAACCCCATGCAGGGCTATTGCAACGCCGTTATTCCACCCAAGATTGCAAAACTGATGGAGAAGTTTAAAGAGAAGGTCGCAGAGTAACTACCTCTCTCCAAGCGGATTGTCACTGCGTCTCTTTTCTTTCTTCTCCTGCTCCTCGTCGATATTTGGCGTCGAGAACGCTACCTGACCGTAAATGATGCACCCTTTACACCCCGGATCACAGGGGTGGTTGAGTTTCATACACCACTCTTTTTCATCTCCATGTTTGCCAAGAAACTGGCATCCCCATCCACCTGCCATTGCTATATCCTTTCTAACTCTGTTATCTAATAACGTATCTCAAATCCGTCTGTGTCGACCGACACATCTTCCACCGGCGCATAGGTGATCTTCTCTACCTCGCTCATGGGTGACCCCTCTTCGAGAATCTTCAACACACGGGGAATATCTGTCTCCTCATCCGTAATGAAGATGACAGTCTCGACCGTGCCATCGTCCAGGTTCCGCACATAGCCGTTGAAACCCGCACGCATCATTGCCTGTGAGACAAATTTGCGGTAGAATACATGCTGTACTTTTCCGGACGAAACAAACCGATACCACTGCATTACGCCTCCTTGCACCCTTCTTTGAGATTTTGAAGAAATTCTATAATACGCATTTGAAAGAGCCTCTCCTCTTCATCCTCCTCGTCGATACACTCATGCAGCTGCATAAGCAGACTGATGTCTATCTTCTGGCAGAAACGTTTGACCTCTTTTACCTCTTTGGTAATCTGCCAGATGAGGTGTTCAAAGTCCAGTCCGTTGTTCGTAATGATCTTGGTGTGAAACTCTTTGACCATGTCAATGAGCAGTTCCGCCCGTTCATTGTCATCGGCATAAATATGGTGTGCTATCTCTTTGAGTTTGTGCTTTTCACATTCATCCATCTCACCATCGCTTGAGACCATCAGCGTTAACAGTTTTGCACGGAACTCAAGGGAGCTGTGATGGTACACAAGAAACTCCCTGAACATTTTCATGACCGAACGCTTTAATCCTTTAAACATACTCCGCCTTCTTGAGAATTAACACTATTTTAACAAAATAATACTATAGTTTTATAATTTTTCACAAAGTGAGTATGCAATGAACAATATCGATCTGGCTATCATTCTTACAACCGCATTTTTGGGAAGTGTCGGACACTGCATCGGCATGTGCGGGGGAATCGTCGTTGCCTACAGTTCCAGCAAAATCGACCAAGACTCTCCATGGAGCAGACAAACCCTTTCACACCTTGCCTACAATTTCGGACGGGTTACCACCTATACCATACTCGGAGCACTCTTTGGACTGCTGGGAAAAGTTATAGCCTTTACACCGACGACCAAAGGGGTACTCTTTGTACTCACGGGTATCCTTATGGTGCTTGCCGGGGCATCCCTGCTCGGTAACTTCAAGTTTCTCAACTCTGCAGAGTGGTCCGTCTCACGACATGGATGGTTCCAGCGTATGTTCAAAATACTGATCCAGAGCCGTTCACTCATTAGTTTTTATCTGCTGGGCATGCTAAACGGTATCATTCCCTGCGGTCTGGTCTACTCCTTTGCCATCATTGCCGCAAGTACGGCAAGTCCGCTGTGGGGAGCACTTGTCATGGCAACTTTCGGACTGGCAACCATTCCGGCACTCTTCTTTCTCGGCACTGTTACCAAATTCCTGCAGCAGGGATCACTGCGCAGCACCATGATGAAAATGGCCGCTATGCTTGTCATTTTCTACGGTCTGTTCGTCTTCTACAAAGGGTACAAGTTCATTGCGCATCCGCAGCAGATGCAGCAGATGCTCGATGCCATGCACAAAAAGCCTGCAAAGACCACGACACCTTCCGGCGCAACCATGCAAAAGTGCGGCGGCATGAAGTGTGCGCCGGGAAAATGTGGTTAAGGCAAATGCGGTTAACAACCTATTTTCGCTATACTTCCATCTATGAATATACCCAAACACTATGCCTACAGCCATGACCCCATCCCCTTTGACTTCAAACAGACCGTTGAACGCTTTTTTGTAGAGGAGATCCCTCTCTACAGCTTTACCGGAAAGGGGAATTTTCTTATTCTCAAGATCCAAAAGACCGATATGAGTACCCACAAACTTCTCAGTGTACTTGCCAAGGCAACGCAACTGAATGAGCGTGATATCGGCTACGCAGGTCTCAAAGACAAAAGCGCTACAACCATTCAGTACATCTCCATTCCAAAACAGGCAGAAAAACTGCTCAATAAACATCTTACAACCGAACGGGTAGAGATAGTCGAACGTACACTCAACAAGGCACCCATCAAGATAGGTCACCTGAAAGCAAACCGGTTTAGGATTCTCCTGCATGAGATGCATGCCAAAGATGCCGAACGTTTTACGCAAAAAGCACTCATGATGCAGGAGGGAGGCATCCCCAACTACTACGGCTATCAGCGTTTCGGTGAGGACGGCAGAAGCTACCAACAGGGTAGAGAGATCGCCCATTCCGGCAAACGGCTCAAAGGCAGCAGAGAGAAGCTGCTCGTCGCCGCATACCAGAGTCACCTCTTCAACCGCTGGCTCTCTTCGCGAATCAAGATATCCAAAACCATTGCCCATCTTGGCATTGACGATGCTGCAACAAAACTCTCCTACCCCAAAGAGCTTGTCAGGATACTGGCGAAACAGCCTCAGTTTTTCAAACTCTTTCAGGGGGATGTAATGATGCCCTACCCTCACGGGAAACCGACTTTTGTACACGATATGCACCAGAGTGCCGAACTGTTTTCAAAACGGCGTATCTCCCCTACCGGACTGCTCTGCGGTGCCAACGCACTTAGAGCGCGAAATGATGCGGCCCATCTGGAAGCGCCATTTGATGATGACGAGCTGACTTCACTTAGAGGCGACCGCCGCTTTGCCTGGATATGGCCTGAAGATGTCGACACCTCTTACAGCGAAGCAGAGAAAAAAATGGAAATATCGTTTATACTGCCAAAAGGATCCTATGCCACAACATTTCTTGAAGAAATAGGCCATTTTTCACTTAAAGAAGAAAAATGATTTAACTACAGTCGATACAATACGAAAAACGCTTCAAGGATAACTCATCAAAAAGATAACACAGATACAGCTTATTCTCATCGTAAGCCTCTTTTTTGTTGTGGCTGACAACATTACCTTTTTTACCAATGTGGTGAAGGTCTATCCTTTTGAGCAGAACATTGGCTTCGTCCTCTCTTTGGGCATGGTTGTTTTTGCACTGACTGCACTGCTGCTCACACTCCTCTCGTCGCGGTTTACTACGAAACCTATACTCATTGTTTTGCTGATTGTCTCTTCATTGACGAACTATTTTATGCAAAGCTACCATGTCATCATTGATGACGAGATGATACGCAACGTCATCCAGACGAATATCGCAGAATCTTCCGATCTGCTGACCCCTGCGCTGTTGTTTTACTTTGTCTTTCTCGGTCTGCTGCCTGCCTATCTTGTCTATAAGGCACCGATAACCTACCGCAGCGTTAAAACCGAAGCGTGGGCAAAGATCAAAACCGTTCTTGCCATGCTCCTCATCATCGGTGCGTCACTCTTTTTCTACAGCAAGTACTACACCAGTTTTTTCAGAGAGCACAAGCCGCTGCGTTTTACAGTCAACCCTCTCTATTGGATCTACAGCAGCGGCAAGTATATCCACCTGACCTATCTAAATGTACCTGTAAAGCTCAAACAGATAGGTACCGATGCTAAAATACCGCCTCACACCCCACCGAAACTGGTCGTTATGGTCGTGGGAGAAGCTGCACGCTCAGACCATTTTTCTCTCAACGGGTATCACAGAGAGACCAACCCGGAGCTGTCACAAAGAGATATCATCAATTTCGACCACATGTACTCCTGCGGTACAGCAACCGCACAGTCCGTTCCGTGCATGTTCTCTGTCTATACACGCAAAGAGTACAGCTACCAAAAGGGACGCAGTACCGAGAATGTACTCGATGTACTCAAACATACAGGCAATGTAGCCATTTTATGGAGAGACAACAATTCCGACTCAAAAGGCGTGGCAGCACGTATCGGGGAGACCGACTATCGTACACCCAAGCACAACACAATCTGTACTGAAGGGGAGTGCCGCGATATCGGTATGCTTGTAGGTCTTGAGCAGTTCATACAAAACCATCCCAAAAAAGACATACTCATCGTTCTGCATCAGATGGGCAATCACGGGCCTGCCTACTACAAACGCTATACTCACGATTTCAAAAAATTTACACCGGTATGCAAAAGCAGCCAGCTTCAAGAGTGCAGTCGCGACGAAATTGTCAATGCCTACGACAATGCCCTGCGCTATACGGACCATTTCCTTTCCAAGACCATCGACCTGCTCAAACACTATGACGGTACCTACCAGACCGCGATGCTCTACATGTCCGACCACGGAGAGAGTCTTGGAGAAAACGGCATCTACCTGCACGGCCTGCCTTACTTTATGGCACCGGATGCACAAAGACATATCGGTGCGCTTTTCTGGTTTGGTAAATCACTGCGGAAGAGCGCAAAAGTCACATCACTTGAAAAACACAGACATGAGCATTTTTCACAGGATTACCTCTTCCATACCCTGTTGGGGCTCTTCGATGTCAACACAACCGTCTACAACCCCAAACTCGACATGCTTGGAAAGTAACGCTACTTTCTGCCTCTGCTGCGTCTGGGCTTTGATGCACTCCTTTTGGAGGCATCGTGGAGTTTAAACCCGTCGCGCTTGGTGGTTTTTCTCTTTTTGCCTTTTTTGTTCAGTGGACCGGAATGTTTCTCTTTGCCTGCGGCAGCCACTGAAGCTTTTCTGCGTCTGCGCTGCGGCGCCTGAATGAGCCAGCCTCTTGACTTTACCTCTTTGGGTGCATACTCTGGCAGTATGATCTCTTTTATCTTGTTTCCAAGGACCTTTTGCAGGTCTGCCAGCTGCTCTATCTCGTCGGGACTTACCAGTGTCATGGCTGCACCTTCTTTTCCAGCACGTCCTGTGCGTCCGACACGGTGAATAAAATCATGTTTGACGTGCGGAATATCGTAGTTGATGACCGCCTCAAGTTCAGCAATATCTAGTCCGCGCGCGGCAATATCGGTAGCCACAAGTATCTGGATGCGCCCTTCCCTAAATGCAAGCAGTGTCTTTTTGCGTTCAAGATGCATCCGTTCGCCATGCAAAACACCTACTTTGTACCCCCACTCACGCAGTCCGTCGGCTACACCGTCTGCAAGCTCTTTCTTTCTGACAAAGACCAGTACACGTTTGAGGTGATTGGCGGAAATCAGGTAGGCAAGCAATCCCTCCTTTTTACTGCGCACTACCGGGTAAAGGTATTGGGTAATGGTGTCGGCGATCTTTCCGGGAGGGTCAAGTTCAATACGCCGAAGCGGCTTTATGTAGGTTTTGGCAAGTTTGACGACACGCGGTGTAATGGTCGCCGAAACGATCACCTTCTGTGAGCGCTCACCCAACACGCCAAAAAGCTTCTCAAGATAACTGACAAATCCCATATCGAACATCATATCTGCTTCATCGACCACAAAATGTTTGACCGATTTGATGTCGAGATGTCGCGCCTCAATGTGTTCAAGCGCCCTCTGCGGTGTGGCAATGATCACATCGGCACCCTTCTCAAGCCGCTTTGTCTCTTCAGCACGTTTGCCGCCGCCTTGCAGCAGCACGGCACGAAAGCCCAATGCCTGCACAAATGGACGGCTTACCTCATAGATCTGTTGCGCCAGCTCTTTGGTGGGAGAGAGGATGAAAAGTCTCGGGTAATGGTGTGTTACCGGCTTGCCATCCGGGTTCATAAGATGTAGTGTAGGCAGTAAAAAAGCCAGTGTCTTACCGCTGCCTGTTTGTGCCGAAGCAACAGCATTGGCAGATGCAAGAAGCACAGGAACCAGTCGGCTCTGTATCGGCGTGGGTTGGGAATATCCCTCTTGTTCGAGTACCTCAAGCAATGCATCACCGAGCTTCAATTTTCCAAATGCATTTACCTCTCTGCCATCCGCCACACTGATCCTTTTGTTTATGTAGTATCATTCTATCTTAAATGCGATTATACCCAAATCTTGCAATAGCATTCTTCCAATGTGAATTTCTATTTCGGGATTTGGATCATATTTCCATATTGTAAAAATATGGCAGACGCGCTATAATTAATAATAGGTGTCTTTCCAAAAAGACAAACAGCAGCAGAAGCAATAAAGGAGTTGAATATGTTGAAAAGATATTTCTCAGCTATTATGGCTGCAGGCACATTGACAGCTACAACTGCCATGGGTAACGAAATCAATCTTCATGAAGGGTTATGGGAAACTGTTACGACCGTCAAGATGGAAGGAATGCCTGTACAGATGCAGGTACCTCCCTTTACCCATCGGCAGTGTCTGACAAAACAAAAAATGATTCCCCAAAAAAAAGAAGATCAGCAAAAATGTAAAATCACCAAACAGGAACTCAGCGGGAATACACTCAAATGGGAGATGAAGTGTACCGGAGAGGGTCCTGCCGAGATCAAAGGTGAAATCACCTACAGGGGAGACAGCTTTGAAGGTATCAGTCATGCGGTCGTAACAAATCCGGGAACGGGAACCATAAAAATTACTAACAAAATGACAGGCCGATATATCGGCGAATGTACACAACAGTAGGAAAGAAAAATGGGTAGAAAAGAGTCTGAAAAGATCATCGTAAAATGTATGGAAAGATGCAAGGAAGAGGAAAAACGGTACAAAAGCGGTAAAAAAGCACGTGTTCCCGTATGGAAGAAAAAAAGTACGGTTGAGTATGAAAAAGAGCTCAAGCTGCTGCAGATGGAGCTTCTCAAACTGCAAAACCATGTCAAAGAGAATGGTCTCAAGCTACTTATTATTTTTGAGGGACGTGATGCTGCAGGCAAGGGAAGCACCATCAAGCGTATCATCGAACACCTCAATCCACGGGGAACAAGAGTCGTTGCCCTCAACAAACCATCAGATGTCGAAAAGACCCAATGGTACTTCCAGCGCTATACGACACATCTGCCAAGTGGCGGAGAGATTGTTCTTTTTGACAGAAGCTGGTACAACCGTGCGGGCGTCGAACCGGTCATGGGATTCTGCAGCGAAGAGGAACATTCACGTTTCCTGCATGAAGTACCTTTTTATGAAGAAATGATCACAGGCTCTGGTACCAAGCTTATCAAGTTCTACCTCTCCGTCTCCAAAGAGGAGCAGGCAAAACGTTTTGAAGAACGCAAAACCAATCCGCTTAAACACTATAAAATCTCTCCAATTGACATGAAAGCACAAGAGCTTTGGGACAACTATACTGTCGCCAACTATTCCATGCTGCTGGCCTCACATACAGAGGTGGCACCATGGACCATTGTCGACTCCAATTCCAAAAAGAAAGCACGGATCAATGTCATCAAGCACATCCTCTCCTCCATCGAGTATGAAGGAAAGTCACAGACTCTCGATTTGACACCCGATCCCAATATACTCTATGACGGCTCTCAGGAGATTATAAGGCTTGAAAAGATCATTGCAGAAGGAAAAGAGAAAAAAGAGTCAGACTGAACCCCATCTGCTTAGTGCAGGTTCAGATCTTTCTCCTGACGTTTACGCTGCAGGCGCATCTTAAGCTTTGCAAGTTCACGCATATCGACATGCGCATCACTCTCATCGACGATCTCTACACCAAGAATAGTCTCTACACAATCTTCCAGTGTCACGATCCCCTCGACCTGATCGTACTTGTCGAGTACAAGGAACATATGCTCTTTCTTCTCAATAAACAGATCAAGCGCCCAGGAAACCGGTACCTGCTCATTGATACGGTAAATGTCCTTTTGTATCGTTTTCAACTCAACACTGTCATCCTTGAGTGCCTGAGAGAAAAGCTGTTTGGTCAGTATTATCCCCGTAATATTCTCAATGTTACCGTCATAGACCGGGATACGTGAATATTTGAAAATATCGGGTTCGTTTTTGATAATATCGGAAATAGTGCGGTTCCCTTCAAGTGCAAACATAACGCTGCGCGGTGTAAGAATATCCTGCACCTTGATATCATCGAGTTTGAGAATGTTCTCGATAATATCGGACTCCTGTTCGTCAAGAACCCCTTCATCTTCACTTAGAAGGGCACTCTCCAACAGTTCTTCCTTGCTTAGACTGTGTCCCTCATCACCTTTTTGTATGCGGTTGGTGACAAAAAGCGTTATGAGAATAATCGGATAGGTAAGCCAGATGAAAAAACGGATAAAATATGCCGCCATCGGCGCTAACTGTTTCCAATAGGTCGCTCCGATTGTTTTGGGAATGATCTCACCGAAAAAGAGAATGGCAAACGTCAAAATGGCAGACACCCAGAAGAGCGCACCCGAACCGAACACTCTTTCTGCCTGTGCACCGACTGCCGCTGCACCTACCGTATTGGCGACGGTATTCAGAATGAGAATCGAAGCGATTGATTTGTTGATGTTGTGTTTATGCTGTTTTAACAGTTCTCCTGCAGAGGGTTTCTCTTTTTCCAATACCGAAATAAACGGCATGGTTACCGAAAGCAGTACCGATTCGAGCACAGAACAGACAAATGAGACGATTACCGCTCCCAAAAAATAAATGACCAACAAGTCCATAGCTGATATATCCTTTTAAAGTAAAATGACGGTCGCAAGACCCAAAAATGCAAAGAAGCCGACAATATCGGTTACGGTCGTCAAAATAACCGTACTTCCGATGGCCGGGTCAATACCAAACTTTTTCAGTGCCAGAGGAATGACAGAACCAAAGAATCCGGCACTGAGCAGATTGATGACCATCGCCAGCGCGATGACCACGCCCAACATCCCTTTGTCAAACCAAATGGCTGCAATCACACCGATCACTACTGCAAAAAGCAGCCCGTTTGCCAGTGAAAGCAATACCTCCTTTTTGATCGTCCTGAAGGCATCATGCTTCGCTATCTCCCCAAGTGCAAGCTGACGAACAACAACCGTCAGCGACTGCGTTCCCGCATTGCCTCCCATTGATGCGACAATGGGCATGAGTACGGCCAGTGCAACGTAACTTTGCAGCGTACTTTCGAAAAGCCCAATCACCAAAGAGGCAGCAATTGCTGTAAGAAGATTGATACCAAGCCAGATGGCACGGGCTTTCCCCGCTTTAATGAGGTCATCATCCTCTTCCGCATCGTCACTGACCCCAGCAAGATGGTACATCTGATCCGTCGCGTGTTCACTGATAAGGTCGTAGATGTCATCCGAAGTAATACGTCCGAGCAGTTTGCCGTAGGTATCGACAATTGGCATGGAGTTAAGATCGTACTCCTGAAACTTTTGGACTATCTCTTTGATATTATCATGGTCATGTCCAATGATCGGCTTGAACTTTTCAGGGTTCTCCTGAATATTCTCACGCAGTGTTTTGTCTGGATCGAAAACGATCAGATCATCCAGTCCGACACCGTAACGCAAATAGCCGTCTTCATCCGTCACGAACAGATAGTTGATGTTTTCAAGCTCTCCGCTGCGTTTGAGGCTGGCGAACTCTTTGATGACATCGGAGACCTTCTGGTCCAGCTTTGCCGAGTAGACCTCCACCTGCATATAGGCACCGGCTTCATCCTCTTCATACTGCTTTAGCTTAAGAATATCTTTCTGGTCTTCCTTGTCAAGCTGCGCAAAAACCTCTTTCGCTTTGGAATCGTCGTGCTCCTCAAGCTCCTGAATGAAGTCCGTCTGATCATCCGACTCCATCTCAGAAAGAGACTCTGCGATCTCCTCGGGCGTAAAGTTCTCAACAACATCACCAAAATAACGATCTGGAAGTTCAAGCGCGACATCGGCAATCAGCTCTTTTGGAAGGGACTTGAGCGCCTCATCAAAATGGGCATCGCTCATATCTTTGAGCAGATTGGCGATCTCAGAGGGGTGCAGCTCCTCTTCGCTATGCGTTTGAATATAGTGCCTTAGCTTATCCATTATAGTGGCATCCTTGAAATTTTTGCCGCATTATACACAAAATCGGAAGAAGAAAAAAGGGACAAAAGTCGCATTTGTCCCTGTGTAAAATAATCAGTTTTCAGGAAGGTCACACTTTTTGGTAATCATACAGAGCGGACAGAAGTTGGCTATACCCGCAACAAGAGGAATGATCCCCAAATAGAGCCATTTTGACCATTCTGCGTCAATGAGAAAAGCGGCAATAATCAAACCGCTTCCCAGAATAATTCTAAATGCCCGGCAAAAACTGCGTATTTTATTGTAATTGACTGCCATGTGTTATCCTTCATCATAAATAGGTAAATTAAAATGTAACTATACACTATCTTGCTTAGAATACAATAAGAACAAATTTGTCTAAATGAAAGAATTGGGTGAGAAAAAGAAGATATGCCATGCATATCTTCTGCAGTCTTAAAGCTGGGGACCTGCCGAAGCGAAATCGAACTCTCCGCCTTTGTCATCGTAGCGATGGAAGTTTTCCTGGAACATTTTTGCCAGTTTTGCCAAGCTTGCATCATACTCTGCTTTATCCGACCAAGTATTTCTTGGGTTGAGTACAGTGTTGTCCTGTACACCGTCGAGTGCTTTAGGTATTTGAAGATTGAATGTCGGCAATGTTTCAAACTCTGCATCGTTTATGGAGCCGTTAAGAATACCATCGATGCAGGCACGGGTATCTTTGATGCTCATACGTTTGCCCACACCGTACGGTCCGCCTGTCCATCCCGTATTGACAAGGTAGACATTGACGCCATGCTCATCGATCTTCTTGCCAAGCAGTTCGGCATAGACTGTCGGATGTAGCGGCAGGAACGCTTCACCGAAACAGGCCGAGAAGGTTGCTACAGGTTCGGTAATCCCACGCTCGGTACCCGCTACTTTTGCAGTGTATCCGCTCAGGAAGTAGTACATTGCCTGCTCTTTGGTCAGCTTGCTTACCGGAGGCAGTACACCAAAGGCATCCGCTGTAAGGAAAATAATATTCTTCGGATGACCCGCCTGCAGATTATCTTTGTGGTTTTTGATATGTTCTATAGGGTAGGATACACGGGTATTTTCCGTTTTGGAATCATCTGCATAGTCAACGTTTCCGTTCTCGTCCGCTACCACATTTTCAAGCAGAGCGTCTTTGGTGATCGCACCATAGATTTCAGGCTCTGATTTAGGATCAAGGTTAATGACCTTTGCGTAACATCCACCCTCAAAGTTGAACACACCGTTATCGTCCCATCCGTGTTCATCATCACCGATAAGCGCACGGTTTGGATCGGTAGAGAGTGTGGTCTTACCAGTTCCAGAAAGGCCGAAGAAGAGACAGACATCTCCCTCTTTTCCCACATTGGCAGAACAGTGCATTGAGAGTTTACCCTCCAGCGGCAGCCAGTAGTTCATCATGGAGAAGATACCCTTCTTCATCTCTCCACCATACCAGGTACCGCCGATGATGGAAATATTCTCTTCAATGTTGAATACAACAAAAACGTCGGAGTTGAGTCCATGCTCCTTATACTTCTCATCGACCGTTTTACATGCATTGTAAACGGTAAAATCCGGTTCGAAATTCTCCAGTTCCTCCTCGGTAGGACGGATAAACATGTTCTTAACAAAATGTGCCTGCCACGCAACCTCTGTGACAAAGCGGATAGAACGCCGGCTCTCTTTGCTCGCACCGGTAAAGACATCCATGACATAGATGTTTTTTCCAGAAAGCTGATTTTTTGTCAACTCGAACAGCTCTTCATAGATCTCTTTTTTGATAGGTCTGTTCACATCACCCCAGGCAATATGCTCATTCGAAGGCGGCTGGTCTACAAAATACTTATCTTTGGGACTTCGACCGGTAAAAATACCGGTATCGCACATCGCTGTGCCTGAAGTTGAAATTTTGCATTCACCTCTGTTGATCTCATGCGCTTGCAACTCATCATAACTCAAATTGTAATAGACATCTTTAATGTCCTTCAATCCCAGTTTGTCAAGTCCGTTGGGCGTTCTGGTACTCATAGTATCCTCTTTCTATGTCAAATATTATGCCAAAGCATAAGTCAGCAAAAAGACTTTCACTGACTTATACTTTGCGCGCCGAATCATAGAGCAAGATTCCTTGCTCTATCTTTAATTTATTTAAAAATCGACAGCAGTACACCGGCTGCAACAGCAGAACCGATAACCCCTGCCACATTCGGTCCCATGGCATGCATGAGAAGAATATTGCCCGGTTTGCACTCCGAACCTACCTTGCTCGATACCCTTGCCGCCATAGGTACGGCAGAGACCCCTGCCGAACCGATCAGCGGGTTGATAGGCTCATCGGAGAGTCTGTTCATCACTTTTGCCATCAATACACCCGCAGCTGTACCGGCAGCGAATGCCAACAGACCAATGACCATAATCCCCAGCGTTTCGGCAACCAGGAATTTGTCTGCCTGCAGGGTCATTCCTACACCGAAACCAAGGAAAATGGTAACGACATTGATGAGTGAGTTTTGCATTTCATTGCTCAGTCTGTCCACAACACCCGACTCTTTAGCAAAGTTACCGAATGCAAATGCACCCATCAGCGGTGCCGCATCCGGTAGTACCAGTGCGATCATCATAATCACCACAACAGGGAATATCAGCTTTTCAAGTCTATGCACTTTTCGACCGGTTTTCATAACGATCTTACGCTCTTCTTCTGTGGTCAGTGCCTTCATGATGGGAGGCTGAATGACCGGGACAAGCGCCATGTAAGAGTATGCCGCGACCGCAATGGCTCCAAGCATTTCAGGAGCCAGTGCAGAAGCGATAAAAATGGATGTCGGACCATCGGCACCACCGATAATGGAGATCGCCGAGCACTGTTTCAGTGTAAAATCAACCATACCGGTATACTGCGAAAGTGCGGCTGCCCCTACGAGCGATCCGAAAATACCGAACTGCGCGGCACCGCCAAGCAGTGCTGTTTTAGGGTTTGCCAACAGCGGACCGAAGTCTGTCATCGCACCGACACCCATGAAAATGAGCAGCGGGAAAAACTCGTTGTGTATACCCATATTGTAGATGATACCAAGCATTCCGTCAGGCCCAGACATATTGGCAACAGGGATGTTGGCAAGCAGTCCTCCAAACGCAATAGGCAGCAGCAGCAGCGGCTCAAACCCCTTTGCAATCGCCAGATAGAAGAGAATGAAAATAATGATGAACATGATCACACGGCCCCAGCTCTGTGCAAATTTGCTCATCTCTTTTCCCTGACCGTTCTTGACACCCTCTTTAGGGTTCAAAATGGCATAAAGACCGGTCGTCGTAAAGAAGCTGCTAATGAGTTCGGTCACACTCTTTGGATGATAGCTCGCCTTCTCCTGGGCGATCAGCTCCTCCTGAGTGGCAAAATGTTTTGCCGTCGTCTCATGTTCGTTTGCCTGTAGAGTGCCTCCAAGAAAAGCAAAAGCAAACAAAATTGAGAGTAACAGATGTTTTATCTTCATGATTACTCCATTGTCGCCAGAAGCTGTCCATCCGCTACCGCGTCATTGACATTGACGTTGATTGTTTTGATTGTACCTGCCTGAGGCGCAGCAATGTCAATCTCCATCTTCATCGCTTCAAGAATCATGATTACCTCACCTTCAGCTACAGCATCACCCGGATTTTTCAAAATTTTCCATACGTTACCCGGTGTCTGTGAGTGAATCTCGATGCTTCCTGCTCCTCCTGCTGCCACCGGTGCGGAAGGTGCTGCTGCAGGTGCGCTCGCTGCAGGTGCCGCTTCTGAAATTTGAATGTCCGCATCACCCTCTGCTACCTGAACACTGTACTTCTTGCCATCAACCACTACTGTATAATTTCCTGCCATATTCTCTTCTCCACAATCTTTTTGTTTACCTTTTCTTACCATCAACGGTGATTCACCCTTGAGGAACGCAATACCTTTCTGATCACATGCCGCAGCGATGAAGATGTTCTCTTCACTGGTTTCGAGCCCTTCCTCTTCAAGTACCTTTTTCCAGTGTGCGATCGACTTGTTTTCATCTTTGTCTGCTATATCGAGCGGATTTTCCGTTGTAGGATCAAGCTTGAGTTTTTCACTTGCAAGTTTGACAATCTCAGGATCAGGCTCGACTGGTGTCTTACCGAAGTAGCCAAGTACCATTCTTCCGTAACCCGGTGCAATCTGCTTCCATGGTCCAAACATGACATTCGCATATGCCTGCTGCCAGTAGAACTGGCTTACAGGTGTGACCGATGTACCGTATCCGCCACGTTCAACCACTTCCTTCATCGCAGCGATCACGTCGTCGAACTTGTCAAGATCACCGTTGTCTCTCATCATCTGGGTGTTGGCTGTCAATGCACCACCCGGCATTGGTGAGAATGGAATAAGCGGTGAAACCTGTGTCGCTTCAGGCGGAATCATATAGTCTGCCAGACACTCTTTGAGACGCTCTTCATACTTGAGGATTTTATCAAGTTTCAGATCACCGAGGTTGTAGTTGGTTCCTTTTGTTGCATGCAGCATTGTCAGGATGTCAGGCTGCGAGGTACCGCCGCTGACCGGACTTGCCGCCATGTCAATACCGTTTGCCCCCGCTTCGAGTGCTGCCAGATAGGAGGCTACGGAGACACCTGCCGTTTCATGCGTATGCAGTCTGAGGTGTACACTCTCTCCAAGCAGCTTTCTCGCCATTGCGATGGTCTCATAAACTTTGTGCGGGTTCGCTGTACCCGAAGCATCCTTGAAACAGACGGAATCGAACTCAATACCGCTGTCAAGAATGTTTCTCAGAGTTTTTTCATAGAACGGTACATCATGTGCACCTTTACATCCCGGAGGCAGATCCATCATCGTAACAACCACTTCATGGTTCATGCCGTGCTTTTTGATGCACTCTGCAGAGTACTCGAGGTTGTTCACATCATTGAGCGCATCGAAGTTTCTGACCGTCGTCGTACCGTGTTTGGCAAACATTTTTGCAAACAGGTCGATCATTTCACGGCTTCCCGTATCGAGCATAACGGTGTTGATACCGCGTGAGAGTACCTGAAGGTTCGCATCAGGTCCTACAATTTCGCGGAATCCGTCCATCATTTCGAATGCATTCTCCTGAAGGTAGAAAAAGAGCGACTGAAAACGCGCGCCGCCGCCAAACTCAAAATGGGTAATACCTGCCTGCTTGGCAGCTTCGACTGCCGGAAAGAAATCATCCATGAGAACACGGCCTCCAAAAACAGACTGGAATCCGTCTCTGAAGGTAGTATCCATTACATCAATATATTTTTTAGCCATATTCAAACCTTGATTTATGATTTATGTTTACGGAACTCTGCAATCGCCGCTGTTATCGCTGCAACATGGTGCGCGTCCGTCGTATCTGAAGGGGGAGAAGAAGCTGCCGGTGCTTCCGGTGCCTTCTCGGGAAAGTACTTGTTGATGAGAATCGCCTGCCACTTCATTACCTGTACCAGCACGGCAAGGAAGACAAATACGATCAACATACCAAGAAGCATAAACTTGAGGGCTTCGCCTACGAGAGAATATTCCATATGTTCACCTTATAATTTGGTTAGTAAATTTTAAAACAGTTTTGCTTGCGGGCAGTTAAAAAGAGCGTATTATCTTCTCTTTTTTCTGCGATTGTTATTTCGTGTAGCATTTTGCTCATTTTCATACGCTGCAAGCATTGCATTCACCTTCTGCTGGTTAAATCCTATCTGGCTGCCTACCTGCTGTTCTTCGCGTTCGATGAATGCCGAAACGAGCTTTTCCAGCAACACTGATCTGTCCATCTCATCCAGAGCATCCAATACCTCCTGAGCCTGGGTATGTACCGGCAGAGACCTGATGCCGTCTGCAATGTACTCGATGCCTGCTTCGTCTAATCCCTTGCCGCCCTGTATTGTTGCCAGTCGCATGTCCGCACCCACCTCTTTCTGAATGCGCTGCAGTTCCCTGAACTCCTCAGTTGTCACCAGCGTAATCGCCTGTCCGCTTTTGCCTGCACGCCCGGTACGGCCGATACGGTGTACGTAACTCTGGGGATCGAACGGAATGTGGTAGTTGAAGACATGAGTGACATTCTTCACATCCAGCCCCCGTGCGGCGACATCGGTCGCCACCATAATTTTTGTCTGCCCTCTTCTGTACGCCTTGATGATCGTTTCACGATCCTGCTGTTCCAGATCACCGTGCAGTCCCGCAGCATTGAAGCCCAGTGCCTGAAGGTGTTCGGTCAGTCTGTCCACCTCGCGCTTCATCCGGCAGAAGATAATACTCTTATCTATGTTTTCCGTTTCAAGCAGCTTCACGATCGCCTCGTCACGCTGGCTTTCGTTGATAACATAGTAGCGCTGTTCAATGACATTGTTGGTGGTCTCTTCATCTTCACCCACGACCGAAATAAACTCCGGCTGATAGAGTATATGATTGGCAAGCTCCTTGATGGGTTCGGGCATAGTAGCGGAAAAAAGTAGTGTTTGGCGGTTTTGCGGAATGTAATCGAAGATCTCCTTGATATCATCCAAAAATCCCATATCAAGCATCTCATCGGCTTCATCAAGTACAACGATCTCCGGATTGAACGCGTCTATCTTTCCTTTTTTGTAGAGGTCTTTGAGTCTGCCCGGTGTCGCCACGACGATCTGCACACCTTTGTGAATAAGCGCGATCTGCCGTCCATACCCTACACCGCCATAGACCGTCAGTGTACGAATGCCCGCAAAACGTCCAAGGTGATAGAGCTCGTCACTCACCTGTGTGGCGAGTTCCCGTGTCGGGGTAATGACCAGTGCCCTTTCAATTTCGCCTTTGGCTATCTTGTCCATCATCGGCAACCCGAATGCCGCTGTCTTTCCTGTACCCGTGTGCGCCTGTGCCACCAGATCTTTTCCCTCGTTGATAACGGGGATGGTCATCTCCTGAATGGGACTTGGTTCCCTAAATCCTGCAATCTTCACCCCTTTGGCGAGATCACGGTGAAAATTGAATTCACTGAATTTCATACACTTCCTTTGCATACGACATGTCCGAACACCGTTGTGTTCTCTTGAGTCTGCATAAATTGGTTGTCCAAAAACAGATTTTGAACTTAACGAAGCCTCCCGGAAGAGACTCTATAAATTCAACACTATTTGCTACAGCAGCATTAGCAGGACAATACCAAATAGAATCCGGTATATCCCGAAAGGCACAAACGTAAAACGCTGCAGGAAGGCCAAAAAGAGCTTGATGGTCACATATGCCACTACAAATGCCACCACGAACCCGATGGCAAAAGCACCCCAGTTCGCATGGGCAAACTCATGGTAGTGTTTGAGCAGGTCATACCCGCTGACCGCACCCATGACAGGGATGGCCAGCAGAAAGCTAAACTCCGCAGAGGTTTTTCTGTCCAGTCCCGAAAGCAGTCCGCCAATGATGGTGGCACCCGCACGGCTGGTACCGGGGATGAGAGAGAATATCTGGGCAAATCCCACCCACCAGGCCTGTTTCCATGTCACCTTCTCGACACTGCCGGTATGATACGGCTGCTCTTTGTAAAAATACTCCACAAGCAAAAAAACAATACCGCCCACAATGAACATGGTCGCAACGACTTCGACACTGAAAAGCGCTTTGATGGTATCTTTGAAAATAAATCCGACAATACCCAGAGGAAGGAAGGCAAAAAGGAGTTTCATCCACAAATCGATCTTTTTGAAAGTGATCTTTTCACGGTAGATGAGCATCACCGCCATAATGGCAGCGAACTGAATGATGACCTCATAGGCTTTTGTCAGATCGGTCTCCGCCACGCCGAGAAACTTCGATGCGACAATCATGTGCCCCGTAGAGGAGATGGGCAAGAATTCCGTAAACCCTTCGATGATCCCGATGATCACCGCCTGAAAAATTTCCAATCTGTTTCCTTGTTTCTCTGTTTACAGTGTCGTCACAGAACAACACCCTACAGCATTTGCGAAAAGTAACTCTCATCCTTGGCAAGCAGTGCCTCGGGCGTACCGCTGTCTACCAGCCTGCCCTCTTCGAGTACGAAAATGTACTCGGCACTCTTGATGGTGCTGAGGCGGTGTGCGATGGTGATCACAGTTCTCTCTTCCAAAAACGCGTGCAGCGCTTCAAAAAGTTTCGCCTCGGTATGCACATCGAGCGCCGAGGTCGACTCGTCGAAGATCACCGCTTTGGGGCGGGCAAGCACCATTCGGGCAATCGCCACACGCTGCCGCTGACCGCCGCTTAGCTTGATACCGTCCTTTCCGACGACAGTCTCAAGGCCATGTTCCAATCTTGCAATGACATCACCAAGCTGTGCAATTGCAATAGCATTTTCTATTTCCGCATCGCTGTAGGTGTTGCCAAGGGTAAGATTAAAACGCATTGTATCATTAAAGAGTTTAGGATGTTGCAATATAAGGTAAATATTTTCCCGTATCGAGGAGAGTGCTATTTTGGTGTTGGGTATGCCATTGTAGTATATCTCTCCTTTATCGACAGGGTAGAATCCGACCAGAATATTTGAGAGTGTCGTCTTTCCGCTCCCGCTCGCACCGACAATAGCCACTTTGGAGCCTGAAGGAATATGCATGTTAATATTTTCTAATATATATTCTTCTTTTCTATATGCAAAGAAGAGATCTTTCACTTCGATATCGACAGACTGCTTTTGCGCGAAGGGATCGACAGGGTCACTCACCAAAGGCTCTTTTTCCATATCAAATATCGTATTGATCCGCTTGCATGCCGCCTTTGCAGTCGCAAGTACATACTGAAAATTGATGATGTCCTGAGTCGGAGAGACCATCACCCACAGGTAGGAGAAGATCGCCAGCATCAGCCCCACGCTCAGGTTGCTGTAGGCAACGGCAAGGATGCTTACCCCACGGAATATCTCATACCCTGAGAGAAAAACCAGATAGGAGAGTTTCATGGCAGCATCGCTCTTGTATCCGTAGTTGACCGCATGTTCTCTGAGACTTTGTGCCTTTGCCTCACTTTCACTGAAAAAGTGCGTCTCTTTGTTCGCGGCTTTGATCTGGTGAAAGAGTTCGAGTGTCTCGCTCAGACTCGACTGAAACAGCTCAACCGCCCTGTTCTCCTCCTTTTTCAGCTTGCCGATGTTACGGGAGAGCTTGACGGTAAAAAGCACCACAATTGGATTTGTCAGCAAAATAAAAAGTGCCAGCTGCCAGTGTATCCACAGCAGTACAATTGAAGAAAATACAAGGATCAGCGAAGAGACGATCAGTTTGGAGATGGTGGTGCTGACAAACCCGTCTATGGTCTCCACGTCAGTGACCAGTTTTGACGTCACCGCACCGACTTTCATCGTCTCATACGCCTTGAGGGAAACCGTTTTGAGGTGTTCAAGCAGGGCAACACGCATTCTAAATGTAATATTTTTTGATATGGAAACAAATATTTTAGTCTGCAGTATCGACAGTACGGTACTTAGAAGACGAAGCAGCAGGATTAAAAGCAAAATACCGAGCACATACCCTTTGGTATCAGTCTGCCAGATGTGCACAGAGATCCAGCGGATGAATCCATGGTCTTTTCCCAGCAGCAGTTCGTCAACAATAATGGGAATAAAAAGCGGAATGACCACTACCAGCAGTGTCGAGAGAATAGCAATAATATTTCCAAATATCAACTCTTTTTTATATGTGAGAAGCTGATTGATGATTCCCTTGATACTGCATCGCTGCTGCATATGTAGCCCTTTTGCTTTTGTTGCATCGTATAATAGCATATTAACGTGTTATAATATCCTATCTTCATATCAAAAGGATGCTTCGTGAGCCGTAAAATACGGGAATTGATAGACACTATAGAAACAATGAAACACGCACTCAGAGATGAAATCGCCAAAGAAGAGGCCAAAATAGACTATGACATACAACACGGCAAGGTTGTTTTCGAAAAGGATGTCATTGCCAAACAGCATGCCTATATGAAAAGCAGCTGGCAATGGCTCAAAGAGGTACCCCTCATACAGTTTCTCACCGCCCCGATCATTTACGGCATGGTCTTTCCCGCACTCTTCCTCGATGTGACACTTTTTGTCTATACACGTACCGTCGCATCTGTTTTCAAGCTCAAGTTCGACAAGCGAAGCGACTACATTGTATTCGACCGCCAATACCTCGGCTATCTGAACTTTTTTGAAAAGCTCAACTGTGTCTACTGTTCCTACTTCAACGGACTCATGTTTTACTCAGGTTCTGTGGCACGTACGACGGAGCTTTACTTCTGTCCTATCAAACATGCGAAAAGAGTTGCGTATGGGGAGGATCATTTCGAGAAGTACCTCCCCTATGGTGATGCGGAGCATTACCACGAGAAGCTCGCAGAACTGCGTGCGAAGTACACGCAGCAGGAGAATGAAGCATAAAACCCTTTATGCTTTCTTTACAAATTCCTGCTTGAGTTTAATGGCACCCACACCGGGAACTTTACAGTCGATGTTGTGGCCGTCGTTGCCTTCTACAAGGCGTATACCTTTGATCTTTGTTCCCACTTTGATGCCGCCGCTGCTCCCTTTGACCTTAAGGTCTTTGATAACCGTTACAGTATCGCCGTCAGCGAGAATGTTGCCGTTGGCATCTTTGACAACCAGTCCGTTCTCTTCTTCGGCTGCCGCATCTTTGCTCCACTCATACCCACACTCTGGACAGATGTAGAGATTGCCGTCTTCATAAGTGTATTCGCTGCCGCATTTTGGACAATTTGGAATGTTTTCCATGGAAAGGTTCCTTTACAGTATTAAATTTACAGGGTGTATTTTAGCCTATTTTCTGTAAGAGCCGGGTATTAACCCCAAATCACGAAATATAAATTTGGCTCAACCTTTTAACACTACGGTAAAATCTCTCTGCAAATATCCCTCTTTAATTTCTATTTTCGCTTCCAAAGGTCTACAGAGCCTGATGATCTCATGTGGCTGCCAGTAACTGAATACACCTTCCCTATCCCTGCCCTCGAGCAGATTGAAAACAAATCCTTTTCGGCTTTTAGCAAAACAGCGCTGAATGAACAGCTGCGTCTCCACGCGGCTCAAGAGATTCATCGACCCGCTGGAAACATACCAGTCCGCTTCTGGCAGTGTATGACGAAGAATATCACACTCTACGATGTTGCAACCGGTACGCTGCTGCGCCTCTTTGACCATCGGTGCACACAGATCCAGCCCAATGTAGGTCTTAGGCAGGGTCTGTTTCTCTTCCAGGTAGACGTAAAAATCTCCAAATCCGCACCCCGCATCGACAAGTACGTCATTTCCCATGTTACCCAGACAGGAGGCAATGGCAGAAAAGCGGCGCCGCTGTGTCTGTGCAGAATCCCACCCTGCCCCCTCGGCAGAGACCCCGTACTTTTCAATATTGTCTCTGTAGAACTGCTTCTGATCAATGCGTGCCATCGGCATCTCTCCTTTGCCTGTATGCACGGTACTTTTCCAGATCGGGTCGTATCAGTTTTAGGCAAAGCACAATCACCGCCACATCGTCCAGCCATCCCGCTATGGGAATGACATCGGTCAACAGATCAAGTGGCGAGATCATATAAAGCAGCATTACACCAACTGCCACGATGCTCAGCCATGGGACATCACGGTAGATACCCCTGATGTAGTCGCGTATGAGTCCAAACAGCAGGCGGATATCGTTCCAGAACCTAAGAAGCAGTGCCAGTTTTGAAGAAAAATGTGGTGATGTATGCATTTTACTCACGCTCCACTTTCTTACGCAGCTGTTTTTTGGCTGCATGCTTCTTCTTTGAATGCAGTCGCCGTTTGACGGCTCCTTTTGTCGGCTTGGTCGGCAACCGTTTTTTCTGTGTCACCGCCACACTCCCAATGAGCTTCACCAGACGTTCAAACACCTCTTTCCGGTTTAGCTCCCGTTTTCGGTGCTGCTGTGACTTGATGACAATAATACCCTCTTTGGTAATGCGTTTGTCTTTTAGAGAAAGCAGCTTTTCTTTGTAGTACGCCGGCAGTGAGGATGCGGTAATGTCAAAACGCAGGTGGATCGCCGCAGAGACTTTGTTAACCTTCTGCCCGCCTGATCCCTGCGCACGAATGGCAGCAATCTCTACTTCATTCTCATCGAGCGTAACAGTGTTAGATATTTTCAGCATCGGTGTATCCACCTCATGTTCTCCTCGTCTAAACGCTTTCAGATATCGGTATTTCAAAACAGAACAACCGTTTTGACACATCTATTTCATAATAGTACCATAAGTGTATGTATAATGCTAAAAAGAGCCGGTGAACTCTGTTTTTTATACGTCATTAAGCTTTACACGCTACATTGAGACAACCAAGAAGGATGTATGATGAACAAAAGAACCGACATGCAAACGATAGACACCCTTGAAGCACTGGCGGCCAAAGCAGACTATTCGCTGATGGATACACTCACGCCGAACCCAGATGCACGAGAGGATGGCATCGACCATGCTCCCAGAGAGGTACGCTCCGGACACTATGTCCCCGTCAAGCCCACCCCGCTGCCTGATCCGGAGTATGTCGCCCACAGCAAGCCATTCTTTGCCGAGCTTGGGCTTGATGATGCGCTGGCATACTCAGAGGCGTTTATGCGTATCTTCAGCGGCAATCTCTCCGACGTGCCTGCACCGATGCGTCCGATTGGCTGGGCAACGGGGTATGCACTCTCAATCTACGGGACGGAGTACTACCAGCAGTGTCCTTTTGGTACGGGAAACGGCTACGGTGACGGACGGGCGGTATCGATCCTCGAAGTGCTCATAAACGGCAAGCGATGGGAGATACAGCTCAAAGGCGCTGGGCAGACCCCCTACTGCCGCGGTGCGGACGGACGTGCAGTGTTGCGCTCGAGTATCCGGGAATTTCTGGCACAGGAGCACATGCACGCGCTGGGCATACCGACTTCACGTTCACTCACCCTCTACGTCTCACAGAATGAACGTGTGATGCGCCCATGGTTTAGAGAAGAGTCACGCTCAAGAGATCCGGAGGTGATGATCTCAGAACCTGCCGCGATCACTACACGGGTTGCCTCGTCATTTTTACGCGTCGGACAGATAGAGCTCTTTGGCAGACGCGCACGTAAGCAGGAGCACCCCCGTGCACGTGAAGAGCTCGAAGCGATCGTCAGCTATCTTATAGAGAGGGAGTACAGTGACACCATCGACAGCCCCCTGCCATTTGGGAAAAAAATACTTGCGCTTGTCGAAGCCTTTGCCCACAGGCTCTCTACCCTGGTGGCGGAGTGGATACGCGTGGGCTACTGCCAGGGCAACTTCAACAGCGACAACTGCGCCGCAGGCGGTTTCACACTCGACTATGGGCCCTTTGGCTTCATCGACCGCTTTGACCCGCGCTATCAGCCCTGGACAGGTGGCGGAGAGCACTTCTCATTCCTTAATCAGCCACAGGCCGCCCTGCGCAATTTTCACTCTTTTTGCACGGCGGTAGCCCCACTGATCCATAAGGATCCCGAAGCTCTCACTCAGTTCGAAAGCCTCGCCAACAGCTTTTCTACGCTCATGCAGCAGAAAAAGGAGCAGATGTGGGCAGCCAAACTGGGACTGCCCCACTACGATGCCGCCCTCTTCGATGAGCTTGTCACACTGATGATACGCACGGGAGTTGACTATACCCTCTTCTTCCGTGAGCTCTCGTCACTGCCCCAGAGTGTCGAGCCCCTGCAAAAGAGCTTCTACACCACCCTGAGTGAGGATGATCCGCTGCTTGATCAATGGACACAGTGGCTCCAGCGCTGGAGAGACCTGATTGACATCTCCACACCCCAGAGCCGAGAAGCACTCATAGAGCAGATGAAACAGACCAACCCCAAATATACACTGAGAGAGTGGATTGTCGTACCGGCCTACAAAGCGGCAGAAAAGGGAGACTATAGCCTCATTCATGAACTGATGGAAGTGATGACCGATCCCTATGCCGAACACTCCAAAGAGATCGAGCAGAAGTACTACCGACGCAAACCTGCCGAACTCTTTGATATCGCGGGGGTTTCGCATGTGAGTTGTTCATCGTAAGTTTCGATGAGAGGGTTACCATTGTCACCTCTTGTCCTGCTCTTTACTCTATGCCTTCAAAACTTTCGCAAAGCGAAACAAAAATGCTCCATGATCTACGGCATCAAAGATATCTGCATCACTCCACCCTATGGTTTTCAATGACTCGATAAGCGCTTTGGTAAACAGTTCGGGTGTATAGACGGCTTTCATCGCTGCGTCAAAAGGCGCCTGATGTCTTTCGTCCAGGGGCAACGTTTTTTGTGTACCTTCTACTGCCTGTAATTGCTCTACCCTATAGCCTTTGGCCAAAAGAAATTCTCTATTAAAACGAATACAATAGCTAAAACCGTTGTCGGTCGCTACCGTATATCTGAGAAACGTAAAAAAGTCACTATTGATGTTCGGATGTGAGGTCAAATAGTTTATCTCCTCAAGAAACATCTTAAACCGTGTAGGGTTGATAGTGGCAAAAAGCTCCCAGTGCGGCGGTACATGCCCAAGCTTCTGCCTGACACCCCTTAGCAAAATTTGCATCTCTTTGTTCGGATTGGATTCTACGATGAACATCTGTGATTCCTTGAATGAATTAGACTAATTGGTCTAATTGCAGTTTAGAGTAATTGTGCTCAAACTAGACTGATTGGTCAAGTTTCTATATTTTTCCAACGTATCAAGAATAAATTTACTGTGTTTGATGAAGTGTTTGGAGGAGGAGAGAGACGGAGAAAGAGAAAGCACACCCCAGGTACTCTCCAGTATGTAAGCAGCCATATCTTCTGCCGGAAGCGTCTCTTTGAACTCTCCGACTTCAATGCCTTTTTGCAAAAGCCCGGCCAAATCTTCTTTCATTTGCACCACTTTACTGCTTAACAATGTGTCAAACGTTGCATCAACAGGTGAAAGCTCGACCATCATCCTGTAAAGTGGACATCCATAGGTAATGAGCGGCTTGTTCCGGCTCATCCCCGCAAACGTGTCTCGCAGGGAATCGGTTACCGATACGTCCTCTTTTTTCCCAAAATCGAAAAAAAGATCCATCTTTGGAAAAAGCCGCTCCTGTACCATTGCCAGTACAAGCTCTTTTTTACCCTTGAAGTGATGATACATCGACCCTTTCGGCACTCCTGCTTTTTTCAGTATGGTATCTACAGAGGTGGCCACGTAGCCGTGTATATAGACTTCATCGAATGTAATATCTAAGAGTTTTTCTCGTGTGGGTTGTTTTTTAGTCATACATAATTATACGATTATTTTGCTGGCTACACTTCAACAGCCACTTAAAGATTTTACCTTTAACACTATAACGTAAAAGACAAATTGGCAAACACCCCTTCGGCACTTGAGGCACTTTTGTATCGTGTATTTAGAACCCTTACTTTTTTCGTCTGTATATCACATATAGCGATGCGGAAGCTCATACCCATTTGTGGCTCGACAACACATATGATCTTTCCTTCGTATTCCCGTGTGGCATGGATGATACCCTGCAGTTTTGGGAAAAAGTATTTTGGATAACTCAGCGGTGTGATCTCCACTATCTTGATCGTATCCTTTTTTTCAAGACTCTCCAGCACAAGCTGCGCATCTTCTCTACTCTCAAATTGTACACACCAGTCATCAAAGACCTTGTTGAAATGTTGAAGGTCTTCGTCCAAAAAACCTCCGGCAAGTGACTGTAAAGCAAAAATTCCCATTTTTATTTTTCCTGTATTTAAAAGCGGTATATTAGCACAAATAACCCTTACTATATCACTCTTCATCCCCCTCCACATCCTCCGGAAGCTCAAGCACATCAATCTTTGGCAGGGCATTGCCACCGGCGATGCCCTGGAGTGATCCGTACATCTCTGTGGTGTTGGCAAGTACGGAGTCAATGAGCTTCTGGCGGCGTTTCCAGGCTGCCATCAGGCTGCGGCGCTCTTTGTCGAGTTCGGTCTGCATCTGGATAAAACCGTCTACAATCGCATGCAGCTGCATCTGAAACTCATTGCCCGTAAGGTAATTGTAGAGCAGACTCATTTTGTCAGCCTTGTTCTCCTCCTTTTGCATGGTGGCATGTACGCGGATGAGACTCTCACGCAGCAGTGAGACAGAGCCTTTGAACTCCTCAAGAGAGCAGACCCAGATACCGTCCACCAAGCCCATGCGCTCCATACCGTTTGGATAGACAGAGGTGACCAGTACGCCGATGTCGGCGCCCACTTTGAGCATGTCCTGCTTGAGCTTGGTGATCCATGCATCACTCCATGCTTTGGTATTTTTGGATTCGTAGCAGATGATACCGCAGTTTTGTACATCGCGAGTATGTACTGTCTGGATGCAGTCTGCACCGAAGGCTCCCTTCTTGACCTCTTCGATGGTGTCGAAAGGAAACTGTTGAGAGAGCCAGCCCTCAATGGCAAGCTCAAGTGCCTCGCCCTGTACCTGCATGCTGCCCTGCTCCGCTTTGCGCTTGGCATCTTCGAGAGAACGCTTAAGCTGTTCGAGCTGTTCATCCTTCTCCTTGAGCTTGAGTGCCTGGGCCTCTTCGATCTCTTTGAGCTTCTGTGCTGCCATCTCGTCGAGGGCCTGTTGCACCTTCTGCTTCTCTTTGGCAAGACGTCGGTTGAGCTCCGCTTCTGCCTCGGCTTTGGCTTTGAGGGAAAGCTCCTCTTTTTCCCGTTTGAGCCGGGAGATCTCTATCTTGGCAGCGGAGAGTTCCTGTATCTGTTTGGACTTCTCCTCAAGCTCCTTTTGCAGCAGAGCCATTGCTTCGCTCTGCTCTTCGACCAGCTCTTTTCTGAGCGTATCCATCAGTTTGGCACGTTCTGTTTTGAGCTGTTCGCGGGTCGCACGACGCAGCTGTTCGTCAAATTTCTCTTTTTCCTGAGCAAGCGCCTCCTCCTTGGCTTTGAGCGCATCGAGATGGCTTCTATACTGCTTGCGTGCGGCATCTATCTCGGACTGTAGACGTTGTTTCTCTTCCAGCTGCTGGGCTTTGAATTTCTCTTCTATCTGATGGTAAAAGATCGCATCGATATCGATCTGTGTACCACAATTTGGGCACTGGATGGTATTGGACGAGGACATAAAAGACTCCTGTGGTAAACTATAGATAATTGTACCAAAAAAGCATTGGGTGTTAAAAAAATATGTCAAAATGTCATAAAGGAGTTCCATGCGTCTTTTCATTGCCTCGCCTGTAATCATTGAAGATTATGAAACCATACAAAAATCCTTTGAAGGCATCATCGAGGGCAAGTGGATAGCTGAGCAGAATCTGCATCTTACATGGGTCTTTTTGGGTGAGATGGAAGATGCTGCGCCTATCATAGAAAAGTTCTCACAAATCACACCGATGGAAAGTGAAATTGCCATCGAATCACTGGGGTACTTCGGCAGACCGCCACGCATCCTCTATGCCAAAGCGGACTCTACGCTGCTCTATGAGAAAGCACGTGAATGCAAAGAGGCAGGATTTTCGCTCTATCGCTTCAAGCCGCATGTCACACTATGCAGGATCAGACAGATTGATGATTACAAGGCATACAAAGAGCAAGTAAAAGCATACAAGGAGAAAACTTTGGGCAAAGTGCTGCCGCAGATACACCTCTACAAAAGTGAACTCAAAGAAAGCGGCGCGGAGTACACCAAACTCCTGTAACTCATTGGTATTACACTTTTTCAACGAAGTAAGTCTACCACACAATCCAACATCACATAAATGCAAGAAGTGACGCGGTCACTGCAACATTGAGCGACTCCACCCCACGATTCATAGGAATAGAGATACTCTCGTCACAGAGTGCTTCGACCACTTTGCTGACCCCTTCGCTCTCGTTGCCAAGTACAAAGATACTTTTGTCACTATAGGCTGTCTCTTTGTAGCTCTTGGAAGCATGGGAAGAGAGTGTGTAGAGTGATGCACCCTCATCCTTGAAACGTTTGAGTGTTTCGGTAAGATTGGAGCTCTTGATGATCGGCATTTTAAAGAGTGTTCCAACCGAGGCTTTGATGACCAGTGGACTTATCTGCGCGGCACCCTTGGTTGGCAGGATAATCGCATCGATATTCCCCGCCGCTGCCGAGCGGATGATCATCCCGAGATTTTGCGGATTGGTGATCCCATCAAGTGCCAAGATACGATAATGCGTATGCCTGGCGATGAAATCTTCTTCGTCTCCAAAATGCTCCAGCACAATATCGAGTGCCACCCCCTGATCCTGTTTGGCGTTTTTGGAGATGCGGGAGAGAGATGCCTTGTCATGATAGGCAACTTCAATACCGCGTTTTTTCGCGATTTCCGCCATTTTATCCAATGCCGGGGCAGGCTTGTTCGATGTGGAGAAGTGGAGTTTGTGGATGGTAACGGCAGGATCTTCCAATGCCTCAAGCACAGCATTGCGCCCATATATCGTCAATACCTTCTCAAAAAAGGCTTTTTTCTTTAAATATGTGTCAGAGTCCTGATGGGAGCGTTTAGCGTTAAGCGTTGAGTGTTTAGGCATAGTTCTTCTTTAATCCGACGAGCATGCGGGAAATTTCATTAAGTTCTTTAATCCAAGCCAACCCTGTATCTTTTGTAATATAACCTATTTCTATACCAATGTAAGTTTGTGTGATCAGTTCTGCGTTTGATCCACGGGCTATTTCAATAAAACGTATTTTTTCTTTATCGGATTCTTTTTCCAAACCTTCGGCAATATTACTTGCAATAGAAAGGGAGCTTCGTGTTATCTGGTCTTTAAAACCAAAATCTTTACATTGTGCGAAGTGTTTATAAATCTCTACACTCAAACGGCAACTTCGTTTCCATACATCCAGTCTCTCGCAACGCAAACGGTTCTCCCTTCTTAACGCTAAACGCTAAATGCTTAACGCTTCCCAATAGGCAAACGCCTATTTCGACTCCCCGTTCCATGCGATGGTCGGCTTGCCATCCTCGTCGAACTCGACTGCCGGCATCCCCATAATGTTGAAGCCGCCGTCGACGTAGTGTATCTCACCTGTCACAGCCGAAGAGAGATCGCTGAGCAGGTACATACCGGAGTTCCCCACCTCTTCGATAGTGACATTTTTCTTCAGCGGTGAGTGTGCCGCATTCCACTTGAGCATAAAGGAGAAATCACCGATCCCTGCTGCTGCAAGCGTTTTGATGGGTCCGGCACTGATGGCATTGACACGAATGCCGTCACGACCAAGATCTTCTGCCAGATATTTCACCGTCATCTCCAGTGCCGCTTTGGCGACCCCCATGAGGTTGTAGTTGGGGATGTACTTCACGCCACCGTAATAGCTGAGTGTCAGCACGGACGCTTTGTCTGAGAGAATGGGTTTGAGTTCTCTGGTGATCTCAATGAGAGAGTAAACGGAGATGTCCATCGCCACCTCGAACGCCTCTTTGGAAATATCTGTAAACCGACCGCTTAGTCCCTCTTTGGGAGCGAAGGCGATGGAGTGGACGATAAAGTCTATTTCGCCGAAATCCTTTTCAAGCGATGCTTTGAGTGCCTTTATCTCCTCTGGTTTGCTCACATCACACGGGTAGAAACGTCCGTTACAGCCAAGCTCTTCGGCTACGGGTTCGAGTTTTTTCTCGAAACGCTCATTCAAAAATGTAATCGCCATCTCGGCACCCTGATCCTGACATGCCTTCGCAATGCCGTATGCGATGGATTTTTTGTTTGCGATGCCGAGTACGACACCCTTTTTGCCTTTCATGATCATGCTTTCATTCTCCAAAAATTAAATTGCGCTATTTTATCATCATTGAGGTAAAATGTAGTACCATTCGCAAAAAACAACAAAGAAGTATCTATGCATAATCTACTCATTATCAGTACCGGCGGAACCTTCAACAAAGTCTATGACAGGGTAAGCGGTGAACTGCTTATCGACAAAGAGTCCCATGCCCTCAAAGAAATTGCCCAAAAGTGGCTGTGTGACTTTGAGGTACTCAACCTCATCGGCAAAGACAGTCTTGAGATGACGACGCAGGACAGACTTGAACTGCTCGCGACGCTGAGTATGAGAGAGGAGAGAAAAGTACTCATAGTCCACGGTACGGATACGATGCACCTGACCGCCGAATATCTCGCAGATGCCGAACTTGAAAAGTCCGTTGTGCTCACCGGTGCCATGGTACCCTACAGCATCGATCCAGTCGAGGCATCCGCCAATTTCGCTTTTGCCTGCGGCTACCTGCGACAACTTCAGAAAGAGGGGGTTTTCATCGCCATGAACGGAGTGGTGGGCAGCTACGAAAAGGTCAAGAAAGATAGAAAAAAAGGGCGCTTTCTCTTACGCTCATAACACTACTTTGTGTGGTTTTGCACCGTTTCGGGTACAACATCTCCGCTTGCCTGCATTCCTAATGCTTCAGGATGCGCTATGTAGTGACTTCTGACTGCTTCAGCCAGGCGTTTTTTAACCGCCTCCGTCACTGGTACGATCTGCCCTTCCGGCAGTGCTTCTATAAGTGAGAGCAGCAGTCTGTCCTGTGGTTTGGGCATCTTCTCAAGCCAACTGTAGAGCAGCGGACGGTTTACATGGGAAGGAAGCGACCCCATGATGCCTACATCGTTCTGGTCATGTACCAGCAGTCCGGATGTCGTACCTCGATCAAGCGTGAGTACCTGAAAGAAGTACAGGGTATGATAGTCCACCTGTGCCGCTTTCTCTTCAGCGGTGAATGTACGATAGTATTGCAGTGCCTGCAGCGTAATACCGATGTAGGCATCGATGACCGCTTTTCCGAAGCGTTCGGCAAACGCGATATCGGCTTCAAAATCACCGCTGTTGTAGCCTTCAAGGTAAAAATGGCTCACACCCCTCGTACGTCCGAGCACAGGAATGTAAAAGTAACGTTCTGCCTGTGCAACACCATCATCATACAGTTCATCCGCCACCCTTTCGAGCGCCCTGTCAAAATCACGTTGAAATACATCGTTCTTCAACGAAGGGTTCAAATCGCCCATCAGCCTCCAGTAGCCGCTGCCGTCTTTCATCTGTGTCCAGGAGATATGCATATGCATTGAAGGCGCATGCGGATTGAGAGGATGGATAATGGTCGAAATGGCGGTCGCAGAACCAAGACGCTTGCCTGCATCATCATCGTAGTGTACCTGTGAAATATTGACAGACCCGCGGTCAAACACTGTCTCGTCGCGCGCTTCGTAGCGTATACCGCCGCCATGCCTGCCCCCGTCTCTGAGCCACGTTACTGCTTCACAAGGTTTGTCCGCGCCCAGTTCATGGCTGATACCGTCGAGCTTTTCTACGAAATAGTGCTGCAGCGCCTCTACCAGTGCGTAGGCCCTTTGGGCCTCGGGTGCCTCTGCTTTTGTCATTGACTCTCCTCCTCTTTTACTGTTTTACCGGATGGGCACACCCGATAAGCCCCTGCTTTGCCAATGTTTTATGGATAGTAGGATTACCCTCTTTGATCGCTTCTGCGATCTGTTCCTGCGCGGTTTTGGCATCCCAGATGACATCACCATCCCGGCACTCCTCGACGCCCGATTTTTTATAGAACGCTATCTCTTTTTTCGTACCAACGTGTGCAGATGCTGTCGCCCCGGCAGGAATACTGAACTTTTTACCGTCAATTACCCGTACCTCTGTCTTTTTCGGGTCAAATGCCGGCTGACCGGTACATCCTGCTATCAAAACTGCCGCTGTCGTTAACAATACCATACTTCTTCTCATGCTTTCACTCCTGAATTTATACGCCTATTATAGTCAATATGCATTTAGTTGCTATTGAAAAGACGGGCGTTGAGTGCTTCAAGACGCTCCGGTGTACCAATGTCGTACCACTCTCCTTCATAAAGCTCACCCGTGACCTTTCCTTCATACATCGCTTCACGCAGCAGGGGCGCAAGTGCGCGTTTGCCGTAGGGTACATGCTCAAAGAGTTTGGGAGAGTAGTAGCCGATACCGCTGAAGGTATACTCCGGGTTGTCGTGCACAAAGCCGTCAAGCAGGGCAAAGTCCCCCTCGGGATTGTGTGGCGGGTTGGGTACGAGCACAAGATGTGCCAGTACGCCGTCTCGAAGTGTTTTGCTGCTGTCGAAGTCATAGTCTGTCCAGACATCGCCGTTGACCACAAGGAAAGGGTCCGAATCTTTAAGGTGGTCCAGTGCCTTGACAATGCCTCCGGCACTCTCCAGCGCCCCCTCTTCCTGCTCGTCCGAGTAGGTAATATGCACTCCCCACTGCGAACCGTCCCCCAGAGCCTGGGGAATTTTCCACCCCAGATGGGCAATGTTGACGACGACCTCCCTAAAGCCAAAATGCGCCAGCTTCTCCAGATGCCATACAATCAGCGCAATACCGCCCACTTCAAGCAGCGGCTTGGGCGTATGTTCGGTCAACGGACGCATACGGGTTCCCTGCCCCGCTGCGAGTATCATGGCCTTCATGACGATACCTCCTCAATGTAGTGTGCAAGTGCCTGAGTCTGCGCATACCGGCTGCCTACCTCTTTGATGTAGGCCAGTGTCAGCGGTATGTCCCTGAGGTAACCGCTCTTACCGTCACGCAGTGCCAGACGGGCGAAGATGCCCAGTATTTTGATGTGCCGCTGCAGTCCGGTAAAATCGACCCATTTCATAAACGTATCATCATCGACATCGAGGCCTTTGATGTCCCGAAAATAAAGTGCCAGCCGCTTTACCTCCGCAGGGTCGAGCTTTACATAGACATCGCGCAGCAGGGAGACAAGGTCATAGGTCAATGCCCCTGCGCGTGCATCCTGAAAGTCAATGACGGCAATGTCGTCACCGGGGGTGAGCATCAGGTTTCTGGAGTGGTAGTCACGGTGTACAAAAAGTCCCTGAGGCTGTTCCGTTACCACGTCGGCAATGGCGTCAAATGCTGCATCGAGCATACTTTGCTCCTCTTTGTCCGGTATGACATTGAGATATTTGGCAAGGTACCACTCCGGCATCAGCGCCATTTCAAAGTGCAGAAACTCCCTGTCGTAAAGCGGCAGTCCATTGGCATCGGCATGCTGCATTTTGGCAATGGTCTCAACGGCTTTTGTATAGTGGCGACTCTTCTCTTCGCCAATGGCATCGCAGAAGTGGCAGCTGCCGAGATCTTCCATGAAAACAAAACCCTGCGCTGTATCGAACGCATTGATCTTGGGGGTACGGACCCCTGCTTCATACAGCCTGTGTGCAATGTCGACAAACGGTGCGACACTCTCGCGCTGTGCCGATGCATCCATGACAATGCCGCTGTGAAGCGCTTCGCTCATGCGGTAGTATTTTCGCAGACTGGCATCGCCTGTGAGAGGCTCAAGTGGTGCCTCAACGCCATAGCCCGCAAGCCACGCTTTCAGTGTGTCTGTATCACTCATCGGTATACACCTCCCAGTATGGTATTTTCCCGTGCACCGGTAACGCTTTTAAGCGCAACCGTCTCGTTGTGCATCCGTTTGTACGCCAGCCACGCCATCATCATCGCTTCAATATTCTGGGCATCTTCCATGACACCGGTCTGGACATTGGGCATCAGTGCGGCGATGCGCTCGACCAGCAGTGTGTTGCAGGCTCCGCCACCGCAAAGCAGCAATATGTCTGGGTTGAAACGCAGCACCTCGTTGGCGATGCTCTGGGCCGTAAGCTCAAGCAGGGTACGCTGCACATCTTCCGGTAAAAGTGAAGAGTGAAGAGTGAAGAGTGAAGAGTTGTTGTTTGCATTACCCTGCAATGCTTCTATTATTTTGGAAAGCCACTGTAGATTGAACCGTTCTCTTCCGGTGCTTTTGGGTGGGGTTTGGGAGAAATAGGGATCCTGCATCATGGCTTCGAACAATATGTAGTCTACCTTGCCTTCTCCGGCCCAGCTGCCCTCTTTGTCATACGGAAGCTCTTTGTATTCGGCAATCCACGCATCCATGAGCATATTCCCCGGTCCCGTGTCGTAGCCGAGTGTCTCCTCTTGCAACACCGATATGTTGGCAATACCGCCAATATTCACTACGGCTGCATTCTCGGCACCTTGGAGCAAAAAACGGTGAAACGCGGGAGCAAGCGGTGCGCCGTTGCCGCCAAATGCCATGTCCTTTCGTCTGAAGTCAGCGACGACAGGCATGCCGGTACGAGCGGCAACAAGGTTGGCATCGCCCATCTGCATGGAAAAAGGGTCAGTACCGTCGGGCTCGTGCCAGAGAGTCTGCCCGTGCAGACCGATGGCGGCAATATCTTCGGTACATAGACCATACTTTTGCATAAAGCCGCTGACGGCATCGGCGAAGAGAAGCCCGAGCCGGTGGTCGAGAGTGCCCGTCTCACGTAATGTCAGAGCGTGTGTCACGGCATGGAGTATCTGCTCTTTGAGTACTTCGGGAAAGGGGTGGGCATAGCTGTATTCAAGGCTGCATGCAGATGCATCGACCATGCAGCTTACAACATCGACACTGTCCATGGAGGTGCCGGACATGACACCAATATAGCGTTTGGTTTGCATAGAGGCATTATATCCAAAGAGTATAATTTTACTGATAATTATTTATTGTATACTACTGCATATACATCAAAAAGCGAGGGAACAGAATGAAAAATATCATCTTAAGTGCGGCGGTCTCCGCTGCAGTGCTTTTGGGTACTGCCGGATGCGGTGACAAAAAGAACAACAGCCAGCAGACTGCACAGGTAATGAAGTCGGAAGTCTCTGCACAGACCATTCAAAAGAGACAAGCAGCCTTCGATGCAAAAATAAAAAGCTACGCAAACTACGGGCTCGATACGAATAAAACGTCTGAAAGCACCTACCGTCTCAAAGTAACCGATGCATCCAAAGCAGCCAATGCGCTTGCACAACTGCTCAACCTCAATTCGCTCGACAATGACGAGAGAGAAACACTTCAGTCTTTGGTAAATAACAGTACATTCGATGTGAATGTCGACTGGAAAAGGTATGCGGCAAACGACAAAGAGAGTGTCATGGTCTACTACCTTGGAAACGGTACAGAAGCCAAGCCGGTCGCCGACATGTTCAAAGCAAAGAAAGCGGCTGCCGCACTGACCTACAATGAAAATGACAAGCTAACGGCATTGCGTGTCATTGACATCGATGAAACACTCAAAGAGAACAACGATACGGCGCATGTTGTCCTCAAAGGAGCCCATGTCGATTTTGACGAGCCCTTTGAAGCAGGTGCTTCCAAACAGGCATACACTGTGTATGGCGGCACTGCCAAAACGGAGATTACCAATACCAAAGACAATACATCGGTGGCACTCTCCTACAGTGACTTTGTCTGTAAAGTCAAAAAAGAGAACAGTTATCTTGGTGACATCTCCTGTACATTCCCGACTATTGGCATAAACCTCGATACAGCTGCATCCAACACATCCGGTAGAGCGCCGCTACACATTGACACACGCATCAATAACACGGAGTTCACCAGTCTCACGACTGCCCATAACCAAAAAATACGAAGCGATATGCATTTCAAAGTCAAATCGGTCGATATATCCGGCAAGGACAAAACAGACCCTAAAAGCCAGGGTACGGTCACAATTGACGGCATAGACTTTTCCGCTGTTACGGACAATGTAGATGAAGCGCTCATGAAGTCCTACATGAACTTTATGCAGCATCCGCCAAAAGACCAGAAAAAAGTTGCAAAAGAGATGATGGACCTCATCGCCAATCTCTACAGCAACGGTATGAGCATCGATGGTGCATTCAGCATTCAAACCGTAAAAGGAGATATGCCCGATGCTGCCTTTGTGCTCGAAACCTATCAGAGTAAGGGACATGCATCGTTCGACCAGAACATCAACTACGAAGACCGCTCTTCCATCGGCAGTGTGAATGTTACGGACAAAAAGACCAACAAAGTGCTCTTCAGCCTAAAGAACTTCCGATACGGGTTTGCGCTGAACAATCTGAAAAATTTCCTCCCGGCATTTTTACAATTCTCCGGTGAACTGGCTGCTGCAGCGGAAGCGAACCAGTCAGCACCTCTTCCTGCCGGAACAGAGCAGAAACTCGCCAAAATGGGTACAGACCTCGTTCACAACGGATTTGCCGTCTCTCTTGATCCTCTCGGATGGGATGCGCTGAGCACAGATGCCAAAGGCAAAAGACTCAATCTGGGCAAAACCGCTTTCAATCTCGATGTGAACCTGAGCAAAAACGACGTACCGCTTAACGCCGACAATCCTATGACAGCCATGATGCTGCTGCCCTACCTGCATGCTGACGGCAGACTGGTCATTCCCAAAAAAGACCTTGAACAGCTTGCACAGGCATTCCCGCCCCAAATGCTGATGATGGTCATGATGTTCACCAAATATGAGGGAGACAATGCCGTCTTTGCCCTCAAGTTCGAAAACGGACACCTTCTCATTAACAACCAGCCGGTCATGTAAATGCAGCACACACCTTCGGGTGTGTCCCTCTGCTTCACAATCGCTACACAATCGCCCCACAACCACTTCACAAACTTCGTTTATGATACCCCTATACAACCATTAGGAGTAACTCATGAAACATATACATCTTCATATTATGGCGATCCTGCTTCTTGCAGGAAGCGTGTTCGCCCAGGCACAGGCACCGCACAATGTAAGTGATGAACGCGTTGACATTTCCAAACTTGACAGGTACTACACCTCACATCAGGCACAAAGACGCACCTTTGCCAACAAGCATGAATATAAACAGCACAAACGCCATGCACAAAAGAGGCTGCATAAGCACCATCCACAGCCTACATCACGATACCAAAGAGGAGAATACTACGAAGCCCGGCCGTTTGCTTATGAGGAGAGACCGGTACGACACTTTGAAAGGGGTCACCGCTACCAAAAACGCGGATGGGTACTGGCGTACCGCTACGATAGAGCCGCTTTTTATGACCGTGAGGGGTTCTACTACGGCTATTTCAACCGTTACGGATACTTTTTTGACGGCATATTCTACCGCTACGACTACCGCTACACCTACAGAGACCGTGTCAGAGGCAGAGGACTGTTCGACCACCACTTCTACCACCCTGCCGAGTGGCGCTATTACGGGTTTTGCAGACGATAGTAGGTATTTATGTTTTTAACGGGCGCGCTGATCACCATTCAGTATGATATCAGAATAACCCGTAGGGTATTCTGGTAGCAGACTTGATGTGTGTATCCTGTCATTTGTTGGACGTAGCGGAGCGGAGACCAACGAATGGCAGAGGATCACGTTCAGTGATCAGCGCGCCCGTTGCACGCTCCCGTTCCGCGGGTGCGTGCAACTATTTATTCAAGGAACAGTATGGAAATGGCATTGATTGAAGAATTTTTCATGGAAGCGTGCTGGATACAATATGCCATTATTGAAGATCGATTTAACTCAGTTATTCGTCATGCATATCCTCAAAGGGGAGAAGATTTACTAAAAACACTCCGAGGGTTAGATCGAAAACTAGAACATATCACAGAGAAAATTCATCCTAAAGACTCTGATTGTCTAAAGACAGTACATAAAGAGTTATTAAACCGTATCAGAAAATGGAAGGATAAAAGAAATACCTTAATGCATGAAATTGCAGAAACTGACGACTTGGATTCTGTTCAGAAAAAGTTGAAAAAATTGGCTCCAGAAGGAAAAGAGCTAATAAATGAACTTACTGCAAGAGTTTGGAAATACAAAAAGCAAGTTCAAAAGCGCAAGAGCTAACAAACCAGAGGAGACCAATAAATTACCCTGTGGGCAATTTATTGGCTCATTTTAAACGTTGCACGCACCCGCGGAACGGGAGCGTGCAACGGGCACGCTGATCACTGAACGTGACCCTCTGCCATTCGTTGGTCTCCGCTCCGCTACGTCCAACAAATGACAGGATTCACACATCAAGTCTGCTCTCAGAAAACACTACGTGATTTCCTGATATCATACTGAATGGCGATCAGCGCGCCCATTTGGCCTATTAAAAGAGATTCTAATGACATGGAAAGAAGCAACAATTGATGCTTTAACAAGGATGTCGCTAAGGCATCGACGAAACTATTTTGTTCGTTCTGAAATAATTGATGAAGAACTAGAAAATATAGTCCGTGA